>DATJRJ010000023.1:0-32422 GCA_035504735.1 Binataceae bacterium (SeqCode)
CTGGAGGACGATACCTTCATCATTAACAAAAAACGAACGATGGATTTGGCGCAGGAACTAATCCGCCGAGGCAACAAGCTACCTTTTGATAGCAATTGTCGGGCTGACATCGGCGCCGACTACGAGCTCCTATCGACTCTGCATAAGGCCGGTGCGCGCCTCTTCTGCGTCGGCTTCGAAAGCGGTGATGTGGATGTGATCCGTGGCATGCACAAGAACAATACACCGACCCGTGATACTGGATATCACGAAGAAGCGAAGAACTTTGTAAGCCTGTGCCAAAAAGCGAAAATCATGGTCCACGGTTGCTTTATGGTGGGGAATCTGAATGAGACCCCGGCAAGCATGGAGAAAACCCTCGAGTTCGCCAAACAACTCAAACCGGATACAGCGCAGTTCTTTCCTATCATGGTCTATCCCGGAACCGAGGCTTACAACGAGGCACAGGCACGCGGTTACATAACGACCAACGATTGGTCCGCGTGGCTCACCGCCGACGGGCTACACAATAGCGTAGTTAACCTGCCCAATATTACGCATCAGCAGTTGGTCGAGTTCTGTGACCGTGCGCGACGCAGGTTCTATCTCAATCCCGGCTACATTATGCGTAAGGCAGTTCAATCGCTCAAAGACCCGCGCGAGTTGCAACGCAACTTAAAGGGATTTGCGACGCTGTGGAAGTTCCTGATTCGGGGAAGTTTCGGAAACTTTGGCTCGGGGGTCGGCCCTGAATCCGCGACGCAACCAAAAGAAGCATAAGCCATGGCTGACATTCCGCGTCAAGTGTATCCATCGGTGATCATCCCGACCTACAACGGCGCAGACAAAATTGGGCGATGCCTCGCGTCGTTGCGAGGGCAGGACTATCCGGCAAGTTTCGAGGTAATTGTAGTCAATGATGGTTCGACCGATAGAACGCTTGAAGTCCTAAAGCAATTCCCGGAAGTTCGAGTCCTCACTCAGGCAAACGCTGGTCCAGCCGCAGCTCGCAATCGCGGAGCGAAGGAAGCTTCTGGCGACCTCATCGTCTTTACCGACGATGACTGTGAGCCTCTACCGAATTGGCTTACCGAGATGCTCAAACCCTTCGTCACTCCTGAGGTTGTGGGCGCCAAGGGTGCCTACCGTACTCGACAGCCTGAGATTCTCGCGCGCTTTGTACAAATCGAATACGAAGACCGATACATGCTGATGGGGCTTCAGCCTACGATCGACTTTATCGATACGTACTCGGCTGCCTTCCGACGCTAACGGTTCCTCGAACTGAACGGCTATGACGTAAGTTTTCCAGTGGCCTGCGCCGAAGACGTTGAACTATCGTACCGGATGTCAGCCAGAGGCTGGAAGATGGTGTTCGCGCCAACAGCCACAGTCTACCATCAGCACCCTAATGCCTTAATTAGCTATGTTAAAAAGAAGTTCAAGTTTGCCTTCTGGCGCGTATTGGCGGTATGGAAGAATCCAACAAAGGTAGTCAAGGACAGCCATACTCCCCAGTTGATGAAGTTTCAGCTGCTGTTGGCCCCGACTCTACCGGTGGCTCTAATGTATGGCTTTTTCCGCCCGTCGTCCGTATCGCTGGTCGCAGCAGTGATGCTACTGTTCATCCTGACTACGCTGCCATTCTCATTGCGCGCCTTCATTAAGGATCCATTGGTTGGTGTCCTATCTCCGTGTTTATTAGCGGCTCGTGCATATGCTCAATTTCTTGGGGTAGTTTCCGGAGGGCTTTACGTGCTTTTCAGCTCCACAGTTGACCTCTTCGCACCGGCCACTGAGGGCAGGCGGTAATCACCGAGCGAACAGTGTTTCCTCAGCTCCGATTCTTCCGCCGACGTGCGTGGGGCCAACCCGCTCGAGCTTCAGGTTCTCCTTCACCAAGCCGGTAGAGTCTCTTAAGTCCCTTCATTTGTCGCACATTATTCGGTCCACATCGACATAGGGTAACTCCCCCTCTCTCGGGCCACGGAGTTTCGTTTCTCGCGTGACGTTCGGGCGAGAAGAAAAGTCATTGGTCAGCGTTTCTCCTTGTGGTTACGCTGCTGCGATCCTGTTCAAAAAACACAGGTAAAACTAAACACCAACGATCGTAGCGCACGCGCAACACCACTTTTCCTGACGACAATTGTTTAGTGTGTAGGAGTGCGTCATGCTGAAGCAGCAGGCCCAAACCTTTAATGGCATCACTCGAGCCATTGATGTCACTCTCATAGCAGTGTCCTTCGCGGGTGCGGCAACGGTTTGCGAACCGCTCAACCACATAAAGCCGCTGAGTTGGGTGCCCGGCGTCAGTGATTCGGACCCTACAGGCGCCTCCTATCAATATGCGCTACTCTTCTTCGCGAGCCTCATAACCTGGCTTGCAGTTGCGCAATGGAGAGGAACCTACCTTTCACACCGCGCTGAACGATACCCCTTAGTTCTTCGGCATGAAATAGTCACTCAGTTCTTGTGGGCCATCGCAACCGGCGCCTGCGTTTTCCTGCTCAAACTTGTGCTGATCAGCCGCGCTTTTTTCCTGGGATTCCTGCCGTTAAGTATGCTGCTGCTCAATGCACGACAAACAAGTGCCTGGATTCTGCTCCGGTTCATTAGATTAAGGGGGTTCAATCTACGCTCCGTTGCGATCTTCGGGGATCCCGAGCTCGTCGCGCGCTTCGCCGAGTTGATCCGGCGTGATGCCACGACCGGTTATCGTCTGGTGAACCAGCCGAGCACTAACGGGAATGCGATGAGTGAACCTTCTGAAACAGACTACGACGAGGCTTTCATAATGATCGGCAATGGTCTGCCGAATCTCGAGCAGTTCGTGTTGAATCTCGTGAAACACGGCAAACGCGTACACCTTGTCCCGGGAATGTTTGACGTTACTCTTTTCAGGCAAAGCCTGAGTCATCTCGCTGGACTTCCTGTTCTGTCGCTCGGCGGTTACGGACTAACTCAGCTGCAGGCGATGGCGAAGCGATTTGTTGACATGGTCGGGTCCGCGGTTCTCATATTGATTTTTGGTCCCGTTCTCGCGGTGGTTGCTTTTTTAGTCAAGGCATCATCGCCGGGACCTATATTGTTTACGCAGGAACGTTTAGGTGAGGGGGGACGTCGCTTCCGTATCTATAAATTTCGCACGATGTGTCATAACGCAGAGGCAGCGTTACAAGCAGATTCGGTCTTGCGTCAAAAATATGTGTCGAATAACTATAAGTTGCCCAAAGGAGAAGACCCGAGAATCACGCCACTCGGCAGGCTTTTGCGTAGCACGAGCCTCGACGAGTTACCCCAGCTGTTTAATGTCTTGAAAGGCGACATGAGTCTCGTGGGTCCGCGACCGATCGTACCTCCCGAGATTGACCTGTACGGCGATTTCGGTTCGCTTTTTATGTCCGTTAAGCCAGGGCTTACAGGAAATTGGCAGGTTAATGGACGAAGCGAGCTAAGAGACTATTCGCGACGGGCAATCCTTGACATTGAATATATTCGCGATCAATCACTAAAAACCGATGTTGATATACTTTTAAGAACGATACCTGCGGTGCTGCGACGGAAAGGGGCGCACTAGTAAGGCGTATTCTGCACCGGCGCATCAGCGATTCTTGCCGGGTCATTCCGAGCAGAA
This sequence comes from Binataceae bacterium (SeqCode), assembly GCA_035504735.1. Classification (GTDB taxonomy): domain Bacteria; phylum Desulfobacterota; class Binatia; order Binatales; family Binataceae; genus JAJPIG01. The sequence goes on from DATJRJ010000023.1 coordinate 3,614, forward strand.
CCGGAGTGAAAGCGCATGGGCGTAGGTCGCTCGCCTCCGGTCGCGATGACGGAAAAGCGTAGAGCGGACCAACAAATCCGCGGCGAGGGCCAGCACACCCTTTGACCGCAATGATGTGGCGCGCTAGTGACCTTCCAATGGACGCTTCCGAAATCCGCGTCGTCGCCGCGGACGCCGAGCCTCTGCGGCAGGCCGTCTATGGAATCCGGCGGCGTGTCTTCATCGAGGAACAAAGTGTTCCCGAGGCAATCGAACTCGATGAGGATGACACGCGCGCATTCCACGTCGCGGCGCTGGCGGGCGAGCACTGCGTCGGATGCGCCCGCATGCTGCCGAATCGCGACCATGTGAAAATCGGCCGGATGGCGGTCGAACGCGAATGGCGCCGGCGCGGCGTGGGTCGCTGCATGTTGGATTTCATGCTCCAGCGGGCACGGGCGCTCGGCTATCGGCGCGCGGCCCTGCACGCGCAATTACATGCCGAGGGCTTCTATCTGAAGGCGGGATTTACGCCGGTAGGTGGCGTGTTCCACGAGGCCGGTATTCCGCATCGCCGCATGGAGCGTGATTTATAGCGCCCGCGTCTCCGGCGTTGGGGCTCAGGCCCGCAAGCAGCGGTGGACGAACGCGGCGATTTCGCGGGCCAGCGGTTTCGGCTGCTCCAGCAGCACATGATGGTGGGCGCCGGGAATCGATCTAAGCTCGACCATCGGATTTGATTCGAGCGCGTGTGCCGAGGCCTCCGCAGTCATGATACGGCTGCGCTCGCCGCGCACCAGCAGCGTCGGGACGCTGAGCCGCGCGATTGTCGCCAACACGTCCAATCCGTCGCCGCCGAAGAAGCTCTCGCGATCGAACCTGAGCGTCCAGCGACCGTCGCGAGCGGGAGTGAGGCTCTTTTCGGCAATCGATTCGAGAATCGCCGGGGGGATCTCGCCCTCGCTGGGCATCAGCCGGAAGCGCCCCTTGGCGGTCGCGAGATCGGGATAGTTGACCACCGGGAGCGAGCGCAGACGTTTGAGAAAACGATCGCGCGCGCCGCTCGATGAGAGCGCCGCATCGACGATCACAAGGCCGCGCGCCCTTCCCGGAAAGCACTCCGCGAACGCCAGCGCGCAGAGGCCGCCCATGCTGTGGCCGACCACGAACGGCGCCGGCGCTACGTGCGCGTCGAGCAGCGCCGCCAGGTCGCGCGCGTAATCTTCGGGATGATAGGCAGGTGGACGCACCCAATCACTTTCGCCATGGCCGCGCAAATCGAGGGCGAGGATGCGGAACTCGGCTCCCAGGGCCGCCACCATCGGTTCCCACCACCACGCGTTGGCGGTATTCCCGTGCATCAGGATCAGCGTGTGTGGCCGGTCGGGATTCCATTCAAGGTAGTGTAGCCGGGGGTTCTCGCCGAAAAAGCGGCTCTGGGCGCCGCTCATCGGAGTCCCGCATACGAGCGGCGGGGCGCGGACGAAAACGGTTCGAGACTCATTTCGATAGAAAGGCGGTTGTCAGCCCGACAAATCGAAACCAGCGCCGGCACTTTGCAATCCGCGGCTTTCATGCCACCATTTTGAACGTAATCGATGCGCGCTGCCATGCGACCGTCCCGCTTTTCAAAGCTGATCGTAGCCATGCTGTTGGCGATAGCGACGCTCATGCCGCTTCGAGCCCGCGGTCAGGATGCCAACGCTGATAAGGCCCGCGCGCTGGTCGATGCCGCGATCAACATGACCGACAGCAACCAGGCGGTGAAATTGTTGTGGCAGGCGACCGATATCGATCCCGCTTTCGAGGAATCTTATGTTTACCTCGGGCTCTATTACAATTCGCGATCTGATTTCGCCAAGGTGATCGAGGTCTACCAGAAGCTTCTCAAGTACGAGCCGCGTCAGCCGACGGTCTATCTCAATATCGGCGAGGCCTATATGTCATTCGTGCCGCCCCGCTACGATGACGCGCTGGCCTACTATCGCAAGGCCTACGAGATCGATCCAACTTCTTCGTTCGCGGCGCTTCGGATGGGCGAGATTTTCGCCCAGCAGGGTAATCGCAGCGAGGCGCTCAAGTTCCTCAAACAGGCGAGTTCCGACGGCGCGCGCAATCCGACCGCGGCGGCCGAGGCTGACAAACTGATCGCGCAGATGGGCCCATCCTGAGGCGCGGGCCAGCCACTTACGGTTGCTGGGCGGCCGTCTTGCTGGGCGCGGAAACGCTCTTAGGGTTGTAAAGCCGATCGAAGTTACGCTGCTGCTCGGGCGTGAGCGTCGCGCGGATATCGTTGAAGGCGTTCGCAAGCGCCTCCTGCCGCTGTCTCTGGAACTGCTCGCGAAGCTGCCCGATTTGATGGCGGGTAGTATCCAGCACCTCGGTAATACGGCTCTTCTGGGCCTCGGTCAGATGGAGCTCACGATCCATCCGCTCGACGACACCGGCGGTCGGAACCCGCAGCAATTGCAGGCGGTAGGCGATGGTGCTGGCGGCGAAACCGACCAGCAGGCCGGCCGAGACGGCGCTGAGAACCGTCCACCAGTTTCGGTTACCCAGCAAAGTCGTCGAGGAACGAAGAGGGAGGCGGATTCTGAACCGCCGAAACGGCGCTCGATGCCTGGCCGTTGCTCAGCGCGTCGCTAAGACTCTGGGCGGGCGCGGTCGCGGCAACGTAGGCGATGACGCTGGCCGCTATCAGCATCGATAGCGCCATCCACACCGTCGCGCGCGATTCGGTGGTTTCGCCCGCAGCACGGCGGCGCCGCTCGCGAGCCGGTCGCGGCCGGTCCTCAATCCCAAGCATCGCATCGACCGCGTCGCTATCGGAATACAAGACCGGCGCGGTCAGCGCGAATGACCGATAGGCCTGTTCGCACAGACCGCAGCGCTCCAGGTGACTGGCGAGCGTATCCGCTTTCGCCGGCTCGAGGCGCTGGCGCCAGAAGTTCGGAAACTCTTTCCTGGTTTGAAAGCAGTTCACTTGAACATCCTGAAGCGGCGCGCGCCCATCATGCGATTGGCCTGCTTGCGCAGCGCCTGGCGCGCCCGGAAAGCTCGGATTTTTACCTTGGCCTCGCTCCAACCCATGGTTTCGGCGATTTCCTGCACGCCCATCTCTTCGCTGTCCTTGAGCACCAAAACCAGGCGATCCTCGGGACGCAAGCTGTTGAGAAGGCGATGGGCCAGAGTGTAGGCTTCGCGCCGTTCCTCGGCATTTCCCGCCAACTCCTCGGGCGAGGCTTGATTCACCAACTCAACCCATTCGAGCTCGCCGCCGGAAAAATCCGCAACCAGCTCTTCGGGCTTGCGCCGCCGCCGGCGCAATTCGTCATAACAGGCGTTCACCGCGATCGTCCGTATCCAGGCCGCAAACGGCATCTCGGCGCGATAGCTGGCAAGACCGGCGAAGGCGCGCAGAAAGCATTCCTGGGTCAGGTCGCGCACCAACTCCGAATCGGAGAAAAAGCGTCGGCACAGATGCTCGATACGGCGGCGATGGCGGTTGGCAAGTTCGGCGAATGCGGCGGTATCGCCGGCACGGACATCGGCGACCAAACTCTCGTCGGGGCGCAGCGCTTCAGCGCCCTCCAATTTAGCAGCCGCAGTCATCCCCTCAGCCTCTGCAGAACATATACGTAGCTCAACGCGCACGGTTACAGATGACCAGCGTTACCGTATCGAGTCAACTGCGAGTCGTCGGAGGTAGTGGTAGGCCAGCGCGGGCGAGATCATCGGGGGTGTCGAGGTCGAGGGCGATACCCGGATCGTCGATATCGAGGTAGGCAACGCGGCCAGGATCTCGATTGACAACTTGTTTGGCGCCAACGCTATCCGAAGCTAGCAGGAGCTCCTCAAAGACGGACTTGGCAAAGATTACCGGATGGCCGCGGCGACCGCCTGAGCGCGCGATTAGTATCGGCGCTGTGCCGGATTGTGACCCATAGAATCGAATCATCTCGCGAAAAGTGTCAGACCGGACCAGCGGATGATCGGCGAGGTGGACGAGGATCGCGTCGGCGGTGCCGGCGACCGCCCGGATACCCACCTTGAGCGAGGAGAGTTGGCCGCGCGACCAGTCCCGATTCTCGACCATTGCGATTCGCGGGTCAGGCGGGATCTTCGGGCGTATCAGGTCAGCCCAGCCGCCGATCACGATCACGAGGCGCGGCACCACCTCGAGCATCGCGGAGCTGATGGTTTCGATAAAAGTACGCGCGCCGATTTTCAGCAGTGGTTTGGGATAACCCATGCGGCGCGATTCGCCGGCCGCCAGCAGGATGCCCTCAAAACGCATTGGCCGCCCGCGCAGCTTTCCGAAAGCGGGCGCCTACTTAGCGGCGCTTTCGTTTGGATTGTGAATTAGCGCGATAGTGGCCGCCGGACGCGGGCGGGCAGAGCCAAGCCCGTTGGAGCGTTTCAGTTGGCCGAGCTTGGAGCCGAGATTGAAATCGTCGCGCACCCGCGTGCGCCGCTCGCGAATTACCTCGCCGATTATCGAAACGGCGATTTCCTCAGGCGTTTCAGCGCCGATATCGATTCCGAGCGGCGCGTGAATATGCTCGAGTAGGGCAGGGCTGACACCGTCGGCGGCGATGCGTTCGAGGGTGGTCTTGACGCGCCGCCGCGAGCCGATCATGCCGATAAAGATCCGCGGATCGCGCGCCGCCTGGTTCAATGCAGCGCGGACCACTTCATCATCAAAGGCATGACCGCGCGTGACCGAAATCACATAGCAATGACGATCGAGCCACAAGGAGTCGAGCGCGGCCCGAAAAGGCCGAACAATTATTTCGTCGGCCGTCGGAAATCGTTCGCGGTTGGCAAACTGGCCGCGATCATCGATCACGGTGACATGGAATCCAAGCATCGAACCCAGCGTCGCTAGCGGCTGAGCAATATGGCCGGCGCCCGCAATGATCAGGCGCTGTGCGCCGGAGATCGGATCGACGAACAGGCGCGGCGCGCCATTGGCATCGATCCGAACCGCCGGACGCAGCTTGCCGTCCGAATCGATCTCCAGGAGTCCGGGAGTCGCATCCGTTACCTGCTCATTTAGTTGATCGAGGGCCGCACCCTCCAGTCCCAGCAGGGTCGGAGAATTCGAAGGCTCAGTCGGATCGAGCACCGTGCGCGCGCCCACCGAGGATCGCGCGGGAAGTCCCGGATCGATAACGCTCAACAGCGCACCGGGCAGGTTCCGGCGCGCCGAGTCGGCGAGCTTCCGGGCCATCGGCAAATCGTGATCAGGCGACCACAGCTCGATAAAGACGTCCATGATGCCGCCGCATGTGCCGATTTCCTGCTGCTCAAAATCGCCCGTCAAATCCACTTCGGCGAGGCGCGCGCCGTGGCCTTCGTCGAGCAGCAGGCGCGCCTTGCGGAAGACTTCCGCTTCGCCGCAGCCGCCACCGATCGTGCCAAATTGGCCGTCCGTGCGGACGATCATCTTGGCGCCGACCTCGCGCGGCGTGGAGCCGCGCACGTTGACCACGGTGGCCAGCGCGAAGCGCTTACCACCCTCCAGCGTACGAACCGCCTCGGGCCAAATCTGTTCGGGTCCAGCCATCAGACCATCAGCTTATCAAAAGCCGCTCATTCAGAAAAAGCGTCGCGCGGTCAATTAAGCATGGCGCGCAAGCGGGCGAGCGATTCAAGGCAGGCCGCATCGCCAGGCGCCAATTTCAGCGCTGCCTCGAATTCCGCGATCGCGCGCATCACCATCCCCTTGGCGGCGTAGATTCGCCCCAGGTTCATGTAAGGAAAATGGCGCGGTTGATAGCGGGGCGCGCTCTTGGCTTTCTCCAGCCATTCGATGGCCTCGTCGAACTGGCCTTTCGCCAGCAGGTACGCGCCGATGTCGTTGTAGGGATTGCCGAAATCCGGGTCTACCTCGATCGCGCGCTTGCATTCCTCGATGGCGTCGTCGACGCGGCCCAGAAAATGGTAAGCCCAGCCGCGAAAGGTGAAGGCTTCCGCGGTCGGGTGAAGCTCGATCGAGCGGGTATAGAGTTCGATCGCGCGGTTGAAATCTCCCGCCGCCTGATGGCCCGCCGCCTCATTCCACAGCGCGATCGCGCGGCGTTTCATAAGAGTATCGTCCATATAATGATCCGATATTGCGAAGCCGTGCGGGGGTCAAGCGCATGCGGCGTGGAGCTAATCCACGCCGCATGCCGAGAAACAGCGAATTACCCTCTTCCCCGATCAGGGGCTCAGAGAGCGGGCGATCTGGATCATTGCGGGTCCGACGATCACCATGATCATCGCGGGCAGGACCAGCAGAATCAGCGGGAACAGAATCTTGATGGTGGTTTTCTGAGCCGCTTCTTCCGCGCGCATCCGGCGCCGCGAGCGCAGCGTATCGGAAATCGCGCGCAGCGCAGGAGCCATTTGGGAGCCCAGCAACTCGCTCTGAATCAGCGTTGCCGCCAGCGGCTTGATATCTTCGACCGCGGTGCGTTCGGCCAGGTTGCGCAGGGCCATACCGAGCGTGCCGCCGGCGGTAATTTCACCCGAGACCAGCGCGAGTTCTCGGCCGATTGCCTGCTCCTGGCGCTCAGTCTCGTTGCCGACGATTTTGATGGCCTCGAAGATGCCGAGTCCCGCTTCGACGCAGACGACCAACAAGTCCAGCACATCGCTGATCTGGCGGGCGATTTCCTGCTGGCGTTTGCGCGCGCGGCGGCTGAGCACGAAGCTCGGCACCACGGTGCCAAGCAGGCCCGCGCAGATCGCGTAGAAGATCGCGCTGGCGGTCGGGAGGCCCATCGCGACGGTCACTATCAGAATCAAGACGCCGGCGCTCAGTCCGCCGATCACCCGGAGGGCGTGGAAGGTCCTTAAGGCGCTGCCTTTGATGAAGCCGGCTTGCACCAGGGTCTGCGAGATTTTCTCGCCCTTGGCGCTCTCGGGGCTCGGCGCAGGAACGCGTCGCAGGATCCAATCGACCAGCGACCGTGCCACGCCCGGGGACTCCAGTTCGCCGTTTGAATAGCCGCGATGCTCCATCCGCAACCGTACGGCCAAATCCGCAAAGCGTTCGTCGAGCACCCGGTGACTGCCGTACAGAGCCGCATAGATACCGACCGCCACTACGCCCATCAGGCAGAAAAAGAGCGCGCTAATCAGCATTGGGTTAGACATGGTGTTACATCATCCTCAAAAGGTTGGGCGCAGCAGTCGCCGGATTATGATGAAAGCGGCGAGGTCGAGCCCGAGCGCTATTTTGACGATCTCGATGCCGGTCGGATCGTGAAATAGCGTATAAGTGTACGAAGGCTGCAGCACGCTGAACGCCGCCAGCATCACCACCGGCAGCAAGCCGACGATCGTCCCGCTTAACCGCGATTGTGCGGTCAGGGCGAGAATCTGCTGATTCAGGCGTTGGCGCGTCCGCACGATCTCGGAGAGACGCTCGATAATATGGGCCAGCGAGCTGCCGACTTCGGTCTGCACCTTGACCGCAACCACCAGCAGGCGCAGATCGTCCACGGGCACCCGGGTAAGCAGGTCCTCGAGTGCACGCGGTAGCGGCAGACCTATACGGGTCTGTTCGAGCACGGTGCGAAACTCGGTGCCCAACGGATCGCCAAATTCCTGCACCACCACCTGCATCCCACGCATCAGAGAGTGACCCGCCTCGAGCGATGATTTCAACAGGTCGAGCGCGTAGGGAAGTTGCTCCGCGAAGGCCTTCATGCGCCGCCTCCTGCGGAACCGGATGTAGACGACCGGCAGCGCGCCGAGCGCCACTCCCAGGCCCAGCGATATCAGTGGCACGTCAGAAAGCACCTGCCCGGCGGCCAGGCCGGCACCGCACAGCAGAACCATAATCAGCAGGACATCAGACAGACGCATATAGATGCCGGCCTGCCAGAGGCTGTCTTCGAGACTGCGCAGCACGTTCAGCCGGTAGAACCAGTTCAAGAGTTCGTGCTGCGGCGCCCGCTGGCGATTTACCACCGAGTCGGGGACCTCGGTGTCACTGCCGTGGGTCAGCCGGCGCAGGTTCTGGTAAGCATGCTCGGGAATCGCCTCGCGCTGGCGCGCTAACATCACGACGCCGCCGAAGACGACGCCGAACACTAATAGACAGATCGCCAAGTCCATCGCAGTTACCTCTGGACCGAGCGCAACGGCCGCGCCTCGGCGAATGTGAACCCCGCGAGCTCGATCCGTTCGGTATAAGCCGAGCGGATGCCGGTGGTATGGAATTGGCCGAGCACCTTGCCGCTGGGGCCGACGCCCGTGCGCTGAAACTCGAACAAGTCCTGCAACATAATGGTGTCGCCTTCCATGCCGGCGACTTCCGAAATCTTGACGACTTTGCGCGAGCCGTCGGACAGCCGCGAGACGTGGACGAAGACGTTGACGGCTGCGGCAATCTGCTGGCGCATGGCGCGCTGCGGAATCGAGAAGCCCGACAGCAGCATCATCATCTCGAGACGCCCGACCGCTTCACGCGCGCTGTTGGCGTGAATGGTCGACAATGAGCCGTCGTGGCCGGTCGACATCGCCTGCAGCATGTCGAACACTTCGCCTCCGCGGACTTCGCCGACGATTATGCGGTCCGGACGCATACGCAAAGTATTGCGGACCAGGTCGCGCTGCGTGACTTCGCCCTTGCCCTCAAGGTTCGCGGGCCGGCTCTCGAGGCGGACCACGTGCGGCTGCTGAAGCGAGATTTCAGCCGAGTCTTCCACCGTGACGATTCGCTCATCCTCCGGCACAAACGCCGACAAGCAGTTGAGCAGAGTCGTCTTGCCCGAGCCGGTGCCGCCGGAGACGATGATGTTCAGGCGGGCCCGGACCAGCGCGCGCAACAGCGTGACCATCTCGGGCGTCAGGCTTTCGCGCTCGAGCAATCCGTCGATGTCATAGCGGCGGCGGCCAAAGCGCCGGATCGAGAGAGCAGGACCGTCGAGCGCCAGCGGCGGAATAACCGCGTTGACGCGCGAGCCGTCCGGCAGTCGCGCGTCGACCATCGGCGAAGCTTCGTCAACTCGCCGTCCGACTCGCGATACGATGCGGTCGATGATCAGCATCAGGTGCTGATTGTCGTGGAAAGTGATATCGGTGCTGTGCAATTTGCCACGTTTCTCGACGTAGACCTGGTTGGGTCCGTTGACTAGGATGTCCGAGATCTCGTCGTCGTGAAGCAGCGGTTCGAGGGGACCAAGGCCCAACAGCTCGTTCTTGATCTCTTCGATCAGGCGCTCCCGATCGGCATCGGTCAGCAGCCGTCCCTGGGCGTCGAGGGTCTCGTTGATGGCGGTGGTCACACGACTTTCGACCATCGCGGGTTCGAGGCTCTCGAGCTTCTCGACATCGAGCGACTCGAACAGCCGATTGTGGACCTTGATCTTGAGGTCGTGCGACGAATCATTGAGGTCGTCGTGGGCCCGCCACGGGGTGGCGCCGATCAGCGATGCCGATCGCTCACGGCCCGGCGTGTTCTGCGAGATACGTTCCGCTAGTCTCATGGTTTATCCTCTTACTGCTTAATTTCGGGTCGCGACGGCTGAAAACAGCCTCGAAATCAATCCTGCCTCCGGCTGGGCCGGCGCTTCGGGCCCGGCCAGACGACGGGCGAGCTCGTCGACCGCGCGTGCCAGCGGGCCGTTGGGCGCCACCTTCCAGAGGTCTTCGCCGCTCAGTTGCACCCGTTCCAGCGTTTTGTCGTCGCGTGGAATGCGGGCATAAACCGGGCGGGCCAAAGTGTGAGCAATCTGCTTTTCGGTGATCGGATTATGCGAATCGAAGCGGTTCAGGATAAACCGCAGCTCGGCATCCTTGATACCGAGTTTTCCGAACAAGTCGATAAAGCGCCAGGCACAGCGGGTCGCTCCGATCGTTTGATCGAGAACGTAGAGCACGTCCGAGGAGCGCTCCCACGCTGCGACCGAGTTCTCATCTACATGCGTGCCGCAATCGACGATCACGAAGTCGAACAAATGACGCATCAAATCGAGGATGGCACCTATCAGCACATCGGAGACGATCTCCGCGTCCTCGATTCGTTTCGGCGCGGCCAGCAGATAGACTCCCGAGTCATGCTTGGTGAGTGCCGATTCGAGCTGGATCGAGTCGAGCTTCTTTTCCAGGCGCGCCAGCGGCAGGATGGTGCGGTCGGGCTCCAGGCTTAGAAAAACCGAGAGTCCGCCCGACTGCAGCGCGAGGTCGACCAGCGCCACGCGCTTGTCCATGTTCTTGTGCAACGCCAGCGCCAGGTTCGCCGCCAGGCTGCTGGCTCCCACGCCGCCCACCAGGCTGGTGGTTGAAAAGACCACGCCGCCCTGATGACGTTCGGCGCGCCGCCGAGCCTCGCTGATCTTAAGCAGGGCGCGGACCACGTCCTCCTGGACGAGCGGGAGGAACAGCAGCTCGTCGGCGCCCGCCCTGAGCACCCGCCGCATCAACCCCGGCGATCGTTCACCGAGGATAGCGAACACGGTCGGGCGCGGAGAGCTATCGGCCTGGGCCTGCAAGAAGGTGAGCGCGGCCTCTTCGTTGCCGTTGAAGATCACCATCACGACGTCAGGCGGAGCAAGCGGCTCGTCGCCGTTGTTCGGGTGCTCGACCTCGGGCAGGCCTTCAGTAATCTCTAACGGCGGATCGTCAATCGAGCCGATTACGCCTTTGACCTCGGATCGCCGTTCCTCGCTCTCACTGATGAGCCGGACATTCAGCGCCGTGTGCCGTCCCTCGGGTTTGTTGCCTATTACTGCCACTGATGGTTTCCCCTTTTTGCGTCTCCGCCTAGAACCGAGGTCGGCTCGCATCAGACGGATAGACGCGCTCGGTACGAATCTCGTCGCTGGTGAGCGGCCCGCGGTCGACCGGCAGCGACACTTCGCCGTTGCTCGGCAGCGGCGCCACAATCTGCGGCGTCACGCTCATCACCAGGTCGGTTTTCTGATCGCTGTACGAAGTGTTGCGGAACAGTCCGCTGACGTACGGAATGTCGCCGAGGTACGGGACCTTGTCCACGGTCTCGACCTTGGTATCCAGGATAAGGCCGGCGATGATTAGCGTCTGCTGATTATGCAGCCGCACGAAGGTCTCGGCGCGGCGTGTCACGAAGGCCGGCACGGTGAAGCCGAACAGTTGTACTCCATGCGCATAGTCGGGCTGCGAGACCTCGGGTTTCACTGCCAGTTCGATATCGTCACTACCCACCACGGTCGGTACGAACACCACCGAGGTGCCGAACTGCTTGAAGACGATCGAGGTGTTGAGCGCCTGCGCGATAACGATCGGAATTTCGCCGCCCGACAGGAATTGGGCCTTCTCACCCGAGTTCGCCAGCAGATGGGGCTGGGCCAGAATCTTGCCCAACTCATGCTGTTCCAGGAACTGGAAGAAGGCGGCCGAATTGACGTTGTTGTTCTGGCCGGCGATGCCGTAAGTCACGTTCTGCGAGAGCAGCATGTTGATCAGGCTGCCGCCATTCGGAATTACGCCAGAGGGGGCCGAAGTCGCGACCGCGCCGACGCCGGCGGTGGCCTGCGCGATGATCTGCGATTGCGGGCTGTATGGCGTCGCTACCTGGCCGGGCAGGCCGACGATCGAGAGTCCGAGATGGGTCAGCGCCACTGAATAGTTGACGCCCTGATTCTCGAGCCGCGAGCGGTCGAGCTCGGCCACGATCACGTTGAGCATCACCTGTTCCTTGCTGTCGCGATCGACGCGTACCTCGCGCTGCAGGTAATGGCCCCGCGAATCCCACACCGCCAGCGTGGTGAAGCCGGGCTGATGGCCGATCAGGTTGATCTGGAAAGGATTGATCACCTGGATGTCGGCGATATTCGAATCGGCGATCGAGATGCGCGTGATGCGCGTCGGGAAGTCGTAGATCTCCGAGGTATCGGCCATCAAATCGACACTGTAGTCGGGTAGATAATTGCGCCGCTGGACGCCATTGGGCGCTTCGCTCGCCAGGGGCGCAGGCGCAAGCGGGTCGGTTCTGAATTTTACGGGCGGTCCCTGCAGCGACGGGGCCTGGCTGGCCATTACGCCGTTCGGCGCACCACCGGAACCGGGTATCGAAGGCGCGGTCTCAGCCATTACGGTCGGCGGAGCCGATCCGGATGCAGCCGAGGTCGCCGGGTACCGCGCGGCGGGAAGAGCCGCAGGAGCCGGCGCCATCGCGGGCGCCGCAACCGGTGTCAGAGTCGAAGTTGAGGCGGCGGCAGTCATCACCGGAGGTGTTGAAGCTGGAGGAGCTGTGGCCGCCAAAACAGCACCGCTTTTAGCCGCGGTTGACGTGGTGCCTGCGATTGGTCCGGCACCGCGGTCAAGCGCACCCGAAGCGGCGGGAGCGCTGGCTGGCGCTGCGGATTTCACGGCTGGTTTGATCGGGCTCGGAACGTCGTTAACCGCGACATCGTAGGTTATGCTTCCACCGCCGGTGCTGGTGGTGTGGATTTGCCATTCGCCAGCCTCGGCGCCCTGCACCGTCAGTTCACCCGGCACCTCGCTATGAATTACCAGAGCGTGCGGATTGTCGAGCACCCGAATCGCAGGCGTCGCGCTCGAATCGAGATCCTTGATGACGTAAGTTTCACCGGTGTTGAGTGTGATCGGAACCTTAACGGCGGTGGTGTCATCGGAAACCGCCCGATGCGCAGTAAGCGCGATTAACGGAAGTGTACCGAAGAGCAGTGCGGCGATAAGCTTTTGTCCCCTCATCATAAATCCCCCTCAACCCCTTATGGAACCACGATTGTCTTTGGCACAGGTTTGTAGGAACCAGCCGAGAAATCTCGGCTCGCGACCGTGTCCGGCGGCGTAACACTAGCGTTTGCAGGCGCTTCAGGAGCCGCCGCGGCGACCGGAGCCGGACCAGAATCGGGACTCGCGTTCGGAACCGCCTCAGCAACCGGAGGAGGCGCCGAAGGTGGAGCAGATGACGGAGGCGGCGGCGCCGGCGCGAGTGCTGGCGGGGGCAATGTCCCGCTGGAATGGCTTTCGAGCTTCGGTGTCCAGTAACCGCTGAAATCCGCATGCGATTGTTGTCTTATGAAGGACAGGGTCTGCGATTCCTTGCCGTTGCGCAGCACCTCAACCCGAATCGCTGGTTCCGGCGGCCGCCGGTAGACGGTGCGAGTCTGGGTTATCGGGAGCGGGGGAGCAGCTTCGTTCTGATTGCTACCAATCAGATCGTCCAGGCTGGCGCCCTTGGTATCCACAATCTGCTGATCGCTATACGAGCGCATCACCAGATGCAGCGTGCCTTCACGGCTGGCCAAGGCGAGCCGCTCGGCCTGTTCCGGAGTGACCAACAGGGTCACCACCTTCACTACCTGTGGCTGATCTTTCGAATGTTCGATTTCCTGCGCGACCGCCAGCACCTCGACATTTTGCAAAACTATCCGCGAGAAGGGCTTGGAATTTGCGCCATTGCCGGACAGTGCCGCCAGTACATCGACGTGAGTGCGAGGCAGGACGAAGCCGGCGATATCGCTGACTTCATCGACCGGCACCGACATCGCGCGCATCCCGGGGGGTATCAGCAGCGGCATCACGCCCGCGGTCCGGGTGCCGACGTAAAGTTTGTCGGCTACTACCGGCTCATTAGTGACGAAGGAATCTTTGACGAAGGTATTCATCACCGCTCCCGGGTCGGTGAACGCTCCGGGAGGTACGCTGTCGCGGGACCAGCGAGCTAGCTTGACGGAACTCGGATCGATTTTGGTGCCGAGCGGCAGGTCACGCGCGGCTACCACAATCTCGACCGACTTGACCATTGCGCGTTGAACCTCGGCCTCGCGTTTCTTGAGGGCCGAGTAAACAATGATTGCAGCGAACATCGCTGCGATCGCAGCCACCACCACGTAGAGTGTCGGACGTCTCATCTATTCTCCTCCCTTTCCACCACTTCCTTCTCAATCGACCATCGCATTCTGCGTGCTACTGATCTTGGTGCCGAAGCGGATCCCGAAAAATGGGTTCGGCAGCAAGATCAATCCCTGCTTCACTGGGTCGAGCGTGACCGTGACCGTGACGGTGCCCTGAAAGGTGCGCGGCTTGTCCGGCGTGACACTGATGGTCAGGCTGCTATTTTTATTGGCGATGGTAGGCGACGCTTCCCCCTGCATCCAGGCGGTGACCGCCGCGCTGCTGAGATCGGGATTGATCGAAGCGTAACGCGCGCCCTGGTAAGCGAGCTGGCCGACCGCCAGCGCGGCTTGTCCCAGCAGCGCGAATTGGATTCCAAGAAACAGGATTAGGATCGCGACGACCGCGATCATCGAGAACTCGACCAACCCCTGTCCGCGGCCGAGAAGTCCGCGTTTGATATTGGAGCTACGAAACATTCTTCCTCACTGGGTGTGCGAAGACTCTTCTCGGCTCGTCTAAAGGTCTGAAGCTAGTGTGTTTACATCCGTACCGATGGTGGTGCCGAAATTCTTGAAAGCAAGGAGTGCCGCGATGGCGATCGTGACGAGTACCAGGACGTACTCAGTCATCGTTTGTCCGTGTTGATACTCTCGGCACTGCACGTACTTTGTGATGACCCACTCATACATAGACACTCTCCCTTGTGACATTGCTGTCCAACTAACGGAGTCGCTATTGCCAGAGCAATGGCGAGACCCACCAGTTCGCGGTCCTATTTCCGACCCGGGGAGACCCCCACGTTTCTCCGGAGAGTACCCTTTTTGAAGCAACTCTCAAAATCCGGATCGGTCGATTATCGGGACCGGTAAGCGCCCGCTTTCCCCCGGACCAATGTTCATCTCGCGCTTCGCCTCCGCCTTCCTATGACATTCCAGCACAGCCGCTGGCGTCATAAGGCCTCAGGCAAAGCCGGCCGTGCAGTGCCGGCGGCGTAACGGCAAGGTTCCGCCGCCGGCAGCGGGATTCAGATTAAAGGTCGCCAGCTACGTTGTTGGCGAGCGTACCAATGCTCGTGCCGAGGCCCTTGTATGCCACCAGGGCCGCAACCGCGACTGCCGCCAGGATCAGCGCATACTCGGTCATGGTCTGGCCGCGCTTATTCTCACGCACCTGCACGTACAGTTTCGTTACGAAATGACTCATTCCTCGATCCTCCTTAATTTGTCTTTTCCGCCTGCAACAGGCTCCGGAAGGGATAAAGCTTTCCGTCCGGAACGATCTGGCGCAATCGGTCAGCTTGTTTGCTTATAGAGACCTACAGCAGGAGTTATGCCACCTGAATTCCGCGCATAACTGCTATGGGATCCCTTGGGCGGCTAGGGATTCCTTGTCTCAACTGTCCCAGCGCTGGGACACCCCGGCAACTCGAAGATGCCGGATTCACAGGACATTTCCGATATCATCCGGTTGCTTTAGCAAGCGTGCCAAGCCGGGCGAGCCAATAGCTCTTGGCGGGAAGCGTCGAATCGAAATCGATCGATGAGGCCCGAGCGATGGACCTCGCAATCAGGAAGGACCGGCCTAAACCGAAATCAGAAGGACGATCGTGACTACTATGCCGGCCAAGGCCGCCCCATAGGCGAGCACGCCTAGGAGGGTATCGAGATGCTTAAGCCGGAACATGTCTGAGACCGTGAAGCGCAACCGATGGCCGGCATGCAGCAGGCCCAGTGCGCAAAAGCCGAACAGATAGATGCGCGTCAGGGGATTATGTAGCAGCCCAAGCAACGCGGCGTGGCTGGGCGCAGCGACCCATCCCAGCGGGATAATGATGCCGAGCAGCAGGATATGCACCGGGAATAAAAAGGCGACCACGAATCCGCCCGCGCCGAACAGCGACCACGGCAACGATTCACTCGATCGCTTGGCCATCAGAAGACCCCCAATATGAAACAAGCGATGACCGCCGATGCGATCGCCCAGATCACATAGGCCGGTGCCGAAGTTGCCACCACGGAGGTCCGTTTCCCGCCGATACGCGGCACCATCGCCTGCGGCACCAGCCGAAACCAACTTAAGGTATGAAACAGAACGAAGATTAGCGTGATTATGTTTACGACCACCATGACCGGCGTCGCCATCCAGGCCTGGAAGCTGGCGTAACTTTGAGGGCCTTTCGAGATAGCGGCGATCTCGATCAGCGTGATGACCACCCAGTAGGCGACAAAGGCGCTGGAAAATTCCCGCAAAATGAACCAGCTGTAATTCCAGCGCTCTAGCCACCAGGTAAGCGGCATCCGGCGATGATACTGCTTCGGATGAGGAATGGCGCTCGGCATCGTGATCACTTTGCTCCCCACGGCATCAGCAGGTTCTTGAACCACGCCTTGGTGGCGGAAATCTTGTACTCCTGGATTGCCAGCGAGGGATCGACATGCTTGGGGCAAACCACCGAGCATTCGCCGATAACCGTGCAATCCCACAAGCCGTCATGCTGCGCCATCACGTCCAGGCGTTGCTCTGAGCCCTGATCGCGCGAATCCAGGTTGTAGCGCAGCGAGAGTGCCGAGGCCGCGGGTCCGATGAAGTGCGGGTCCAAGCCATAAACCGGGCACGCCGAGTAGCACAGCATGCAGTTGATACAGAGGCTGTATTGCTTGAAAGTGTCGAGTTGTTCGGGAGTCTGCAGGAACTCGCGCTCCGGTTCCGGCGCGCCGGGCTGGCGGATGATCCAGGGTTTGACGCGTTCCAGCTTTTCCATGAAATCCGAGAGGTCGACCACCAGGTCTCGCACCACCGGAAAATTGCGCAACGGCTCGACCCGAATCGGCCCCGGCAGATAATCCGCCAGCAGCGTCTCACAGGTCAGCCGCTCATGGCCGTTGACGACCATCCCGCAGCTGCCGCAAATTCCCATCCGGCACGACCAGCGGAAGGTCACCGAGCCATCGAGCTGGTCCTTGATATAGTTGAGCGCGTCGAGGACCATCCAGTTTTCGTGCAGCGGAACCTCGTAGCTGTCGAAGCGCAATGCGTCGTCGCGCTCGGGCGAAAAGCGCGCGACCTCCAGCGTGATCTTGTCGGCCATGCAATCCTACCTTCCGTAGACTCTTTCGCCTGGCGGCCAGCGGGTGATAGTGACCGGCGCAAACTCCACGCGCGGCGGTCCCTCGGCATTGCGATAGACGATCGAGTGAGCGAGGAATTTCTGGTCATCGCGCTTGGGGAAATCGGTGCGCTGATGAGCGCCGCGTGATTCTTCGCGCCGCAGCCCGGCATGCACAATCGATTCGGCCACTTCCAGCATCCCGGATAACTCGAGCACCGCGATGAGCTGCGTATTGAAGGTCAGGCTGTGATCGTCGAGCGCAATCGAGCCGTAACGCTGCTTGAGCTCGGAGAGCCGCGCGGCGCCTTCTTCGAGGGTATTGCGAGTCCGATAGATTCCGGCGGCCGCCTCCATCGCACGCTGCATCTCTTCGCGAATCGTCGCCACCCGCTCGCGCCCGCCGTTGCGATTAAGGTAGTCGCGCTGGATACGTTTCTCCTCATCCGCGGCCTGGGCCAGCAGTCGACTCGAGGGCTCGCGCGCCCCCGCCACATACTCGGCCGCCGCGGCGCCGGCGCGCGCGCCGAACACCAGCAGCTCGCCCAGCGAATTGGAGCCCAGCCGGTTGGCGCCATTCATGCTGACGCAGGCAGCCTCGCCCGCCGCATAGAGCCCCTTGAGTGGAGTCGCGCCATTTATATCGGTTGAGACGCCGCCCATCATGTAATGAACCACCGGACGGACCGCGATCATCTCGTGGACTGGATCGATATTGGCGTAGTTGCGGCACAGCTCGCGCACCATCGGGAGCTTCTCATCGATCTTTTTCTCGCCCAGATGGCGCAGGTCGAGATGCACATAATCGCCGTAGGGCCCTTTCAGCGTGCGCCCCTTTTCCATCTCCTTGACGAAGGCCTGCGAGAGCCGATCGCGCGGACCCAGTTCCATGCTGCGCAGCACCGGGGTGGGAGAGGGCGTGCCCAGATCGTAATCCTGCAGGTAGCGATAACCGTCCTTGTTGACCAACCATCCGCCCTCGCCGCGCGCGCCCTCGGTTATCAGGATGCCGGTCTGGGGCAGTCCGGTCGGATGGTACTGCACCATTTCCATGTCCTTGAGCGGAGCGCCCGCGCGATACGCGAGCGCCATCCCGTCGCCCGTACAGATGTTGGCGTTGGTGGTAAACGGGAAAACTCGTCCGCCGCCGCCGGTGCATAAGATGACCGCCTTGGCACGGATCGCGCGAATCTTGCCGGAGGCAAGTTCAATCGCGACCACGCCCTGCACCGCGCCATCCTCGATCAGCAGTTTGGTGGCGAAGGTCTCGTCGTAGCGTTTGATCTCGCCGTATTTAAGCGCGGTCTGGAACAGCGAGTGGAGCATGTGGAAGCCGGTCTTGTCGGCGGCGAACCAGGTGCGCTCCTTCTTCATCCCGCCGAACGGGCGCACGGCTATTCGCCCATCGGGTTCGCGGCTCCACGGGCATCCCCAATGTTCGAGCCGCAGCATCTCGTGCGTGACATTGTTGACGAAGAGTTCGACCGCATCCTGATCGGCCAGCCAATCGCTGCCCGAGATGGTGTCGTAGGCGTGCTCATCAATCGAGTCGTTGGCGGCGATTACCGCCGCTGCGCCGCCCTCGGCAGAGACCGTATGGCTGCGCATCGGATAGACTTTCGAGACAACGGCCAGGTCCAGCTGGGGGTTGGCCTCGACGATCGCGATCGCGGCACGCAGTCCGGCGCCACCACCGCCAATCAAAAGGATGTCATGAGCCGTAACTTCCATGGCGCTGTCTCGCGACCTCCCGGTCAGGCATCAAGGCCAACGCTTGACGCCAGCCCTTCGATTAGTCGCCTGCCTACCAGATAAATAGAGCTTTAGCTAATCTCATCAGACATCGTCAATAAGAAACAGTGAACTAGCACGATTGCTTTCCACTGTGCTTTTGGGACAGAATCGCCACTCACCGCCATAACGGTAATTCAGATGTTAGATTTGTTGAAAGATCTTTGGGCGTTTGCTCGGGAGCGCAAGAAGTTCTGGCTGGTGCCTTTGATCGCCTCGCTATTGTTGATCGGACTGCTGGTGGCGCTAGCCCAGTACTCCGCGGTGAGTCCTTTCATCTATACCCTGTTCTAGACGGCCGCCGTTTCATTTTGCCTGCCTGCATCGTGTGCGATCGCCCACCGAGCGGGCATCGTCGATGCGTTAGGGATTTTCACCGACGCCATCGTCGCTGGGCGTCAGCTTTCGGTCGTCGCCCATGCTAGGAGACTGTGATGGCGCGCAAGAAACCACTCGGCAAGCTCGACCATATAGGGATCGCGGTACGCAATATCGCGGCGGCCCGCAAATTCTTCGAAAAGGTCCTCGGCGCAAGCGCGGATTTCGAGGTCGAGAACGAAGCGGCCGGATGGCGGCTGCTGGCGCTCGATCTAAACGGCCTCTCGCTCGAACTGCTCGAGCCGCTGGGCGAAGATTCCTTCCTGCATAAATTTCTCGACCAGCGCGGCGAGGGGTTGCATCATCTGACCTTCGAGGTGCCCGATATCCGCAGACGCCTGCCCGAGTTGAAGGCCGGCGGGGTGCGAATCGTCGATGAGCGCGAATTCTCGCCCGGCTCCTACGAAGCTTTCATCTCACCGCGTAGCGCCCATGGGATTCTGATCCAGCTCGGTTCCGGGTTTCCGACGCTCAACAGCGCGCCCGAATGGAAAGCCCGCCGCCGCAAGGCGTGAGCGCGGTGCTCAGGTCTGCCACTGCATGAAGCCGATGCCGGTCAACCAGCGGCGAATCGGCTGATAGGCAATCACCGACGCGCCGCGTTCGCCGGCGGCGCCGGCCGCGAAAATCCAGTTGCGGATTTCCTGGCCGCCGTTGCCGCCGTGCTCTTCGACCCAATCCGTGCCGCGCCTGGCGAGCGCCGCTGCCTGGCCTGACAGCAGCGCGTCCATCACCTCATGATCGAACTCTTCATTGACGCGCGCCGTGCCGTCTTCCGACATCCGTTTAACGCGTCGCAGTATGATCTCGGTATAGACGTCGTCACGGCCGGCATGGGTCATCGCGTCGATCATGCGGGCGTCTTCTTCGTCGGCGCCCGCGCCGAACTTCGGCGCCGGCAGCCAATGCGAGAGTCCTCCGGTACCGACCACCGCCACGCGCGCGGCGACGTTCGAGCGCGCAATCAGCGCTGCCAGGGCTTGCCCGAGTTCGAGACAGCGGCGCATCGCCGGCAGCGGCGGCGCATAGCAATTCACGAAGATCGGCACGATCGGGATGTTCATCGTCGGCGTGAGAAAATGCAGCGGGCAGGCGAAGCCGTGATCAAGCGGCATATCGTACGAATAGGCGACCTCGTGTCCCGCCTCGAGCAGCCCTTCCAGCAGTGCCTGGCCGAGTTCGCGATGCAGCGGGATTTCGTACTTGGGCACGCCGCCCTCGCCCCACGAGCGCGTGCGCTCGCCGAGGCCGATACAGAAGGTCGGCATGTTGTCGAGGTGAAAGGTCTTGAAATGCTCGGAGGCGGCGACGATCAACGCGTCAGGGCGCGACGCTTCGAGGTTGATACGCAGGGTCTCCCAGGCGCCGTAGACCGCCGCGCGTTGCGTTTCGTTGAGCACGTTGGCCGCGCGAATCATCTGCGCCGTATGACTGGCGGCGGCCGCATAGACTATTTTGCCCATCGTAATTCTCCTGCGCTCCGGCGCGGCGCCTCGGTCACGGATTAGGCGGCTCCTGGATGCCGCGGTTGAAACGCGCGGCGAGCTTGCGCCATGAAACGATCGCCAGGTCGCCGGCGAAAAAGTTTTCCTGCCCGAAACGTTGCGGATCGCGGTAATGCTCCTGCAGGCGCTCGCGCGCGATCACGTCGATCTGGCTGAACTCGGTGAACCCGATCGGCACTGCGACGGTTTCATAGAACTCCGCGGCTGCCTTGCGCTCATTCTCATCGCTGCACAGTTTCAGCGCGATCTGCCAGAACTCGTGGCGCACGTCGTCGATCGGCACGTACCATTCGATCGTCACCCATCCGGGCGCCGGAAAACCCTCGACCAGCAGATCGGACGGCAACCAGCTTGAAATCCGGTAGTCGTCGATCTTCGGTCCTTCGACCGGCGTGGGCACGCTCAGGCCGAGGTACGGGTTGTGCATCACGGGTTTGTAAACCTTCCGGTTAACGCCCCATACGCCTTTCTGTCCTTCCGGCATTTCGAGGAACTGGCCCGCTTCCGCTGAGGCCGGCACGAACCCCAGCGGCAGCTTGGTACCCGACATCACTACGTAAAAGTTTTTGCGATGGATCAGGATGTGGGTCGGATCGTTGCCGTTCTCCATCCCCAGCCGCCAGTTCGAGTTGACCGGACGATGAATCCCGCGCAAGAAAACGTCCTCGTCAAGCAGGTACGGGAAGATCGGGTTGTCGTCCATCCGCGGCGGCAGATCGGATTCAAGCGCCGGCAGCGGCCGGTACTCTTCATCGCCGACGAAGATGAAGATCATCCCGCCGCGCTCCTCGATCGGATAGGTGCGGATTCGAAGCTTGCCGATCAGCGGGTCATCGGGCGAGGCGAGAATCGTTTTCAGGACGCCGTCGGCGAGCCCATAAGTGAAGCCGTGATACCAGCATGAGATGGTCTCGTCGCTGAGGCACATCGGCTCCTGCGAGAAGCGCGCGCCGCGATGGGCGCATTTGTCGCGCAGGGCATGGAGCTTGCCGTGCACGCGCCGCACGATAATGTCGTGGCCGGCAATCGTCACGGCCTTCATTCCGGGCTCTGAAATCTCGTCGCTGAAGAAGGCCGGATACCAGTGATTCTTGAGTCCCCAGGTGGCTTCGATGTATGGCGCGTATTCGCGCGCGGCAATCGAAGCGGTCCGGTCTAGCCGCGGTACCTTCATCCCCATGACCTCATGTCGCGAAGCCCAGTCTTCTCACCTCTCAGCGGTTTCAACCGGGTTCGCCGATTGTGCCGCAGCCCCATCGTCCCCGGGTCCGAATGTACGACAAATTATCGGAATGCCGCCAGCGCCATCCGGCTTCTGACGGGACGCCATAAGCTTCGGGCCGGCGCTCAAGCAACGTATGGATTTTCGGCGAAAAGCAAAATAAAGTCGCGCTTATCTTCAGACTGCGGAATGCTGCCGCTTTCAGGAGGTCTAGGTTATGGTCAAACCGCAACGACTCGGTCACCTGGTGATCAACGTTCGTAATCTAGAGCGCACCAAGAAGTTCTATCGCGATGTCCTGGGACTCGATCAGACTCTGGAGCTGAAGCAGCCGCCGATGGCGCTGTTTACCAGCGGTTCGCACGATCATCACGAAATCGGCTGCCTGGAAATCGGGATGGACGCGGAAGGTCCGCGGCCAAATCAGATCGGAGTGCAGCACATCGCCTTCCGCATGGAGAGCGAACAGAAGCTGATCGAGGCTTATCAGCGGCTCAAGGCCGACAACGTTCCGATCGAATGCACCGTCGATCATGGCCTAACCCATAGCATCTACATGACCGATCCCGACGGCTACACGATTGAAATTTATGTCGATCAACCCGGGATGAACGTCGAGAGCCTCAAAGATCCGAAACTCGTGAGCGGTATGGAGAAACTCGATTTCGCGCAGGACTCGCCGAGTCTGGTCGAGGCGATGCGCAAGCACGGAGTCGATCTGTCGGAAGTTTCGACCTGAGCTACGGGCCGGGCGGCTCCTGGATACCGCGGTTGTAGCGCGCCGCCAGCTTGCGCCATGACACGATCGCCACGTCGCCGGCAAAAAACGCCTCCTGCCCGAAGCGCTCGCTATGCCTGTAATGTTCCTGGAGCCGCTCGCGCGCCACAATGTCGATGTTGTTGAACTCGCGAAAGCCGATCGGCTCGGCGACCGTCGCGTAAAACTCCTGGGCTGCGTCGCGCTCCGCCGGGTCGTGGCAGAGTCTGAGCGCGAGCTGCCAGTATTGATGCTGATGGTCGTCGATCGGCACGTACCATTCGATCGTCGCCCACTGCGGTGCGGGATAATCTTCCACCAGCAGTGCGCATGGCATCCAGCTTGAAATTCGCACCCGGTCGGGGCGCGGTCCCTCGACCACCGGCGGCACCTTCATCCCGAGGTAGCGATTCTCGATGGTCGGTTTGTAGATCGCCTCGTTGATTCCCCACACACCTTTAGGGCCGTCGGGGATATCGATAAACTGGCCGCATTCAGGCGCGGCCGGCAGGAATCCAAAGGGCATCTTGTTGCCCGACATCACGACATAATAGTTGTTGCGATGGATCAGGATGTGGGTCGGATCGTTGCCGTTCTCCATCCCCAGCCGCCAATTTGAATTGACGTGCCGGCGGATGCCGCGCGCGAAGACGTCCTCGTCGAACAGATAGGGGAAGGCCGAGTTGTCTTCCATCTTCGGCGGTACGTCGGTTTCAAGCGCCGGCAGCGGCTTGAACTCCTCATCGCCGACAAAGATAAAGATCATCCCGCCGCGCTCCTCGATCGGATAGGTCCGGATACGAATTTTGCCAATCAGCGGGTCATCGGGCGAGGCGAGTATGGTCTTCAGGACACCGTCGGCCAGGCCGTAGGTGAAGCCGTGATACCAGCATGAAATGGTTTCATCGCTGAGGCACATCGGCTCCTGCGAGAAGCGCGCGCCGCGATGCAGACATTTGTCGCGCAGGGCATACAACTTGCCGCCCACGCGCCGCACTATGATGTCGTGGCCGGCGATCGTGGTCCCCGCGACGCTTTTCTCCGCGACCTCGTGACTGAAGAACGCTGGATACCAGTGGTTCTTGAAGCCCCAGTCCGCTTCAACATAAGGCGCGTACTCGCGGATTGCGAGCGAAGACTTTTCGGTGGTTCGTTGTGCCTTCATCGGCCCGATTCTGCGGTAATCGGGGGCTCGCGGTCCAGAGGCCGACGGCCGTCGCATTCGTTAGAGATTAGATTCGAGGCGCGGAACGATTTCAGCGGCGTGGCGTTTGGCCGCGCAACGCGTCAGTGGAAAATGTCGATCGTGGTGGCCAGTGAGTAGGCGAACAACAGCAATGCGCCGAGCCCCATCGCGACCGAAGTGTATTCCACATCGCGATCCTTGATGCACAGGTAAACCATGAAGACGCCGCAGACGAACGCAACAGTGCCGCGCTCCGAGGCCGGAAGCGCGTTCCAGGAAGCGACCACGTTCGCAACCGAATTCTGAATGCTATCCAGAAGCTGGTCCATGGCACACCCCGGCGCGGACCTTCGCCACGGCGAGCCGCGCCTTAGTATCTACAATCAGGTTTATAGATCGAGTTGAATCATTTGGCAACCTCAAATCGACGCTCTGCATCAAATTAACGTAAATAAAGACGCGTCGGCACTATAAAACACGCTAATTGGCGAGATTGTTACGATTCTTTCCTCCATCGATCGCGACACTGGTGCCGGTAATAAACGCGGCCCGGTCCGAAGCAAGAAACGCAATCAGGTCGGCGACCTCTTCAGGCTCGCCGGCACGGCCCAGCGGCGTGCTCGCTTTAAGCGACTCGGCAATGATCTGCTCGGCCTCAGCCTCCGAACGCGCATGCTTCGGCCGCACGAAGCCCCGATAGCGCTCGGTCGCGATCGGCCCTGGATTCACGCCCACCGCGCGCACGCCGAATGGCGCACCCTCATCGGCCAGCGCCTTGGTGAAATGATTCAGCGCGGCGTTGGCGGAGCCGCCGCTGAGATAGCCCGCCGACGGCATCAGCCCCCCGATTCCGATGACATTGACGATCACGCCCGCGCGCTGTTTCTGCAGAAGCGGCATCACGGCGCGTGCCATCCGCACGTAACCGAAAAACTTGAGGTTGTAATCTTCTATCCAGGCTTCGTCGGACAGTTCCGCTAAGCGTCCGAGGCGCGCGCTGCCGGCGTTGTTCACGAGGATGTCGATGCGGCCGAACTCGGCGAGCGTGCGCTCGACGGCCATCGCGATGTGCTGTGGATTCGTCAGGTCGGTCTGCAGTGTGATGAGCCGCCCGGCCTCGCGCTGGCGCGCCAGCGCGGCGATCTCGTCCAGCGCCGCACGGCCGCGCGCGCAAGCCAGCACTCGCGCCCCTTCCTCAAGCATCCGCAGCGCGGTGGCTCGTCCGATCCCTTTGCTGCCGCCGGTGACGATTACGGCCTTGTCCTCAAGCCCGAGATTCATAGTTCCTCCGCCGATGCATGCCGGTCTGCCGCGAAATTCGCATCGGACGCGGCGCATCGTCAAGCCGGCGCGCCTTAACACGCACGGCGCTATCTGCCACGATTAGTGGATACGGCTCTCCTACCC
This sequence comes from Binataceae bacterium (SeqCode), assembly GCA_035504735.1. GTDB lineage: Bacteria > Desulfobacterota > Binatia > Binatales > Binataceae > JAJPIG01. Next base: position 28,790 of record DATJRJ010000023.1, read on the forward strand.
GATGAAGGAAATCATTTTAGCGATTCTGCAGGCGGCGCTGGCAAAGGCCCACGCGCACGGCCAGCTGAAAGCGGTGCCGGCTTCGATTGAGCTGGAGGCGCCGCGCGATCCCGCCCATGGCGATATCGCGACCAATCTCGCGCTCGCGATGGCGCGGGCGGAAGGGCAGCCGCCCCGCGCGATCGCGGAAATTATCCTGGAGCATCTCGTGCTTGGCCACGAAATTATCGAGGCGAAAGTTGCCGGCCCGGGCTTCATCAACTTTCGGATGGTGCCGGCATTCTGGCAGCGTGAAATCCGTCGCGCGATGCGCGAGGGGCCCGGTTTCTGGCGTCCGCAGATCGGCGCGGGCCGCAAGGTCCAGGTCGAGTTCCTGTCGGCGAACCCGACCGGGCCGTTGACGGTCGGCCATGGGCGCAACGCCGTACTGGGCGACACCATCGCGCGGCTGTACGCGGCGACCGGTCATCAGGTGACGCGCGAGTACTATTTCAACGATGGCGGCCGACAGATGAAACTGCTCGGCGAATCGGTCCGGGCGCGTTATCTCGAGGAACTCGGCCGCACTGCGGTCTTTCCCGAGGACGGTTACCACGGCGAGTACATTCGCGAGATTGCGCGTGACTTGATCCGCGAGCATCGCGACCGCCTGGCCGATAACACCGAGCTCGAGCCGTTTCGCGCTGCGGCGGTGAAAGCGATCTTCGCCGACATCAGGCATAGCTGCGAGCGGCTTGGAGTTGGCTTCGATGTTTATACCAACGAACTCGATCTGATTCGCAGCGGCGCGGTGGAAGCGGTGATTGCGGGACTGCGTGAGCGCGAGCTGATTGCGGAGTACGACGGCGCGGTATGGCTGCGCGGCGAGCCGCTCGGGCTGCCCAAGGACGCCGTCCTGATTCGCCAGACCGGAGAGCCGACCTATCGCACGCCCGATATCGCTTATCACGTCGAGAAGCTCAAGCGCGGCTTTGACCTGATAATCGGCGTCTTCGGCGCCGATCATATCGCCGAGCATGAGGAGGTTATCGCTGCGGTGCGCGCGCTCGGCTATGAGACGATCGCGATTCGCGCGATCATCTATCAGTTCGTGACGCTCACCCGCGGCGGCGAGAAGGTCAAGATGTCGACGCGCAAGGCGACCTACGTCACGCTCGACGAACTGATGGACGAGGTCGGTCCCGACGTGGTGCGATTTTTCTTCCTGTTCCGCAAGAGCGACAGCCATCTCGATTTCGATCTCGACCTCGCCAAGCGCCAGGCGCCCGAGAACCCGGTCTTCTATGTGCAGTATGCGCATGCGCGTCTGCAAAGCGTTTTTCGCGAGGCGGAAAAAGCCGGCTATCAACAGCCGACCGCCGATATGGCGGCGGACCTGACGCTGCTTTCGGACGAGGAACTGGCACTGGCCAAACGCGCGGTCGCGATGCCGGAAATAATCGCTGCGGCGACTCGCGAGCTCGAACCCCATCGTATTCCGTTTTATCTGCTCGACCTGGCCGGCGAGTTCCATCGCTATTACAACAAGCCCGCCAATCGTATAATTGGAGTTGAACCTGCGTTGACAACCGCGCGGCTGTACTTGGCTGCGCTCCTGATGGACGCGCTACGCAACGGACTCGAACTGATCGGCGTGAGCGCTCCCCAACGGATGTGAGGCGGAGGATGCGATTCGAGATTAGAGCGGGAGGCGCGCTGCTGTTCCTGGTGGGATTAGCGGTGCTCTCCGGAACAGTATTCGCGCTTGGTCTGATTGGCGGCTACGAAATGGCGCGCCAGAACCAGAGCGATTCGAGCCAGTTCGCAGTGAACTATCCGCTGCCGAGCCCGGCGGCCGCGATGGCGTCACCGGCCGCCCTGATCGCGCCGCCGCCGGCTAAGCCGGCGGCGCCGATTGTGCGTGCGAATGCTCCGGTCGCCGCACCGCCGACCCATCGCGTGCGCGCGGTGAGTGTGGCTCGGGCCGCCACCCAGCCGCCGCCGGAAGAAGACGAAGAGCCCGGCGAAGCCTCGGTCCCGCCTGGTCCGAATCCCGATGAGCAGGCGCCGCCTGAGGTTGAGCACGAAACCGCAGCGATTCCGCCATCTCGTAGATACGAGAGCTCGTCTACCGGCGAGGCCACGGTTCCCCCAGCACGGGTCGCTTCGGCCGAGCGCCAGACCTCGCACCGTCATCCGTACAACATTCAGATCGATGCGGTGATGGATAGCGCGGGCGCGCAGCAGATGGCCGATCGATTGCGCAGGCTCGGCTATACTCCCGCGATTATCCAGACCAATGTTGCGGGTCAGACCTGGTATCGGATCAAAGTCGGTCCATACTCAACCCAGGAAGAGGCCCAGGCCGCGCAGGACCGCTTACGGTCTCAATATAACGCCACCTACGCCGGCCATTAGGCCCGCGCTTTCGGAATGCGGCGGAATTAAAGTATCAAGTTAAGTGTGTCGCGAGCCGAGCGCTGCTTATTTCAGTTCCACTGTGATCTGGCGATAGTTGCCGCGGCCCAGGTTCTTGAATTTGCGACTGGTGCCGGCGGCTTCCCAATACACGCCGTGCGGCGGCCGATCCTCTTCCAGTAGCTGTGCGCGCTTGCCCTCGGTCGGTTCCGTGACGCCAAGCCGGCCACCGTCAAGGATGTAAGTAACCGCATCGCGGGTGCTCGCAACGATCGCTTCTTCGGCTGGTGCGAGCATGGTCTCCGAAATCACCACGCGATCGTTCTCCAGAATACGCGTGGTGCCCGAAACCGGCTTCAGCCCAACCAGGGCCTCACACTTGGTGAAGCTAAAGGGGCGTTGATCGTCGCGCGGCGGCCGCTTTAGTTCAACCAATACTTCACGATATGGACCCGGGCCGTTATTGAGAAAAGTCTCCGATTTGTTGCCCGGATGGGTATAGAGCGCGCGCTCTTTCGCATCGATATTGTAAGGCTCGACGCCGTGGCGGCTGACGGTCAGGACTGCCGGTGCGGTTACATAGAACAGGTATTCAAGCGAATGATGGTGATGCGGGAAGCGGGCGCCCGCCGCCACATCCATCTCCCACACCTTCACGTCGTCGTTCTCGAACAGAAGTTTGGTGGCCACCGCCCCGACGTGCTCAACGCGCTCGTTCATCGCGGTCCTCCCTTATCATGGAGCCGGCTCCGCCGCCGTGCCCAAGAGTCATCCTATAGCACGGCGGGCGGCGATCGTTAGCGCCCGGCGCCCCGGCCTTGACAGCCCGTCGGATGGCCGGTAGTCAATAGAGTCACAATGGAGCAGATTGGACACGAGGCGAGTTGGTGGGCTTGGCGTAACGACGTCGAGGGAGCCGCTCGCGCGCTGGTCGTCTAAGTTCGGAACTGAAGCAGGGTAAGTTGAAGGCCGCGGGCGGAAAGCCTAGCGGCTTTTTTATTTTGGTTTGCGAAAAATAGTTTGAGCGATGCGTTACGCTGGAAATGCTGAGACCTGACGAAAACGAATTCGCGGCGCTGGCCGCCCGGGGTTTCAACCTTATCCCGGTATGCCGTGAAATCGCGGCTGACCTGGAGACTCCCGTCTCGGCTTTTCTCAAGGTTGCCGGCGAGCGTGATTATTCTTTTCTGCTGGAAAGCCTGAGTGGCGGTGAAAAGTGGGCGCGCTACAGCTTCC
>DATJRJ010000024.1:0-43754 GCA_035504735.1 Binataceae bacterium (SeqCode)
TAAGTACAACATTCGGCCCGAAGACGCGGCCATCCTCGATGAGGCAGTCGGCGTCCTGAAGCAGAACCCGAATGTGTCCGTACAGGTTAATGGTTATTGCGATGCGATCGGTACTTTCCGCTATAACCTGAAACTGTCGGATCGGCGCGCCAATGCGGTTGCTCAGTATCTTGAGGACCATGGCATTGCAGCGAACCGGCTGATTCCGCATGGTTACGGCAAGACGCACTTTGTTGCGACGAACCGAACCAGGGCGGGTCGCGCGCAGAACCGTCGTGTCGAGTTGGTGCCGAACCAATAACGACCGAGCGGTGTCCGCTTGAATGTGGTTTGATGGCCACAACCCCCCATCCGGGGGGTTGTGGCCTCGGTGTTGGGTGGTGGGTAGGTTAGAATGAGTATCGTTGCTGCTTGTGCTCTATCCCGGCGGGTAATTCCCCTCTTCGCCACAGCAGTCTTGCTGCTGTTGGGCTCTTCTCTCCACGCTGAATCTCTGCTTGACAAGGCGCTGGACTCGCCGCCCGCTGGATCGGCCGCTGCGACCAACCCAGTCTCGGCTCAGACTCAGCCGCTGGCTCCGGTGGCGTATAAAATACCCTCCGGAACATCGGGATCGTCGAGTGTCAGACCAGCGGTAGAAACTTCGCCTTCGCCGGCCTCGGGACCTGCAGCCGCCGCCGGTGCAGCTCACACGTCGGCGCTTCCGGCCGCGGCACCCGCCAAGTCCTCAAATCTCGGTGGGTTCCGGACCGATGCAAGCGCGGTGATCGATCATCTCGACCCGCTAAGCGCGCTTGATGAACGCCGTTTCAGAACTGCGGCCGCAGAATTCCCGGCTTTCTGCCACGATTGGCAGCAAAAGCTCTCGGAACGGACACGATGGAATTTGAACCAGATAAGCTGGCACCTCGAACATGGCCTCGAGAGCGGCACCTATACTGGCTATGGCGTGATCGATAGCTGCACCACCAAGCTGTCCAGGCAAGGCATCCCGGTCGGCAAGCTCTCGTATGTCGAATACACCTATGCTTTAACGGGTAAGACGATCGAGGACGCGAAGCACGCGCAGCCCAAACAGGTAAGTACCATACGGACGCTGGAGATCTTCAGCTTCGACCACAACAAATGGTTTGAGTAGAAGGCATCCGCTTTAGCGGTCCCAGCCCCGTGCCTTGGCTGGCTTTTCAATTCAATTCACGGCTTGAGTAACCCAGTATCCGCCGGGCGACGATCAACATATTGATCTGCTGCGTGCCCTCGAAGATATCGTTGATCTTCGCATCGCGCATCCACTTTTCGAGCAGTAGACGGCGCGAATAGCCGAGCGGCCCCAACAGTTCGACGGCTTTCTGGGTGATCTGGGTGACCGCCAGCCCCGCCTTGGCTTTGGCCATCGAGGCTTCGAGGCTGTTGTGCCGGCCCACGTCAAGCATCCAGGCGGCGCGCCAGGTCAGCAGGCGAGCGACTTTAAGCTGGACTTCCATCTCGATGAAATCGCGCTCGGCCGCGCTCAACCGATGGTTCGAGGTGCCATAGCGGACCGCGATTTTCTGTTCGTTCAGGAAATTGCGCACGAAATCCAGCGCCGCACGCCCTACCCCGATCGCCATCGCCGCGACGATCGGCCGCGTGGCATCGAAAGTTGCCATCACGTCCTTGAAGCCGCGCTCGGCGCTGACCTCGGGCTTGCCCAGGATGTGATCGAACGGCACGCGGCAGTTGTCGAAGACGATCATCGCGGTATCCGAGGCCCGGATTCCGAGCTTGTTCTCCACCCGCGCCACCGTCATCCCAGGGGTGCCGTGCGGAACGACGAAAGATTTTATCCCGGCGCGCCCCGCATTCTTATCGAGCGTCGCCCAGACCACGACGAAGCCTTCGGATTTTTCCGCGGCCATCTGTCCCGCGGTGCAGAAGATCTTCGTCCCGTTGAGCACCCATTGATCGCCTTCACGCACCGCGGTGGTGGTAATCGCCGCTGAGTCCGAGCCGCAGCCGGGCTCGGTTATCGCCATCGCGCCCCACTTCGGCTTGCCCCCGCGAAATGGGCCAAGGAACCGCTGCTTCTGCTCCGGCGTTCCGGCGGCCGAGACCGCCGCGCCGCCCAGGCCCGCGTTGGGTATCGACAGGAAGAGCCCGGCGTCGCCCCAGGTCAACTCCTCGGTAGTCGCAATCGTGTAGAGGTTGCGCGCCGGCGACCCGCCGCCGGCGGCCTCCCGATTCTGACGTCCGCCGGGCTGAAACTCAGCGGCGGTCCCGGCCGCCGCCCACATCGTCTCGAAGAACTGCCACGGCTTCTCATGCTCGCGCTCGTCGTATTCGCGCGAAATCGGCCGCATCATTTGCTCAGCGACCGTATGGTAGAGCTTAAGGCGCTCGCGGGTCTGCGGCTCAAATTCAAAATCGATCATCGCGAATCTCCGTGCGTCGAGTAACGGCGCGTCAGACCATCGATAGTCCCTCAATCGAGGCAATCCCGCGCGCGTTGCGCAACCACAGTTCGACCGGATGTTCGCGGATATAACCATGGCCGCCGAGTACCTGGAGTGCGTTGTCGGCAACCTTGAGCGCGGCGGCGGCAGTATAATGCTTCGCCAGGTAGCTTTCGGTAACCGCATTCTCGCCGCGATCGAGGCGCCAGGCCGCCTCCCATGCGAGCAGCCGGATTGCATCGACCTCGATCGCCATGTCGGCGAGCATGAACGCGATCGCCTGCTTGGTTGCGATCGGAACGCCGAAGGCGCGCCGTTCCCGAGCATAGTCACGCGCGTACTCGAATGCGGCCCGCGCCAGACCTGCGGCCATCGCGACCGTCGCGACCCGCATCTGGCTCGCGATCCGGCCGAAGTTGATCCCGCCCTCGCCACCGAGCCGCGACTCAGCGCCGAGCCGGCATCCGGCGAGCTTCAACTCGTAAGTCGCAAGCCCCTTGAGTCCCATATTTTTTTCCGGGCCGGAGATTTCCAACCCCGGCGTATCGCGCGCGACGATAAACCCCGCGACCGTCCGGTCTGCGCCGGCGAGCGTGGCATAAATCAGGATATGCTCCGCCTCGTGCGCCAGTGGAACGAAGCATTTGCTGCCGTCGAGAGTCCAGCCGTCACTTTGCCGACGGGCTTCGGTGGCGATCGAATTCAAATCAAAATCGAAGCGCGGTTCGACAATCGCTGCCGAGCCGGGAACATAACTCTCGCCCGCCAAAGCTTTGAGATAGTGCTCGCGCTGTTCCGCCGTTCCCATCTCCATGATCGGAAAGGCGAGCAATCTCGGAGCGGTCAAATGGGCCGCCAGCGCCAGGTCGCCCCACGCCAGTTCCTCGGCGATAATCGCGCCGCTCATCGCGGAGCGCGGACTTCCGTCGCCACCGTACTCCTCCGGCATCCAGGTCCGTATCAGGCCTAGCTGCGCGCCCTTGGCTAACAGCCCAGGTGCGATCGCTCCGCCCTCATCGATCGCGCGGGCGGCGGGCCGGAGTTCATCGCGCGCGAAGGCAGCGACGGTTTCCCGGATCATCTGTTGTTCGTCGGTGGGCTCGAAACTGATCATATTATTCTTAAAGCGTTAGTTTAACCTACGTCGACCGGCCATTGCCATTGGGAAGCTCACGCAAAAGCCGCTGCTTTTCGCGCGGCCGGCGATATTTCCGCTCGTCCTCATGGGTCTGTGCCGCCGGCGGCAGCGGTTTACGGACCTGGTTGCGCACCGAGGCGACGCGCCGTTTCTTAGCGCGGCGGGCCATCGGCGAAGCCCACAAAACTCAACTGGAGACCACAGACCTGGCCGCCGGCCTCGCGGCGTGAGAAGAAGCGTTGCGATTCGCATCGCGTGCATGGCCCGACCACGGTTATCGAAGCCGGGTCGACGCCGTATTCGGCCAATTGATCGGTCAGGATGCCGCGCAGATCGATCATCGCCTTACCCGGTCGGCCGGGGTTGATACGCGAGCGCGCGAACGGCAAGCTAGCCGCGAAACGAGCGCCCAATTCTGTATCGACCTCGTAACAGCACGGCCCAATCGAAGGTCCCAGCGCGGCGTTGAGACGGTCCAACCTGGCGCCCGCCTCAACCATTCGGCTGATTCCGACGCGCGCGATACCGGCCAGCGTGCCACGCCATCCGGCGTGAAACGCTCCCACAATCCGTTGTTCCGCGTCGACCATCAACAGCGGGACACAGTCGGCCGTGAAGATGCCGAGCGCCAGCCCGGATGTCCCGGTGACCATCCCGTCACCGACGAGGCGCGCGCCGTCATAATCCGTTCCGATTATGTGGACCTCGCTGCCATGGACCTGGTTGAAAAGCGCCAGCCGCCGATACGGCGGCATCGCCCGCCGCGCCCGCGACCAGTTGCTCGCGACTGCGTCCGGAAGATCGCCCACGTAACTTGAGAGGTTGAGGGTGGCGAACTGCTCACGGCTGACGCCGCCGGTGCGGCCGAAAAACCCATGGCCGAGATCCGGCGCGCTCCACGCTCCGCGCGCGCGGATCATTTCAACTGTTAACTCGTGATCAGCGAGGCTTTCCAACTCGGTTGTCCGAGGTTTTTAAGATAACCTATAATTAGCCACTTTGGAATTTGAGATTTTCGGTATCATATGAACGGTTATGAATATCTGGTGGCCCGCAACCGCCTGATACAGCGCCTTGAGGACGATCTGAAGCTGCTGGCCGATTTGCCGCGGGAGCGGCGCGAGGCCGAACAAAAACGCCTCCAGGCCGAATTCGATATTCGGCTGCGCGAACTTTATGCGCAGGTGGCCGAAGAATATCCGGGCGAGCGGCGCAAGAAAGCCCGACCGCTGAACGATCCGCGCTAGAATACGATTGCTATGAGGATGATGTTTGCAGCGCTCGATTAGTATTCGCGGCGCGCGCACCCATAATCTGCGCAATCTCTCGCTCGAAATTCCGCACGGCAAGCTGAGCGTCGTCACCGGGGTCTCGGGTTCGGGAAAATCGAGCCTAGTCTTCGACACTCTCTATGCCGAAGGCCAGCGCCGATACGTGCAAAGTCTTTCGACTTACGCGCGGCTGTTCCTGGAACGGATGGAGCGGCCTGATGTGGACGTCATTTCAGACATCCCGCCGGCGCTTGCGCTGCGTCAGAAGAACACGATCCGCAACGCCCGCTCGACGGTCGGCACCGTCACCGAAGTAAATGATTACCTGCGCCTGCTCTTTGCGACCATCGGCGTAACGCGATGTCCGCGCTGCGAAATCGAGGTCGCCCGCGACAGTATCGAAAGCGCCGCGAGCCGGATTCTCGGTACTCCCGGGCTCCACGTTTTCATCGCGCCTTTCGAGCTGGGATCGCGCACCGCCGGCGAGGCCGCCGCATACCTGGCGCACAATGGTTACCATCGTCTCTTTCAGGACGGTGCATTCGTCGAAACCGCCGATTTAGCGGCTTCCGGCGACGCGCGGATGGCCGAGCTGATGGTGGTCGTGGACCGCGTAAGTATCGGCACAGGCGGGGTCGAGGAGCGGGTGCGCGAGGCCCTCGAGAAATCATTTTATCTGGGCGCCGGCCGGGCGCGGGTGCTGCAGGTCGCGCGCGATGACGGCCACCTCGCAACGCTCGGCGAGTTGAGCTTCGACCGGCGTTTCAATTGCTCGCGATGCGGTAGCGCGTTTCCCGAACCATCGCCGGCACTGTTTTCATCCAACAGCCCGATCGGCGCCTGTTCCGCGTGCGAAGGCTTCGGACGCACGGTCGAACTCGACCTTGAGAAAGTAATTCCGAATCCCAGACTCGCGCTACGCCAGGGCCTGATCGCGCCGTGGCGCACACCGGCCTATCGCGAGATGAACGACTGGATGCTGAAATGCGCGCGGCGGGCGCAAGTGCGGCGCAATGTTCCGTATCGTGAGATGAACGATGAGGAACGTGCGTGGCTGCTGGACGGCGAGCTCCGCGAGGCCGGCGAAACGCAAGATCACGACCATGCGCACGACCACGATCGATGGCCAGGCGTGCGCGGCTTCTTCCGCTGGCTCGAAGGGCGCCGCTACAAGACGCACGTAAGAATCCTGCTGGCGCGCTATCGACGCTTCGTCACCTGCCCAGCCTGCGATGGTTCCAAGTTGAAAGGCGAAGCGCTCAACGTCCGGGTCGGCGATCTGACGCTCCCGGCCGTCGGCCATCTGCCGGTGCGTGACCTGACCGGATGGGTTGCCGGTCTCGCGGAGGTCCCCGCGATCAAACGGGTTGCCGGCCCGCTGCTGCGTGAGCTTTCCAACCGGGTTGAATATCTGAACGCCGTCGGCCTCGGCTACCTCACCCTTGAACGGCAGGCGCGTACGCTGTCGGGCGGCGAGGCCCAGCGCATTCACCTGGCAAGCGCGCTGGGCAGCCTGCTGACGGGAACGCTCTATGCACTCGACGAGCCGACGGTGGGATTGCATCCCCGCGACGCGCGTCAGTTGCTCGATGTTCTGCGGCGGCTGCGCGATCTGGGTAACACGGTGGTGGTGGTCGAGCACGACCCGACCCTGATTGGGGGCGCCGATAACGTGGTCGTCCTCGGACCGGGCGGCGGGCGCGAGGGTGGCGAGCTGGTCTATGCCGGCCGGCCGCGGGCAAGCGCGCTGCGCAATGTATTGAGCGCACCGGGCCGAGTACTGCTGATGCGCGCGCTGGCGCGCGAGCGGCGCTTTGGAAGGCGTGATCCGGCAGTGCGTATCGTGGGTGCTCGCGAACACAACTTGAAGGGCATCAATGTCGCGATTCCGCTCGGCCGCCTGATCTGCATCACCGGCGTCTCGGGCTCCGGCAAATCCACACTTATCGAGGATGTCCTGTACAGCAACTGGCAGCGATGGACGGGTCAACCAGTCAGCGAAGCCGGGGCCTGTGATCGCATCGAAGGCCTCGAGGCGATCGGCGACGTGGTGCACATGAGCCAGGAGCTGCCGGCGCGCTCGATTCGATCGAATCTTGCCACCTATCTCAAGATCTACGACGACATCCGCAGGCTCTTCGCCGCCACGCCCGAGGCGCGCAAGCGCGGCGTCACGGCGCGCCACTTTTCCTTCAACGTACCGGCCGGGCGTTGTGAGCGATGCCGCGGGACCGGCACCGTGACGATCGAGATGCACTTCATGGCCGACCTGGAAGTGCGCTGCGAGAACTGCGACGGGAGGCGCTTCCAGAGCCACATCCTCACGATTCGGTTCCAAGGCCGCAACATCAACCAGGTGCTCGATCTGACGGTCGATGAGGCGCTCAAGTTCTTTGCCCGCCACGCCGCGGTCGTCAGGCGCCTCGAAGCACTGAGTGCGGTGGGCCTGGGCTATCTACAACTTGGACAGGCAACCTTGACGCTCTCCGGCGGAGAGTCTCAGCGGCTCAAACTGGCGCGCTTTCTGCTCGCCGACCTCGAGCCGACGCCCAAGGCGTCCGACGGGAGCGCCCGGCCGCGCATGTTTCTGCTCGATGAGCCGACGACCGGGCTCGGCTCGAGCGACGTTCGCCAACTGCTGCGGGTATTGTCACGGCTGGTCCAGGAGGGCAATACCATGGTGGTAATCGAGCACAATCTCGAGTTCATCGCACAATCGGACTATGTAATCGATCTCGGCCCCGGTGGAGGCGATGAAGGCGGGCGCCTGGTCGCGAGCGGCAGTCCGCTGGCGGTGGCGAAATCGCAGCGCTCCCATACCGGGCGCGAGTTGCGCAGGGTGCTGGGATTCGGCACGGCCGCGACCCGCGTCGGAGGGTCTGTGATCCGAAAAGCCGCCAGGAGCTAGCGCCAGCCGCGCCGTCACGGCAGAATCTAAACGGGTACCCAAAACGGAGCAAGGCTGTAAGAGTATGCAGCTTCAACCGTCCGCTCTAAAGCGCCTGCACGGGTTCTTTCTGGGCCTGACCCGCAAGAGTTTCAGCCAGCTTGGGGTCGGCGACAATCGTATCGCGGAATACGTGGCCGAGGTGCTGACCGAGTTCAGCTTTTCGGATCGATGGCTGCGAATGCGCGCCGCGGATGGCCGCCGGATTACCAGCGTGGTCGAAATGCTGGTCGCGCAGCTCGAGCCCGAGCACCCCCGCCTGGACGAACGCCAGTTCCGCAAGTACGTCGGCGATTACACGCTGTTCATGTCGGGCCTGTTTCGCCGCTACGTCGAGCGCGACGGCCATCTGCGTTACTACATCGATGAAGGCCGGCGCTCCTACGAAAAGGTTTCAGCACTCGACGCCGCGCATTATCGTCCCGGCTTCCTGGTGTTCGAGGAGCTGAGCAAGGGCTTCGAATATTATTCCGGCGCGCTCGATTACATGCGCAAATGCTTCTTCGTGGCAGGGCCGCACGATGATCCGTTCGGCGGATTCCTGCGCCAGATCGAAGGTTGGGTCCGTACCAGCCGTTCGGACAACTGACGTCGGCCTCGAACCGCGATAGTCCGGCGGACGCCACGCTTATGCGTAACGCGGACCGCGAACGGCTCGACCAATACCTGATACGAACGGGTTTTGCCGATTCGCGGCGCGCCGCGCGAGAGCTGATCGATCAGCACCGCGTCAGCGTCAACGGACGGCGGCCGCACAAGGGCGATGTCGTGGGTGGCGAAGATCGCGTCGAGGTCGCCGCTCAGGCACTCGCACCCACCTTGCTCCCCGATGCCGGCGTACCTATCGAGCTGCTCTACAGCGACGCGGCCGTATTGGTGGTCAACAAGCCGGGACTGATGCCGTGTCATCCGCTCAAGCGCGGCGAAACCGGCACGCTGATGAACGGGGTCGTCGCGCGCTTTCGCGAGGTCGCGGCCGCGGGCGAGGCGGAGCGCGAAGGCGGCCTGATCCATCGGCTCGACAACGGCACCTCGGGAGCATTGTTGATCGCGCGGACTCCGGAGGCCCATGCACGTCTGCGACGCGAGCTTCGCCGCGGCACCATCACGCGCCGATATCAGGCGCTGGTGATCGGACGGATGGAAAATGAACTGGAGCTCGACGAACCAATCGGCCATCGCCGCGGCGGCGCGCGGCGGATGGGCACGCTATCCGCAGGTAGCGCGCGCCTTAGAGGTCGCCCGCGTCCCGCGTCGACGCGCATCGAGCCGCTTCGCGAGGTCGGCCCCTTCACGCTGCTGGCGGTCACGCCTCGCACCGGGAGTCGCCATCAGATCAGGGTTCACCTCGCTAATGCCGGTTACCCGATTGTAGGCGACACTCTGTACGGCGCGCCGCCCGCAAGCGGCCTGGCAGAAGGACGTTTCTGGCTTCATCTCGCGCAGATCGAGTTCGACTCGCCGGCGAACGGACGCACCATCGTGAGCGCCGGGCTCGCGGCGGAGCTCCAGGCAATCCTCGATTCAGCCGTCGAAGAGATTTCCTGAACTAGTTACAAGTGCATTGCGAGCATAAGCGTAATACAGAAGCTTCCGGCGACTTGAGCAGAGCGAAACCGGAGATACCGGGTGCTTGCAAAGACGGTAATCCGGGCTGGGTAAGTCCTCCGGTCGAAGGCGGCGTCGGCGTTGGAAAGAAATTAAACCCCGACGGCGGCACGAAGGCTGAGGTTGGCTGGCGATTGAAGTTGTAGGCGAGACAACTGTTAACCGCCGTCTGACGAGCTGCGAAATAGGTGGCGGCCTGCACCTGCCCCATCCATCGCGTCGGCGAGGCGGCCCCGAAACAACTGCAATAGAAAACCCGTGGCGTCGGAACCGCGGTGGCCTGTGCCGCTGCGGAGGCTCCTGGAGCCGGCGCGAGTGATGGGGCCGCGGGCGCTGCTGCCGCACCCGTGGTCGGTGCCACCGCTGGCGGCGGCGGGGGTGGGGGTAGCGGAGGCGGCGGCGCGCCAAGCTGCGCCCAAACGCTCGCGTGCCGTGGCGCCGGCGCCAAGGTCAGAATAAACGCCGCGAGCGCAACTGCCAGCACCGGGATAATTCTGAAACTGCGCACTCGGCTCTTATCCTCTCAACGCTCGCCGCGTTGTCACGAGATGGCTATAATCCGGAACCGATCGGTGTCTTGCAAGCGCCTTCGATTTGCCTATCGAGCGGCTCAGAGCGGTTCTTCCGCGGCTCACGCCGGAGAATTGATCATCTGGCAGAGATCCGGCCGCGGTCTTGAAGGTCGGCGCTTCAGATGCCGATGACGGGGAGGTTTTATGGCCCGCACGAAATATTTCCTGTGTGCAGCGATCATCCTCGGGCTGGCGGCGAGATGGTGCCCGATCAGTGCCGCCGACCCGCTCGCCGGAACGGCAGTCACCGTGCCGCCTCCGCCGGCTTCGCAAACGGCCGTAAACGCGACCACCGGACCGGCGGCCGCGGATCAGTTCGAGCAAGACACCTCGGTAATCTCATTGCCGAAGATTTTCAGCCATCAGTGGTCGCCCAAGGAGCAGTTCTCGCCTGAATCGATCATCGACGAACGTTACCTGCGAACCACGGACAACACCCCGCGTAAACTCACGCTCAAGCAGGTGATTTTCATTGCGCTCAGCAACAACCCCAACGTGGCCTCGATTCGGCTGGGGCCGCCGAACGCGACCGAGGGCGTCCGCAGCGCCAACGGTACGTTCGATCCTGACCTGCAGGCGACCGCCGATACGATCAAAACCGTAATTCCAACCACCTCCGCGCTCGAGAGCGGCGGCGACGCGCTCTCGACCAAGCAATACGACTGGAACTTCTCGCTCAACAAGATTCTCGCCACCACCAACGGCACGATGAGCGCGACCTTCAACAACGACCGCACCATCAGCAATAACACCACCCAGACTATCAATCCCTTTTACAACACCACCCTGGGACTCTCGCTCTCGCAGCCGCTGCTCAGGAATTTCGGCTGGCGATTCGCAACCCTGACGGTCCGGCTGGCGGAGTCCGCTCAGAAGCAGGCGCAGTGGACGATGGCGTCGCAGCTCGACGATTTTATCCTGCAGGTTGGCAACGATTACTGGAGTGTGGTGCAGGGCGAGGAGAATCTACAGGTCGCGCAGGAGGCTCTCAAATTCAACCAGGATCTGGTGCGCCAGAACCTGATCAGCGTGCGCGTCGGAACGCTCGCGCCGCTCGATCTGCAGGAAGCGCAATCTGCCGAGGCCACTGCCGAGGCGAACGTCTACACTGCCCAGGCGCAGCTCAAGACCGCACGCGTCTCGTTGCGCCAGGACGTGATGCTCAATCCTGAGCATACTTTTCTGCCTGCTGAAGTGGAGCCGGCGGATAAGCCGGTCCTGCAGGAGCGGGTGAGCGAGGACGAAGAGCAGGCGCTCGAAACCACGGTGCTGTACCAGCCTTCGCTCGGCAACATGCGCGAGGCGATCCGCACCGCCCTGATGCAGGTCAAGTTCCAGGAAAATCAGTTGTTGCCGCAAGTTAACCTGACCAGTCAGTTCTCCACCAACGGACTGGCCGGGCACGCGCTGTGCGGAGCCGCCTTCGGCTCGACGAATCTCAATTGCTTCAACCCGAATCTAAGCGGCACCGCGCCAAACGGCGTGGTGCTGCCGTTCAATGGCGACTACGGCACCGTGCTCAATAAACTGTTTAACTTCGGATTCTACAACTATGCGCTGATCTTCAATTATGAACGGCCGCTCGACAACGCCCTGGCGCGGGCCTCGCTTGCCCAGGCGCGAGTCGGTTTCGAGCAGACCCGGATGCAATATCGCGCAACCCTCTCGCAGGCGGTGGTCGCCGTGGAGAGCGCGCTGGCCAACATTCACGCCGACTTAAAGCGCGTCGATGCCACCGCGCAGGCCACCTACTATGCGCGCCAGGCGCTGCATGACGAACAGGTGCGTTTCCGGGTCGGGCTTGCGACCACTCACGACCTGCTGCAATACGAGGACTCGCTGGTCACCGCCGAGGGTCAGGAGGTGCAGGCCGACGTCGATCTGATGAACGCCTGGCTCGCGCTCGAGCATGCCAAGGGCACGATCCTACGCGCTTTTGATGTGCGCTTCCAGGTCGTCAATCCGACTGAGTACCCCTGGTATACGGAATTCTGACGATATGAAGCGTGTGCTCGATATCCTCGTTCGCCTGACCGTCACCAGGTGTGTCGCGCTGATTTGTGTGATCGGGATGATGCTGCTCGCAGTGCGCGGTTACTGCCAGACGCTCTCCAGCCCGGCTCCGGCCGCATCCGTATCACCGGCGCCAGCCGGGATGCTCGCGACGACGTCCGCCCCAGCGCCGCTGATCGGCGCGCAGTCGCCGCCGAATGTAAATATCAAGGCGTCGGCGGCCAATCGCTTTCGTGTCGATGACTCGATTATCTCGCTACCCAAGGTCCTGCTGCATCAATGGTGGCCCGCCGAGCAGATACCGCCGGAGGCGGTTATCAGCGAACCCTACTTGTCGACCAGCGATCTCGAATTTAATTCACTCACGCTTAAACAAGCGGTTTACCTCGCGATCGAAAACAACCCGACCGTCAAGGCCGACCAAATGGACCCCCTGGCCGGAACCGAGGCCGTCAGGATGGCATGGGGAGTCTTCGATCCGGACCTGCTGGCCACCGTCGACACCGTAAAATCCGTCTCACCCGCGCAGAGCACGCTGGTCGCGCGCAGCGGCACGCTCTCGACTAAGAACTACGACTGGAATTTTACGCTCAACAAGGTATTGACCACGACCAACGGTACGCTGAGTCTGCTCTTCAGCAATGACCGGCAGGTCACTAACAACTTTTTTGTCACGGTGAATCCAGAATACACCAGCGCACTGACGATGTCGCTGACGCAGCCCCTGATGCGCAACTTCGGGATGAACTTCGCTACCTTGAATGTACGGATGGCCGAATCTGGGCAATTACAAACGCAATGGAATTACGCCCAGTCGCTGGAAGATTTCGTGCGTCAGGTCGCGAACGATTATTGGAACGTGGTGCTGAGCGAAGAAAATCTCCGGGTCGCCGCGGAAGCGCTGAAGTTCGATCAGGACCTAGTACGCGAGAACCGGATTAGTCTCAGGGTCGGCACCTTGGCGCCGATCGATTTGCAGGAGGCACAATCGGCCGCCGCCACCGACCAAGCCAATCTCTACTCCGCCGAAGCAGGACTCAAATCGGCGCGCGTGATCCTGCGCCAGGACGTAATGCTGAATCCCTCGCATCGCTTCCTGCCGCGCCGGATCGAGCCGGCTGAAGCGCCGAATCCCGACGAGCCGGTCGAGATCGAAGAGGAACGCTCGCTGGAACTCGCGGTCCAATATCGGCCGGCACTGGCGGCGCTGCGCGAGGCGGTGCGAACCGCCGAATTCCTGGTCAAATACCAGACCAATCAGCTGCTCCCACAATTCAATTTGGTCGCGCAGTTCGGCCTGAGCTCGATTGGCGGAGATGCGCTGTGTGGCTCCGCCCTCGGCCTGCCGCCATCGGAGATCAATTGCGTGAGTCTGGAAGAGCCGAGCGGCGGCTTCATGCTGCCGTTCAGCGGCGACTATGCGGAGACCCTCAACCGCATGTTCGGCACGCGCTTTTACAACTACGCGATCCAGTTCAATTTCGAGCTGCCGCTCGATAATGCTCCGATCAGAGCGCAGCTCGCGCAGGCCCGCATCGGTTATGAACAGGCGCGGGTACAGTATCGCGCCGGGATTTCACGCGTCGTGGTGGAGGTCGAGAACTCGCTTGCCAACCTGACCGCCGCGATTCGGAGGGTCAAGGCCACGCGGGCGGCCACCGAATACGCCCGCCAGTCGCTGCACGACGAGCAGGTACGCTTCCGGGTGGGTCTGGCGACCACCCACGATCTCCTGCAATACGAAGATGCGCTGGTGACGGCCGAGGGCCAGGAAGTACAAGCCGATGTCGACCTGGAAAATGCCAAGGTCGCGCTGCGCGATTCCGACGGCACTCTGCTGCGAAGCTTCCAGATCAAATTCCAGATCCAGAGTCCGCACGAGCCACGACCCTGGTACGCGTTATTCTAGTAAACCGGCCGCCGTCCGCCCGAAGTTTCAGTGCATCGCGGCAGCGCCGGGACGCGCGTCGAGAAAGACCTCCCGGCGCTCGAACAGCCAAGTGTCACCGTGGCGCCGGAGACGATCGCGATAATGGCCGAGTGCCGCGAGCGTCGCCCGGCCGTCCTTGCAATGGTAGTAGGTGAAGTAGCAGATGCCGGTGGCGTGGTCGCCTTCGACCTGAAAGCTCAAATTGCTATTGATATGCAGGACCTTGGCGCCACCCAGCGAGTCCTTGTAAGAACTGACAAATTTTTTGAGCGCGTCGTGGCCGACGTAATTGCCGAAGCGCGGACTATCGAACACCGCGTCCGCGGCGAAGCATCCCATCCAGGAGACGAAATCGCCGTGATCCAGCGCGATCGAGTAGCGCGCATAGAGCTCCCGGATCTCTTCACGATCCTGCCAGCTACAGGTCAAGCTTCCCATAACTATCCCCCAAGCCATCGAGTACGGCGATTTCGCCGGGTTTCAAACCTCGATCAGATCACACCCGATTCGCGCAACCGCGCGACCTCCGTCCAATCGTAGCCCAGCATCTCGACCAGGATCTGCTCGGTATGTTCGCCGAGCTCGGGCGCGATCCCGCGCGATTCGCCGGGCGTGGCGCTGAATCGGATCGGCATCCCCAGCACCTTCATCGGACCGCGCCGCGGATGCTCGTAATCGACGACGTAACGGTTGGCGATCACCTGCGGGTCGTTGGGCAGGTCCGGAATGGTGTTGACGATGCTGAAGATGAAGTCGCCGCCGCGCTCGAGAATCGCGATCCACTCCGGGCGCGGCCTGGTGGCAAACGTCTGGTCGAGGATTTTGATGAGTGCTGGCGAATGCTTTCCGCGCGAGATCATATCCGCGTAGCCCGGGTCCTCGGCCAGTTCATCGAGCCCAATCGTATGGCAGAAATCCCTCCAGTAGCGGTCGGGCTGCAGCATGCCAAGGCATAGCCAGCTGCCGTCCGCGCATCGATAGTGATTCCATAGCGGATTGTAGGCATTCTCGCGCGAGCGGCGCGGCATCTCCTGGCCGCCGATCAAGACCGACGAGACATTCAGTCCTTGTAGCGCCATCATCGAACCCAGATGAGAGGCATCGATTTCCTGGCCGATCCCGTAGCGCTCGCGGACCAGCAGCGCCGTGATAACGCCATACGCAACCATGATTGCGCCCATCTGATCCGCGACGCCGCCGTGGATATAGGTCGGCGGCAGGTCGGGACCACCGACGGCATTCATCACGCCCGAGCGCGCCTGTCCCAGATAATCGAACGACGGGCGGTTGCTTTCGGACCCGTCAGGCCCGTAGCCCGACGCGCTCGCATAGATGATGCGCGGATTGCGTGCGTGCAAATTGCTGTACGCCAAACCCAGACGCGCAGCGACACCCTGGCGAAAATTCTGGATGAAGACGTCGCTCTTTTCGGCCAACCGATAGACGATTTCGCGGGCTTCAGGATGCTTCAGGTTGAGCGCCAGGCTTTGCTTGTGGCGATTATTGGTCTCGAAGTAAAAACCGCCGGGCGAAAGCGCCCCGCTGCCACCCGAAATCAGTCCGCGGCCCGGGTCGCCGCGCTCCGGCTCTTCGATTTTGATCACCTCGGCC
Organism: Binataceae bacterium (SeqCode); assembly: GCA_035504735.1. Taxonomy (GTDB): domain Bacteria; phylum Desulfobacterota; class Binatia; order Binatales; family Binataceae; genus JAJPIG01. The sequence continues at coordinate 15,523 of DATJRJ010000024.1, forward strand.
CCCAGATCCCCGAGCATCGCAGTCGAGACGGGGCCCTGCTGCCAAATCGTCCAATCGATGACGCGGATGCCCTCTAACGGCGCTTTCACGGTTCCGAATATAACACCATCGGGTGCGCGGCGTGCATCCCGCTGCTTAACTGTTTTGGCGGTCCGTCTTCAATCAGCTCCGCGATCGGCTATCATTGAAACGGCGATGCTGAACGAGCTGCTCAACTTCGTCTATCCGCCGAGTTGTCCGGCCTGTGGCGTACGCTTGCCGATCGAGAGCGATCGGCGGGTTTGTGCCGTATGTATCAGCAGGATCGATAGAATCGTGGAGCCCTTCTGCTCGATTTGCGGCGAACCGCTGCGCGCGGCGGCCCTCGATGATTCCGACCGATGCCTCCGTTGCCGTTCTTCGGCACGCCGTTTCCGTACCGCACGCTCGGTTGCCCGTTACGATCCGAGCTCGCAGACCGGGCTGGGAGCACTCGGGGCGATAATTCGCCAGCATAAGTACGGTCTCGATCAATCCCTCGCACGGGCCCTGGCCGAATGTCTCGGCGATGACCTGCCTTATCCGCGCGGGCTTCACGACCTGGTGGTGCCCGTTCCGCTCCATCGCTCACGCCTGCGCTGGCGCGGATTCAACCAGGCCGCCCTGCTCGGCATCGAGGTCTCGCGGCGCCTTGGTTGTGATATCGACCTGGGCTGCTTGAGGCGCCAGCGAGCGACGCCGCCCCAGACCGCGCGCGATCATGGCGCCCGCCGGCGCAACGTCCGGCGCGCCTTTCGCGTGATCGATCCCGACCGGGTGCGCGATCTGAGATTACTCCTGGTCGATGACGTGATGACCACCGGTGCGACGGCTGACGAATGTGCCGACGTTCTGCTCGCCGCCGGCGCCCGCAGCGTCGACGTCCTCACGCTCGCGCGAGCACTGTGACTTCCGCCGCCCGCGCCGATCACGATCGCCGTTTCACCGGGCGCACCCCCGGCGCCTCCGAGCCCTTCTTTAACGAGATGCTGCCGTTGCTGCCGCGCGGGCTGGCGTTGGACGTGGGCGCCGCAACCGGACGCCACAGTCTCGCGCTGGCACGCGCCGGCCTCAAAGTCGTCGCGATCGATCATTCTGCGGTGGCACTTGAAACGCTGGGCCGAGCCGCGCGCGCCGAGCGGCTCTGTATCTGGCCGATCGTGGCCGAGTTCGAGGACTTTCCGATTCCCGCCAACAAATTCGACCTGGTGGTGAATATCAACTTTCTCGATCGGACGCTGACGCCGGCTCTCAAGCGCGCGCTCAGGCCCGGCGGCATGCTGTTGTTCGACACCTTCCTGATCGACCAGGCCACGCTCGGCCATCCACGAAACCGCGATTTTATGCTCGCTCATTACGAGCTGCGCGCACTGCTCGAGGGCCTCACGCTGCTGCGTTATCAGGAAGGTCTGACAGTCTATCCGGACGGCACGCAGGCCTGGCGGGCCGGGGCGCTGGCGCGCAGGATCTAGCGGAATGGCGAAGCGTCTCGATTACAAGGCCGCCGGCGTCGATATCGATCTCAAGCAGCGGCTGATTCCGATTTTCCGGCGCGTCGCGCGCTCCACGACCAGCCCCGCAGTGTTGGATGGAATCGGCGGTTTCGGCGCGCTGATCAAGCTCAGGCGCCGGCCCGCGCTTCGATCGACGGTGCTGGTAGCCGGCACGGACGGGGTCGGTACCAAGCTCAAAATCGCGTTCGCCACCGGCCGGCACGATACGGTGGGAATCGATTGCGTCGCGATGTGCGTCAACGACATCATCTGCCACGCCGCGCGGCCGCTGTTTTTTCTGGACTATATCGGTGCCGGCAGTCTCGATGCGCGGGTCGCCCGGGCCCTGGTGAGCGGTATCGCGCGCGGATGCCGTGAGGCCGGGATGAGCCTGGTCGGCGGCGAGACTGCTCAGATGCCGGGTATTTACCGGCGCGGCGAATACGACCTGGTGGGATTCGCGGTCGGCGTGGCCGAACGCTCGCGGATTCCGTCGCCCAAATCGGTGCGCGCCGGCGACCTGCTGGTCGGCCTGGCTTCGAGCGGGCTTCATTCGAACGGATTTTCGCTGGCACGCAAGGTCCTGCTCGAACGTTCGCGCTTGCGTCTCGACGCCTATATCAGCGAGCTCGGTGTGACGCTGGCAGACGAACTTTTGCGCCCGACGCGGATCTATGCTGCGGTCGTAACGACGCTATTTAAACGCTTCCATCTGAAGAGCCTCGCTAATATCACCGGCGGCGGAATAATCGAAAACCTGCCGCGGGCGCTCCCGGCAGGCCTGCGTGCTATTGTCCATCGCGGGACCTGGCCGCAGCCTGCGATCTTCAAGCTGATCGAGGAACGCGGCCGCATCGATCGAGTCGAGATGGATCGCACCTTCAACAACGGTCTCGGGATGATTGCGATTGTGCCGCCGGGCGAGGCGGATGCGATAGTGCGCCATCTGCGCACCCGACATACGCCCGCATCGATAATCGGCGAAATCGTACGCGGCCGGCGCGGCGTTCAGCTGGTTTGATCGGCGAGACCCGTGGGCTCAACCATCGCTGCGCGTGCACCGCTCCGGCTTGGCGTTCTGGTCTCCGGACGCGGGACGAATCTCCAGTCGATCATAGACGCGATCGAGCGCGGCGAATTAAACGCCATCATCAAGCTCGTGATCTCCAATCGTGCCGATGCGCCGGGACTGATCCGAGCGCAACGCGCGAAGATTCCGACCCGAGTGATCGATCAGCGCCGCTTTGGCTCGCGCGAAGAATTCGACGGCGCCATGGTCGATGCGTTGCGCGCCGCCGAGGTGGAGTTGGTCGCGTGCGCCGGTTTCATGCGGATTCTGTCGCCGGTGATACTCGACGCTTTTCCCAACCGAATCATGAATATCCACCCTTCCCTGCTACCAGCGTTCCCAGGTCTGAACGCGCAAAAAGCGGCCTTGGAGCACGGCACGCGTTTGGCCGGATGCACGGTCTTCTTCGTCACTCCTGGCACCGACGACGGTCCGATTATCGTGCAGGCGGCCGTACCGGTGATGCCTGACGACGACGAACAAACTCTCAGCGATCGTATTCTCGCGCAGGAACATCGCATCTACCCGCTCGCCATCAGCCTCTTTCAGCAAGGCCGGCTGCAACTGCGGGGCCGTCAGGTAGTCGTCGTCGATGCTCCAAAATCGATCGGGCGGGATGCACTGATGAACCCGCCGCTGCGACCAAGCCGGAGTTGATTCTTTCGCGGTAGCGCCAGCTAACTGGGATGACACTCTCAGTCATCGTTCCGATGCTCAACGAGGAGCGCACGATCGTCGCGGCCTTGCGGGCGATCCGCGTCGGGGCACCGGATGGCGAGATAATCGTGGTCGATGGCCGCAGCACGGATTTGAGCTGCCGGCTGGCCCAGGCGGGCTGCGATCGGCTGATTGAGGCTCAACGCGGCCGCGCGCGCCAGATGAACGCCGGTGCCGCCCTAACGGCCGGCGAAGTACTCAGCTTCGTGCATGCCGACACGATCGTGCCGCCGGAATATGCGCAGAATATCGAGCTTGCGCTCGCCGATCCCGAAATCGTCGGCGGCTGGTTCGAGGTTGAACTCGACGACCCGGCTCCGCTCTCGCGTTCGGTAGGCCTTTTAATCAATATCCGCTCTCGAGTCTGGCGGGTCGCAGCCGGCGGCCAGGCGATTTTCGTGCGCCGTGACATCTTCGAACGGCTCGGCGGCTTCCGCGAGATCGAGATCTGGGAGGACCTGGAATTTTCCCGGCGGCTCAAGCGTGTCGGCCGAATCGCGTGCCTCAAACCGCGCGTCCTCACCTCGGCCCGGCGATGGAAGCGCGACGGGATCATCCAAACCGCGGCGCGAATCGGGACCCTTAGGATGCTCTATCTGCTCGGCGTGCGGCCGGCACTCCTCAAGCGCTTCTATACCGATTGCCGTTGACGATCGTTCGGCCGGCTGGACATGCGACGAGTCGGACGTAAGAATCGAGCCTTGGAGGGTCCAGAGATTTTGGCAAGAATCGAGATTTATACCACCGAGTATTGCCCGTTCTGCACGCTTGCCAAGTCGCTATTGCGCGACAAGGGCGTCGAGTTCGAAGAAATCGATGTGACCGATGATGCAGAGCTGAGGGCTAAGATGGTCGAGCTCGCGGGAGGCCGGCGCACGGTCCCTGAAATTTTTGTTAATGGGCGGATTATCGGCGGCTACGACGAGTTGCGCACGCTCGAGCTCGCCGGCCGGCTCGATATGATTCTGGCCGAGCCAGGATAATTTCATTTGAGCGACGAGTACGACGCCGAGAAATTCCCAGGTAACTTTTACCAGGGCATCATAATCTTTATCGATCACGTGCGTGGTTATGGCCGAGTCCGTTCCAACCGCGGCCGCGAGATCCGATTCGAGTTTCCCTTCGTCGCAGTCGTCGGCGCACCCTTGGGCGGCAAGATGCCCGGCCTCGATCTGTTGCACGAGGGCGATGCGGTGGGTTTCGACGTGGGCTGGACGTCCAGGGGTCTGCGCGTCACCGTGATCAAGCCCGCCCGCTCCGCAACCGGGAGCGCTTCTTCGGAGCCGTAGGCCACGGGCCTCGATCGTGGGTGAGCACGCGCGCGACTGCGCGATGCCATCCGTTGAGCAGGTCCGTGCGCATCGCGGGACTCATCGCGGGCGCGAAGACGCGATCGATGCGCCGCATTGCTTTCAGTTCATCCACCGATTTCCACATCCCGACTGCCAGCCCAGCCAGCATCCCTGCCCCGAGCACGGTCGCCTCGGTATTTGCCGGCCGCCTGATTCGGCGGCCCAGGAGATCGGCCTGAAATTGCATCAGGTAGTCGTTGGCCGACGCCCCGCCGTCGACCCGCAACTCCCTGACCGGGGCGCCGACATCGCGCTCCATCGCGCGCACCACGTCGGCCACTTGGTAGGCGATGCTGTCGAGGGCCGCGCGCACGATATCGGCGCGCGTCGTGCCGCGCGTGATGCCAAGAATCGCGCCGCGCGCCTCGCTATCCCAATACGGAGCGCCAAGACCGACGAAGGCCGGCACCAGGTATGGATGTAATTGTGACGGGCTTTGATGCGCGAAGCTCAGGCTGTCGGAGGCCTTTCGGATCAACCCGAGCTCGTCGCGCAGCCATTGAATGGCCGCACCAGCGATGAAGACCGAGCCTTCCAGCGCGTAGGCGGGCCGCCCATCGGCAGTCAGCGCCATCGTGGTAATCAACCGCTCATGGGATCGCACGCAGCGATTACCAGTATGGATCAGGAGAAACGCGCCGGTACCATACGTTGCCTTCGCATCACCGGCCCGCACTGCGCCCTGCCCGTACATCGCGGCCTGCTGATCGCCGATCAGCGCGCCGATCGGAATCGCATGCGAGGCTAAGGTTCCGGCTGCCGCCTCGGCAATCGGACCGCGTGACGCGATGACGCGAGGCAGAATGGCTGCTGGCACGCGCAGCAGCCGCAGCATTGACGCGTCCCACGATCTCTGCGCCAGGTTGAAAAGCATCGTGCGCGAGGCATTGGTGAAATCGGTGACGAACGCGCTGCCCCGCGACAGCCGGAACACCAGCCAGGTATCGATGGTGCCGAAGCAGAGCTCGCCGCGCGTAGCGCGACGGCGAAGATCTGGGTGGCCGTCGAGCAGCCATTTGAGCTTGGTGGCAGAGAAATAGGGATCGACCAACAGGCCGGTCCGCCCGACGATCTCCGCTTCATGGACGGATAGCCGCCGGCAGATCTCTGCGCTGCGCCGACACTGCCATACGATCGCGGGGTGAACGGGCCGTCCGCTGGCCCGATCCCATAAGACGAAGGTCTCGCGCTGATTGGCGATTCCGATCGCCGCCACGGTTCGCGATCCAGTCTTCGCCCGGCGGATGGCCGCGCGGCCCGCCTCGATCACCGACTGGTAAATTTCCTCGGGATCCTGCTCGACCCATCCAGGATGTGGATAATGCTGGCCAATTTCCCGATAGCTGCGGCTCAAGACCTGGCCGTCCGCGCATATCATCATGGCGGTGGTGCCGGTGGTACCCTGATCGATTGCTAGGATGTTCGACGCCATTTTTACGGGCGGGTTAGCTTTCGAACTCGGTTTCCGCCCACTACGACCCCGCCCAACTTGGCAAGTGGTGTGCCTCCGGCAACCGAAAAATCGAAGACCGGTCCCAGCTTGCCTAACCATTTTGCCGGGGCCATTATAGGCACCATCGTATAGCACTATTGTGCAGCGTGGGCGCGCGTATGAACGATCTGGTGGAAAGCAAAGAGCATCTGATTCGCTACTTCGAAACCGGGGCCAAGCCGCGTTCCGAATGGCGGGTCGGCAGCGAGTACGAGAAGATTGCGGTTTCGGCGCGGGACGGCCGTGCCCTGCCCTTTTCAGGGCCCGGCGGAGTCGAGGAGATTCTGGGCCGACTCGTCGAGCGTTACGGCTACGAGCCGGAGGACGAACACGGACGGATTGTCGCGCTGCGCGGCGAACGAGCCGCGATTACCGTCGAGCCGGGCGGGCAGATCGAGCTGTCTGGCGAACAGTGCGACAACATCCACTGCGCCCATCGCGAGTTCAGCCGTCATATCGAGGAACTGATCAACGTCGCCGACGAGCTCGGCGTGGTGCTCCTAGGACTCGGGATGCAACCCATCAGTCGCATCAACGAGATTGAGCTTCTGCCCAAGGCCCGCTACCACATCATGTATCCCTACATGGCGCGCAAGGGGCGGCTCGGCCAGCGGATGATGAAGCAGACTGCCGGCGTGCAATCGAACCTCGATTACGGCGACGAAGCCGACGCGATGCGCAAACTGCGTATCAGCACGGGTATCGTGCCGCTCTTGTATGCGATGTTCGCCAATTCTCCGCTGAGCGACGGCAGCCTCAACGGCTACCAGAGCTTCCGCGGCCATATCTGGAGCGATACCGATGCCGATCGCTGCGGCATCCCGGAGTTCACGCTGCGCGAGGATGCGAGCTTCCGGGACTATGCCGAGTATGCGCTCGACGTGCCGATGTACTTCCTGATTCGCGGCCATGATTACATCGATTTGACCAAGCCGCCCGGTATCACCTTCCGCCAGTATATGGAGCGCGGATGGGGCCGCGAGCGCGCCACGACCGACGATTGGACCGCTCATTTGACCACCCTCTTCATCGAGGTACGGCTCAAGAAATACATCGAAGTCCGCACCGCCGACAGTCAGCCGCCCGCCCTGATGCTCTCGCTTCCGGCGCTGCTGAAAGGCGTGCTCTACGAGAACGATTGCCTGGAAGCGGCCTGGGATATCGTCAAAGGCTGGAGCTATCCGGAGCGGATCGGGCTGATCGATGCGGCCTGTAAATTTGGACTCAACGCGCGTGCCGGACGCGTGAGCTTCCGCGACCTCGCGCTGGAGCTGTTGTTGATCGCGATCGAAGGGCTGGCGCGCCAGCATGCGCTGAATGACCGCGGCGAGGACGAGAGCATCTATCTGCTGCGTCTGCTCGACCAGGTGCGCAACGGCCATACCCAGGCGAGCCTGATCATCGATCGCTGGAAGGGCCGCTGGAATTACGAGGTCAGCCGGCTGGTCGAGGGAACCTCCTATCAGGCAGAGGCTTATCCGTAATTATGGAGCTCGGCTATTCCGAACGCTACCTGATGGTTCTAAATGCTCTCCTGGTCGCGGCCCTCGCCTACTTCGCCGCGCTGTGCGTCAACGATATCATCGCGCGCCGCCTCCATCCGGCCGTCACGACGTTCTCACCGTCGACCGTGGTGGCAGCGGTACCGAGAATCTATCCGCGCAGCTACTACGAAGAGATCGCCCGGCGCGATATCTTTAACCTTTTGCCTCCTCCTGCACCGGCGGCCGACCAGGCGCCGCCCGCCCGGGATCTGCATATCAAGCTGCTTGGCACCTCGCAGATAACTTCCGGCCGGCCGTTCGCGATCATCGAAGATACCCGCACCGGCGATGAACTCCTCTACCGCGCCGGTGATACGATTCCGGACACCGGGCGCCTGGTCGAGATCAAGCGCGCCAGCGTGATCATTGATCCCGGCGATGGACGACTGGTGACCGTGAGCATGGAATCAGATCTTCCCCCTGGCACATTCGGCCCGAGCTCGACACCGATGCGGCGGTTTCGTAGCCCGCGCGTCGCTTCCTCGGTGCGCCGCTTCGGCGTCAATCACTACATGCTGAGGCGCACGGTAGTGAACAAGAACCTCGAGAATATGGCGCAGCTCTTCACCGAGATTCGCGCCGTGCCGAACATGATCGGCGGACATGCCGATGGCTATGTGCTTTCCGATATCCAACCCGGCTCGATCTTCGAGCAAATCGGCCTGCACGACGGCGACATTCTGGTGAACGTCAATGGGCAGGACGTGCAGGATCCGGCACAGGCCATGCAACTCTTCACCGCACTGCGCAATGCTCCATCGCTCACCCTGGAAGTGATGCGGGAAGGGGCGCCGGTCCAGATGCACTATACGATTCAATGATCACATGGCCGTAGTTTCTTCCCGCGCGGCGGGATGGGGGGCGATGACGGGGATGGGCGTGAGGATCTCGCGGATGGAATTGCCGGCGGATCGCAAAACTCTTCAATCAGCGCCGAGCGTGATCTGGCTGGCAATCGCAATGCTCGGGCTCGCTGGCGTCGTTCCATCGGCGTTCGCAGCGCATCGCGCGGGTCACGTTCCGGGGCTCGCCGAGTCCACCGGCCTCACCGCGCCCTATGCCGCGGAATGCGTTCTTGAACCGGTCACGGGCACGGTGATAGTCGATCAGAACATGCACAAGACGTGGCCGCTCGCCTCGGTCACCAAGATGATGCTGATGCTGATCGTGGCCGAGAAGCTGCACGACGGCAGCCTCAAGCTGACGGATCAGATCTCGACCTCTGCCAAGGCTGCGAAGATGGGCGGCTCTCAGGTCTACCTCAAAGAAGGTGAAAGCTTTTCGCTCGACGACATGATGAAGGCCATCGTGGTTCACTCCGCCAACGATGCCTCGGTAGCAGTCGCCGAGTACATCGCCGGCTCGACCGAGGCATTTGTCGTCATGATGAACCAGGAGGCGGAGCGCCTTAAGCTCAACGATACACACTACTACTCGGTTCACGGATTACCGCCGGCGCCGGACCAGAGCCCGGACGTCTCGAGCGCGTACGATTGCGCGATGCTGGCGCGCGAACTGGTGAAATATCCCGACGTGCTGCGCTGGTCGGCGATCGATACGGCGCCGTTCCGCAACGGCACCTTCGTATTGCGCAACACCAATCATCTGGTGCGCACCTTCAATGGATGCGATGGGCTTAAAACCGGCTTTTATGACCGGGCCGGATTCAATGTGGTAGCGACTGCGCATCGCGGCGGACTGCGTCTGATCGCGGTGGTGCTGGGTTCGCCGCGCAAGGGTGAAAATTTCGACCAAGCCGCGGTCCTGCTGTCCGAGGGCTTCGCGCAATACGAGATGTATCAGGTGGCGCATAAGGGCGAGCCGCTCAATCGATCGATCGCGGTGCGCGGCGCCAGCGTCAGCACCATCAAACCCGTGTGGGGCGAAGATGTCGCGCTGTTTCTCAAACGTAGCGACGACAAAAGCCAGGTTAAGATTGCTTATGAGTTGCCGGCCTCGGTAAGCGCCCCGCTCGCCGAGGGACAACAACTCGGCGTCGCGCGCGTAATGCTCGACGGCCGACAGGTAGCCGCTCCCGCGCTGCTGGCGCCCGGCGCGCTGACCGCCGGCGGCTCGCTGTTTCATCGCCTGCTCGGCGCGCTATAAGCGAAGCGCCGGGAGCGCTCTGATCGTCGAACGACTCTCTAGGATTTGCATGTATGGATACGCGCAAGCAGCCTAACGGAGAGAACGATGCAAGACTTTATGACAGATAAGCTGGGAGCCCCTAAGATAGTCGACCGGAACACCTTCCAGGCGGAGCTGGATGCATTGCGGGTTCGAGAAAAGGCTCACACAAGAGAAGGTGACGCGATTGCAGCCGCCCGCCGACAGCTCCCCATGGTCGAAGTGGATAGTGCGACCCCGCTCATTGGCGAAAATGGGCCGGTGACATTGTTGGACGTATTTGAGGATCGCCGGATGCTCATCGCGTACTACTTCATGTGGCACACCGGCCAACCTGCGCCCGAGCAGTGCGAGGGATGCACCTGGGTTACATCGCAGGTCGGCGAGCTATCCTATCTTCATTCTCGCGACGTCACCTACGCCACGTTTTGCCAGGGCCCGTACGAAGAGAGCGCCCGCTATCGCGCCTTCATGGGCTGGGAGATGCCTTGGTACTCGGCCCAGAATTCGCTCGACACCCTCCTGGTTGGACGTCGGGTCGGCATGATGCATATCGTTTGCTACCTGCGACAAGGATCCAAAGTCTTCGAGACTTACTGGACGACGAGGCGCGGCGTCGAGGCGATGGATAACAGCTATCGATTGCTCGACTTGACCGTCTACGGACGGCAGGAGACGTGGGAACACTCGCCGGCCGGTTGGCCACAACGGTTTAAAGGCCAGCAAGTTACCCGTACCGATGGACGTCCAACCGCCCAGTGGTCGCGCCTGAAGGCGGGGTATTCCGACGATCTGACCGGCAAGCGCTGAACGCACCTGCCATTTGAGGCCACACGTACCGCTCAAACGCAACGATTTACCGATCAGTTCGCCGATCTTTAAGCCCGATGCGTATGACGCTAGCGCCGATTGCTCTGTCAGCCGCCCAGCCATGGGCAGACCAGCATCACTCCGCCGCGCCATAACAGGCGCATCATCGCGGGCGCCCAACGGCCGGGGATGCCGAGGGTTTCCGCGAGCGCACCGATTTCCCATGGCACCTCGGCCGGCATCAGCACCAACTTCATCCCGAACAGTCCCGGCGGGGGCGGTATCGTAACCAATACGTGACTCTCATCCGGCGCGATACCGGCCTTGGTCCGCGCGATCGAGATGGCCGTTCCCAATCCGCCAAGCTCGTCAACCAGGCCGCGCTCGCGCGCCGCTCGTCCGCTCCAGACGCGCCCGCGCGCCAGGTCCTCGGCCTGCTCAGGCGACAGCCGGCGTCCCTCAGCAACTTTGGCGGTAAAATTCCCGTACAACTCCGCGATCACTGCATTGAGTTGCCCAAGCTCGGCCTCCGTCATCGCGCGGGTCAGCGAGAGCACGTCACTCAGGTCGCGAGTCTTGGCAAACTCGACGTTGACACCCAGCGTCGTCATCAACTTGCTCAGGTTGAACTTGGTATAGACCACGCCTATCGAACCGGTGATCGTCCCGGGCTCGGCGACGATCGCGTCCGCGCCCATCGCCACGTAATAGCCGCCCGATCCCGCCACGTCACCCATCGAGACCACCACCGGCTTGCCGTGCTCGCGGGCTTGCTTGACCGCGCGCCAGATCAGGTCCGATCCGACCGCCGAACCACCCGGCGAATTGACGCGGAAGACGATCGCACGAATCGCCGGATCGAGCGCAGCATCGCGAATCGCGGTCGCGGTCGACTCTCCGCTGATGAACTCGCCGCTAGGCGGCGGTTCGCCTGCGATCACCGGGCCGAGACCATGAATCAGCGCAATCCGATGCGGCTGTCGGGGGTGGAAGCTGAACGCCGCATGGCGCAGGTAGCGCACCAGGCCGACGATCGCCTTCTCGCCGCGCTCGGGTTCGAGCTCGGCACGCACATCCTCGATATAGCCGGCACGATCGATAAGACCTGCCTCGCAGGCCCCACGCGCGCTCAGAAATCCCGCACCCACCAGCTCGCGCGCCCGCTCGACGGTCAGCCCGCGGTCCGACGCGATGGTCTCGACCAGGAGCGCGTCCCAATCGGTGACGATCGCCTCGAGGCTCTCGCGCAGCGACGGCGACATAGTCTCGCGGCTGAACATCTCGGCGACACCCTTGTATTCTTTCCACTGCAACGTCTGGGTCTCGACCTGGAGCTTGTCGAAGGCGCGCTTGAGAAACAGATTGCCGGCCGCGGCGCCGAGCATCATCAGCGCGGTATCCGGATTGACTACGATTTGCGAAGCGGCCGACGCGACCAGGTATTCGCGCAGGGTTGCCTGGTCACCCGCGATCACTGCCATGACGCGTTTGCCGGAGCGCTTCACCGCCGCGATCAGATCATGCAGCTCCTCGGCGGTGGCGAGCCCGACATGCAGCGCGCCGATTTCGACGATCACGGCGCGCAGGCGGGGATCGCGGGCGGCGGCTTCCAGAGCGGTGCGCAAATCGTGCAGCGTCGGAAACGATTGGCCCCGCAGCCGCGCGAGAATGGAGCGCGGAACGTGCTCGCGAAGCGCCCCCTCCAGATGGATCGCGAGCGTCGCCTCGCGCGGGATGCGCGCCGGCCTCATCACCAGCCCGACGAACGCCGCGACGACCGCCGCAGCGATCACCAGCAGAATTATGCCCAGCTTGGGCGCATCGAGGTGAATCGCCAGAATGCCTAGCCCGGCCACCACCGCGGCGACGATCGCGACGCGCGCCGAACGGCCGGGAGCGAGTTTCTTTAATGCTTCAAGCTTCATCGTTGCCTGCGGCCAGTTTATTATATCGAGACGCCGGCCACACACCGTGAAAACCCATAGATTGATCCTTACGCTCGCCCTGCTTTCGATGCTCGCAGGTGTCTACGCTTGTGCCGCCAAGAAAAACCTCGCTGCGAATGCCGCCAATCAGGCGGCCAAGGCTCCGCCAATCGCGCCCAAAGAGCACACCGCGACACTCGAGATCGCGACCGGCGCCAAGATCGTAGCGCGTACCGTGCTGCCCCAAGGTTTCGCCCCGATGCCGCCGTTTGCGCCGATCTGGCTCCAGAACGGCAGCCAGATTGCGCTGGTCGGGACCAAGAGCAATCGCACTTTCGTGGTCGCCTTCGACAGCGCGACCCTGCAAAACCCACGCATCGTCGCGACCGATTTCGGGCCGGCCACGCCCGGCGGCACGATCGTCGGCGTCGCCGCCAGCCCGGACGGAATGACGCTCGCGATGGCGGTCGCCGAGCCGGGCAATAATCAACTCGAACTGGTGCTGCACGACACGATCACGCGAGGCACCGGCAGCCGCGTGGCGTCGTTTCCGGGTCAGTTCAACACGGTGGACATAAGCTGGCTCGATTCGAACACGATCGCGCTCGCGCTGCGCGGTACGGAGCTGGCGCCTCCGATTACCGGCACTACAACCCACGCCGGCGCATCGCTCGCAACTCCGAATGCCAGCCATGGCGTGCTGTATATCGTCGACACGACCGGCCTCGGCGCGGTCAAACAGTTGAAGTTAAACTGTCCGCTCTCCCATCTGAGTTGGAGTCCCAATGGCCGTTTCGCGATCGGTGACGGCGATCTGCGAACGCCCCCGATCCTGATCGATCGCCCCAAGGATTTTTGCGCGGTTTTGCATAGCCAGGAGCCGATTCGGGTGCTCGGATGGTCGCCGCAGAGCGACGCGTTCCTCTACGCGACCGTGGGCGCGAGAACTGTCGGCACCTTCCGCTATGACCTCGCCGCCGGCACCAGCGCCCTGATCGCGATCGCCTCTACTGCCGCGGCTTTCACCAGCGACGGTGAGATCTTCGCGCTCGGTAATCAGGATTTGAGCTGGCGGCGGGTAGCCGACGCGCCCGACGCGCCGGTGCTGTCGGAATTGGCGACCTTCGAGCCGCAGATGAGCGAGGTGCGGATCGTGCCGCTCGGCATCCGCACGCTGCCGGCATTACTCGCCGAGAGCCAGATGGTCTACACGACCGTCACCGACTCGGCGGCCATCGATATCCTCGCTCCGGGACGGCCCTCAACGCTGCGCGAGTTGATCGCTTACCTGGCCCCGGCCCGGACCGCGTTTCTGTTGGCCAGCGGACCGGCGAACGGCAAGGTTCTGATGAGCTGGTCGCCCGACGGCAAGGAACTCGCGGTGCTCGATGGCGATGCCAAGACCAGCGTGCTCACGATCTTCTCACCGGCCGCCGAACTGCTCGCCCCGCCGCCGCCTCCCGCAGGCGCGACCAACGCTGCTGCGCCCAAACGCCCGCCGCGGCCGGCGCCCACCCATGACACACCCTGAGTTTTCGCCGGATGATGGCTCGTGATTTATGCGGCCGAGGCGACTGGCTTCCGCCACGCTCCGCCCAGCCGACGCCGGGAGCGAGCAGTCTCATATTGGAAACGACTCCGCCCCAGCCCTGCGGCGCCTTCCCGTACCATAAAACGTCCGCTCCTTGCGCTTTGGAGGCGGCCGACTGCGGAGTCGTCGGACCGCGACCACTATTTTGACGCCCGGCCTGCGCCTAGACGCCGGTCGCAAGCAGCAACATCAGGGCAGCGCCCAATATGATTCGCGACAGCCTCATGATGACAACGTCAAACGAATGGGGTTGCCTCCCCAAGAGTTGCGTGGGGACGGCCGCGAGCCGTGAGACCGCCAAGTCATCTAGAGGAATGGCTTATAGCAGGTTTTCTCGCGCTTGGGCGACGACCCCATCCCGGCGAGGGTCGCGCGCTGCGGAGGGCGAATGGCGACAACTACAGTACGGGCAGATAGCTGCCAAAATCGGGGCAGCTTCCGCCCCGCACATTCCCCGGCGATACCGCCTGGATGAAGACTATCTGCAGGTCGCCCTTGCTGTTGCCGCCGACCAGCCAGACCTCGGCGAACCCGATGACTGGCACCAGCGAGCTTTTTCCGTCCACGCCCGTAAAGTCGACCATCGGCACCTCGACGACGCGCGGATCCATCGGGTTGGGATCTTGCGCCGTATCGCCCAGCGCCAGTGAAGTTGAGGCATTGATACGATCTTTGACGCCGGCCAGAGTCTTGTTCACGCCGCGACCGCGCCGCATCGTGACACATCCCGCCTTATCGGAGCGGCATCCGGCGCCCGAATTGACGGTAAGAATCTGGGTCCCATCGCTCGGATTTGACGAGGTCCACCCGGTGTCAGTCGCGGTCTCCATATTTGACGCGCGAGTCATTCCAGGCAGCGACAGCGCGGCCCAATCGCCGGGCCCGCCTCGTGCCGAAGTCAGCGTAATCACCTGGCCGAGCCGATAGCAGTCTTTGATTGTGCAGTCGATTCCGATCGGAATCAGATGATTGCTGCCGACCGAATGGCACGGCACGACCGTGGTTGCCTTGGAAATTGCTTTGACAACCGCCGATTTCGGGCCGATCACCCTACCGAAGTAGTAGGGGGTAGTGCGGCTCAGAGTAACTTGCAGCCAGGTCGGGCTGGCCGAACCATCGACGGTGACATTGACGGTATCGCCAATCGCGGCGCTGACGCCATGCATGCCGGCGAGATTGGTGGCAGTTGATCGCGCCATCGAGGAACTTCCCGGCAGATAAGCCGCGCCGGCGAGCGCGGCCCCATCAGCAGCCTTCTGAAGCATCGCCCAGTTGTAGTACATAACCGCGAAATCGGCGCCTAGCAGCAGCGCTCCTAGCACCATCGGCAGCACCACAGCCACGAGCAGCGCGATTTGTCTCCACGCTTTAAATCTTTCGGTCATAATTTGCAGGGCTTCAATCCAAAACCACCGCACACATCAGCGAGGCAAAAACTACGGCAAGGAAATCTAAGGCGGCTGTTTCAAATGGACTGAGTTTTTCGCGGGTCAGGTGGGGTGAGTGTTTCCTAGGGAGAAGGCCCCTGCAGCTTCTGTCGCGAAATCATGGACCTAAGACGCAATCGGCGGACTCCAAAGATTGCGATCAGATAAGCCAGGTGCGCGGGCCATCAAGGAGAAGTACCGCTCTACGCCGTCCCCGCCAGTTGACGGCAGGGAACGGCGAGAGCGAGCCTACCAGGACCGCCCAACGACCACGTCAGGCCCCAACCATCATCCTCCTCGCGGCCTTAGACTATTCGTCTTTAGAGCAAGAACATTGCCATCGGATAAGAAGCGAGCTTTGTTCGCGAAATCAGCGATCGCCGTCATCCACCCATCGCTATTCGTCAAGATGAAGTCAAAAATTTGGCGCAGGACACTTTCCTGACCGTTTGTGGACAGCGTTCTTCAGCCGCGATGTACCCCTAACGATGCGTCTCAGCCGCGCGAATCGCGTCGCCAAGCGAGAAATTCCCCTCGTAAAGAGCACGTCCAACTACTACTCCCACGACCCCGCGATCGAAGCCGCTGCTGAGCGCCTCGATATCGGCGAGTGTCGCGACGCCGCCTGAAGCAATCGTCGGCATACCACTTTGGCGGGCGAAGGCGACGATCGATTCAACCGCCACGCCGGCTTGAGTGCCGTCGCGTCCTATATCGGTGTAGATAATCGCCGCGGCTCCGGCGGCTCGGAACCGTTGTATGGCATCGTTGACGGTGAGTTCGCTGGTCTCGAGCCATCCTTTCAGCGCCAGGCGGCCGTCACGCACGTCAATCGAGCCGAGCACGCGCCCCGGTAGCATTCGACACGCTTCATCGAGTAGCGAAGGTTCTAACAGTGCCGCCGAACCGATCGAGATCCGGTCCGCTCCGGCCTCGATCGCGCGGCGAACCGAGTCCATCGAGCGCAGCCCGCCGCTGACCTCGAGCGCGCACTTGACGGCCCCCCGAATCTGCCCAAGCGCGCCGAGATTGCGCGGCTCTCCGGCGACCGCACCGTCCAGGTCGACGACGTGGATCACTTCGGCGCCGTCGGACTCGAAGGCGCGCGCGACGGCGGCCGGGTTGTCGCCATAAACCGTCGCGCTAGCCATCGCGCCGCGCGTCAGGCGGACGACTTTGCCGTCCTTCAGATCGATCGCGGGGATAACGGTGAAGCGCCGAAACAAGCGTCAGGACAACGTGCCCTTGGTGGAGAGCACTCCTTTGAGACGCGGCTCGACGGCGGTCGCCTGATCCATCGCGCGCGCCAGCGCCTTGAACGCCGCCTCGATCACATGATGCGGGTTGCGGCCAGCGCGAAGGTTCAGATGAAGGTTCATGCCGACTTCGTCACTCAGCCCTTTCATGAAGTCATGGACGAGTTCGGTCTGAAAGTTGCCGACCCGTTCCTGCTTGATCGTAACGTTATAGGCCAGGTAGGTGCGCCCGCTGATATCCACCACCGCCTCGCACAGCGCCTCGTCCAGCGGCACCAGCGCGCTGCCGAAGCGCCGGATTCCCGAACGATCTTCGAGCGCCTGGCGAAACGCCCGCCCGAGCACGATTCCGACATCCTCGACCGTATGATGCTCATCGATATGCAGGTCGCCTTGCGCCGATAGCTTGAGATCGAAAAAGCCGTGTCGGGCGAAGCTCTCGAGCATATGATCGAGGAACGGCACGCCGGTTGAGACCTCGGCCCGGCCCTCGCCGTCGAGAGCCAATTCGACGGCCACCTGGGTCTCGCGCGTCCGGCGCTCCACCGTCGCGGTCCGTGAAGCCTGTTCCGCACCAGCGGGCATGTGAAGCGGTCGCCCACCGAGAGGCTTTTGGCGATTTTCGTTCATTGTTCCCGCCTCCGTCTTCTCGGCGCGATACGAATCTCGACGGCGCGCGCGTGCCCCTCGAAACCTTCCATCCGGGCCAGCCGCGCCACCGTCGGACCCAATTTCTTGAGCGCGCCGGCTGAGCCCTCGATTATACTGGTTCGCTTAAGGAAGTCGTATGCCCCTAGCGGCGAGGCAAAGCGCGCCGATCCGCCGGTCGGCAGCACATGGTTGGGTCCGGCCAGGTAATCGCCGAGCGGCGCGGGGCTCATCGCGCCGAGGAATACCGCGCCCGCCGCTTCGACCCGTCCCAGCCAACGACGCGGATGCGCGAGCTCGAGTTCCAGATGCTCGGGCGCGATCAGATTCGCAATCCCGAAGGCCTCGTCGAGATCGTCGACCACTACCAGGGCACTTCGGCCCTTGAGCACCCGCCGCACCGCCGCAGCACGCGGCAGATCGGTGAGCGCCGCCTCCAATGCCGCGGCGACTTTTTCGGCCAGCGCGCGGGAAGGCGTCAGCAGGATGGCCGACTCATCGCCCGATCCATGCTCGGCCTGCGCTATCAGGTCGGCGGCGATCCAGTCGGGATTCGCCGCACGGTCCGCGATCACCATCACCTCGCTCGGCCCCGCCATCTTGTCGATATCGACGACGCCATAGACCATCCGCTTGGCCGCCTGCACCCAGGCGTTGCCCGGACCGACGATCTTGTCGACCGGCCGAATACTCGCGGTGCCATAGGCAAGCGCAGCCACGGCTTGCGCGCCGCCGACCCGGTAAAATTCATCGACTCCGGCAATCTCGGCAGCCGCCAGCACGGCCGGATTATCTCCCGCCGCCGACGGCGGCGAGACCATCACGATTTCCTTCACACCTGCGACCCGGGCCGGGATCGCGTTCATCAACAATGAAGAGGGGTACGCGCCCTGCCCGCCCGGCACATAGATTCCTACGCGTTGAATCGGTAGCACGATCTGGCCGAGACCCATTCCGGTCCGATCACGATAACGAAAAGTCCGCTCCAGGGTGCGGCGATGGAATGCCGCGATGCGGCGTGCCGCCAGTTCAAGTGCGCGTAGCTCGACGGGCTTCAAACGGCGGCGCGCGGCGGTAAGCTCTGATGCCGCGACCCGCAATCGCACGCGCGGCAACTTCACCCGGTCGTAGCGGGCGGTCAGGGCAATCAGCGCCTGATCGCCGCTCTTGCGGACCGCGTGGATAATCGCGGCAACCCGTCGATCGATTTCTTCGCGCTCGGCCGGCGGCGCCGTCAGCGAATCGAGAAAGTGTCGGAAAGCAGCCGACCCGCTGGCCAGCAGGCGCACCGTCATGCGGCCGCCACCCCGCTCTTGGAGCGTTCGATACGCGCGCCCAGCCCGCCGAGCTTTTCGTCGAGCGCCTCGTAGCCGCGATCGAGATGATAGACGCGGTCCAGTTCGGTCGTGTTATCCGCAGCCAGCCCGGCGAGAATCAAGCCCATACTGGCGCGCAGATCGGTCGCCATCACCGGCGCTCCGCTGAGCCGGGTCGGCCCGCGTACGATCGCGGTCGGCCCCTTCATCACGATATCTGCGCCCATCCGGACCAGCTCCAGGGCGTGCATAAAACGATTCTCGAAAATGGTTTCGGTAATCACCGACGTCCCGCCGGCCTGGGTCAAAAGCGCCATCATCTGCGCCTGCAGATCGGTCGGAAAACCGGGATACGGCAGGGTGCGCAACTCGACCGGTTTGAGCCCGCCGTTGCGCCGCACGCGCAGGCCCTCGCCGGCCGGCTCGACGATTATGCCGGCTTCGCGGAGCTTGGTCGCCACGGCGTCGAGATGCTCCCGCGGAGCGTTGCGAACTGTCACGTCGCCGCCCGTGATCGCGGCCGCGATCATGAAGGATCCGGCCTCGATTCGATCGGGAATCACCCGATGCTCGGCGCCGTGCAGGCGCTCGCTGCCCTCGACCTCGATCACATGGGTGCCCGCGCCGCTAATCCGCGCGCCCATGGAATTGAGCATTAGCGCGAGGTCCTGGATTTCCGGCTCGCGCGCCGCATTCTCGATAACCGTTGCACCACGCGCCAGCACCGCCGCCATCATGATGTTCTCGGTGGCGCCGACCGAGGGAGTATCGAGCCAGATGCGCGCGCCGGTAAGCCGCTCGGCATGCGCTTCGACGTAGCCGTGTCGGAACTGGACGCGAGCGCCGAGCGCGCGAACGCCGGCGATATGCAGATTCACCGGCCGCGCCCCGATCGCGCAGCCGCCCGGCGTCGAGACCCTCGCCCGCCCGGTCCGGGCCAGCAGCGGCCCGAGCACGAAGAACGAAGCGCGCATGGTCTTGACCAAATCGTAAGGCGCTTCGTGCGAGATCATGGTCGCGGCGTTGAGCTCGATTTCATGCTCGCCGAGCCAGCGGCTGGCGACGCCCAGGCGGCCGAGCAGTTCGATGGTGGTGTTGATATCGCGCAGCCGCGGCACGTTGCGGACGATTACCGGCTCGTCCGTCAGTATCGAGGCAATCAGACAGGGCAGCGAGGCATTCTTACTGCCCGAGACCTCCACCTCACCGCCCAACGCCACGCCCCCCTTTATCATCATCTTGTCCATCCTTCGGTTGTCGTCCTGACAGGGGTAAGTGGAAAACCGCCGGCACGCAAGAGCCAGGCGGTAAATCGCCCCAGGCCGGCCTGCTTCGCGGCCACGATTCTTAACTCGTATTGTTTTTATAGGTGACCAGCCGCTATAAATCGCGCAGCTTCGAGCCACTTGAGACTCGACGCCAGGGGCGTGCAAATATGGGATTCTTATCCTGGATTCTGGTCGGACTGATCGCTGGTTACGTTGCCAGTCGGATTGTGAACAAGCGCGGCGAAGGATTCCTGCGCGATGTGCTGCTGGGGATCATTGGCGCGCTGATCGGCGGCGCAATCTTCACCCGGCTTGGCTACGCTGGAATTACCGGGTTCAACCCTTGGAGCATCCTGGTGGCAGTAGTCGGCGCGGTGATCATCCTGGTGATCTACCACGCCCTGGTGGGTCACAGGGCTCGCGCCTAGTGGAAGTTTGGCGGCATGCGGCTACGCGAAGCGCGCCTGAACGACGCGCGGCGCGCCGGCGAGGTCGCACAACACCCTGACCTCGAGCGCGCCGGCGGCACCGAAAAGTCCGGAGACCGCCTCTGCCTGCGCGACGCCGACCTCGAGGATCAGCGCTCCGCCGGCGTCGAGATGGGCGCGAACCGAAGCGGCAATGCGCCGATAAAAGCCGAGTCCATCGGCGCCCGCATAGAGCGCAATCCGCGGTTCGAAGTCTTTAATCTCGGGCGCTATCGCGGCGCCCTCCTCGACATACGGCGGATTTGACACGATCAGGTCGAATCTTGCGTCCTTAACGGCCTCGAAGAGATCGCCACCTGCGAAATCGACGCGGCCCCCCAGCCTGAGATGCATCGCGTTGGCACGTGCGACCTCGAGCGCCGCCGGCGATATGTCAGTGGCAACGATTCGGGCATGCGGTGCGTTGGCCGCGATCGCGAGCGCGATACATCCCGAGCCGGTGCCGAGATCGAGGATCCGGGCCTGGGGCTTCTGCGCGATAAGTCCGAGCGCGGTCTCGACCACGGTTTCGGTCTCGGGTCGGGGAATCAGCACGGCAGGATTGACGATCAGATCGAGCGCATAGAATTCGCGCTGGCCGACGATATAGGCGAATGGCTCTCGTGCTGCGCGGCGCGCGACGAATTCCTGGAAGCGGCGGAGCGCATGCGGAGCCGGAGAGTGGAAACCGGCGAGAACCTCCGCACGGGTCGAGCCGCACGCTTGCGCCATCAGCAACTCGGCATCGAGGCGCGGGTCTGCGACTCCCGCCGCCGCCAGCGCCCCGGCTGCACGGACCAGCAGATCGCGCATGAGTACCGGCGATGCGGCGACTTCGGCAACCATCGGAAACTTATTGGGCGCCCAACGCTTCGGACTGTTCGCGAGTGAGCAACGCGTCGAAAATCGGGTCGAGCGCGCCGTCCAGCACCTGGTCGAGCTGATGGAGGGTCAGATTGATACGATGATCGGTGACGCGCGATTGCGGAAAGTTGTAGGTCCGGATGCGTTCGGAGCGATCGCCCGTCCCAACCATCGAGCGGCGCGTCGCGGCGATCTTCGCTTCCTGTTCGGCGCGGGCCTGGTCAAGCAGACGGGCGCGTAGGATTTTCATCGCGCGGGCCTTGTTCTTATGCTGCGATTTTTCGTCGCGGCACACGATCACCATCCCGGTCGGCAGATGGGTGATACGCACCGCCGAGTCGGTGGTATTAACGCTCTGTCCGCCAGGCCCCGAGGCGCGCATCACGTCGATACGGAGGTCTTTCTCTTCATTGATATTGACCTCGACGTCTTCGGCCTCTGGCATCACAGCGACCGTCACGGCCGAAGTATGAATCCGGCCGGCGGCTTCGGTGGCCGGGACGCGCTGCACGCGATGGACTCCGCCTTCGAACTTGAGGCGGCTGTAGGCGCCGCGCCCGATAATCTGCGCGATCGCTTCCTTCAATCCGCCCAGGCCGGTGGTGCTGAGGCTCAGCGGCTCGACTTTCCATCCGCGGCGCTCGGCATAGCGCGTGTACATCCGGAACAGTTCGCTGGCGAACAGCGACGCCTCCTCACCGCCGGTGCCGGCGCGGATTTCGAGAATGATGTTGCGATCGTCGTTAGGATCGCGCGGCATCAGGAGCTCGCGCAGTTTCGCTTCCAGCGCGGTCTGCTGTTTTTCCAGGGTGGGCAACTCGGCGCGGGCCAGATCGCGCAGTTCCGGATCGCTCTCGACCAACGCCCGATGATTCGCAATCTCGTCGAGCACTCGGCGATAAACGCGGATGGCGCTGACCACTTCTTCGAGCTGGGAACGCTCGCGCGCGAGTTGGGCATACTCGCGGTTGTTGGCGATCACCGCCGGATCGACAAGTCTGCGTTCCAACTCGTCGAAGCGCTCTTCGATTCCCTTAAGCTTATCGAGCATTGCGAAGCGCCTCGTGCGGGCCGCGGCTGAAACCGATAAAAAAACGCGGCAGCGTAAGACTACGTTGCCGCACTGAGAACCATTCCCCCGCCCGCCCGGACGCTAAATCGCGTCTCGGGAGGCGGGAGCTCGAATGCTATTTCACGCCGTACTTGCGCTTGAAGCGCTCGACACGGCCGGCCGAGTCGACCAGGCGCTGGGTGCCGGTGTAAAACGGATGACACCGCGAGCAGACCTCGACGTGTAACTCCTTGACGGTCGACCGGGTCTCGAAGGAGTTGCCGCACGAACAGGTCACGACGCATCGTCGATAGTTTGGATGAATTCCTGCTTTCATTTGCGTAATCGTCTCCCGATAGTTTACCAGCGCCGCATAGTTCTTTCAATTCGGGGCGTTTTATCCCCGAAATTGCTCGCGGCGCTGGGCTTGACGTTAATCCTGATGGGCGCGCCAGGCGCGGCCATGCCGCGCGCCGGGGCGAAGCCGCCCGCAGACGGCTTCGCTCCGGCACAGACCACCCTCTTCGCGCCGCTGCTCGAACTCGTGCCGCCCGGCCCGCGCCGAGCGGCGCGCGCCATCAGCCTTTTCGATCGACAAGCCGGCTTCTATCGCCGCATTCTGTTCCATCCGATCCTCTCCCCGGACCTGCGCAAGGTCACCGATTCGATGCCGCCGCGCGCTGCAACCCTCCTGCTCGCCGCCTCGCTCTATGCCCGCAACGATATTCCGTGGCGTCACGACCTCGATGGCGCGCATAGCATCATGGTGGCCGGCGCGCCGGATGGGCCGAATTATCTTTTCGCGCTGGCGCCGCCGGAGCCGCAGCCAATCCAGGCCAGCCAGTTCCTGAGCAGTTTTACGCTGCGACCCATCGCCGATGACGCAACGCCTTCGAGCGTGCTCGGCGAGCTGGCGGCGAAACTCCGGCTCGATGGCTACGATCCGCATAGTTACGTCGACCTGCCGGCCGCGATGCTGCGCGAATGCTTTGGCGATCTGAAAGCGCCATGGGACATCGCCCCGGGAGAATATAACCATCATGATCGCGCGGCGCTGGCTCGGCTGCGGCGCGATATGCCCACGTTTTATTCTCGTCTGCAGCCCTATTTTCAGGTGAGCAACGTGCTTGACGAATTCGCTCCGGTCGGGGGTGTGCCGCTGGTGCTGGTGAATTTCGACGCCCGGATTCGCCCGGCGGCGTTCAACCGATTCCCGCACTTCGCAGCTTTCTACTCGCGGATCGCGCCGCGGGTCGACGTGACAATAATCGCGGATAACCCTGGGGATGGCGAGTGGGCACGAATCCGCTTCGATCGCGGCCGGCTCCGGATAGTCTTCCTGGACTCATCCGGCATGTTGCGGCCGTTCGATGCGAGCTTTTCGCCCGGCGGGCCGCCGCTGGCGCTCGCGGCGGTGAATCATGGCAGCTATCGCGTCACGATGCGCCTGCACTATACGCGCCTCAAGCTAACCTTCGGACTCGATGATCTGACCTTCATTACCGACTACACGCGGGACCGCGATGGCCTGCGCTTCATCACCCGCATGCCCGCGCCGCCGGTGCTGGTCGCCCCGCCCGTCATCAAGCAGATGGTCCGCATCCTGGCCGAGCGGTTCATGGCCGCGATGGCGACGGGACAGGGCGGCACGATCATCACGCTCGCTTCGCACGCGATGGGCGTCGACCGGATAGAGCTGAGCGCTCAATGGCGCGCCGAGCTTAGCTATTCGCCGGCGCTGAAGGTCCTGGCTGCAGTCGCGGACGCGATCGCCAACGCGCATAACGAGGCGGTGCGCGACGACGAACGCCGCATGGGGGAGGAATTGTTCGAGGCGCTGTTGCACGATTACAATATGGCGAAGCCGGGTCTCCTGGCGTTAGACGGACCGGCGCCGAGTGTGGCGCACTGACGATTGGCAAGCTCTGGGATTCGGGCTAAGAATCATCGCTATCCGTCCCCGGCCGGATACGCGATAGTCTGAGGGAGAATCAGTGGGTAAACCAAATGACTATGTGCCGCGCACGGGCCTTTCGATCCCGGTCGTAACCGTGCTGGACAGCGAGGGCCGCGTGCTGGCCGACGAGCAGCGCGCGGCGATTCGTTTTGCCGTGCAGGAAGGCAAAGGCGCTGACATCATCTTTGCCGCCGGCACCAATGGCGAATGGAATCGGCTCGACAATCCGCGCCGCCAGAAGGTTTTCGAGCTGGCGGTCGAGGAATGCGGCCATCTCAGCGCCGGAGGCATCCCGGTCGAGGCATGGCTCGGCATCACCGGGCATACCAGGGCCGAGACGATCGAGAACCTGGAGCATTCTTTCGACCTCGCCGCTGACGCGCTGGTGGTCGCCCCGCTTGCGATCGGCGATGTCTCCGACGTGGTCGATTTTGTCGCGCATGATATGAACGCGGTCTTCGAGCGCCACGGCCGCGCTCTGCCGGTTTTTCTGTACGAGAATGCCGATATCGCGGCGCCGGGCAAGCCGCTGAATCTCGACACGCGCGAGGTCGCGGAACTGAGCAAGCTCGATTATATCCGCGGCATCAAGGTCACCGCCGATCGCGCGCTGCTCGATTCTTTTATTGCCGCCGCGCCATCGTTCGGCGCGCAGCACCCGTTCCCGATCTACGCCGGCAACGCTTACCTGATCTTCGACCTGTTCCATCCCATGAGCGGCCTGCTCGGACGCATTAAAGATCCCGCCCATAAGCATGCCATACCGCTGCAAGGCATCGTCTGTGGTCCGGCCAACATGTCACCTCGCGAATGGAAGCGCGCCTGGGAAGTGGCTGCGGCCGGCGAGCGCGCCCTGATGGATCGCTACCGGGAAGTGCTGAAGTGGTATGCCGATATCTGCCTCTTCATGCGCGGCACGCGCGACGCTTCGCTTTCGATCGCATGCCTGAAGGCCTCGCTCGCCGAGCTGGGCGTGATAACCAGCGACGCGGTGGCGCACGGCACCCCGGCTTTCGATCCCGACGAACGCCTGGAGTTCGGCCGCCGCTTTCAAGTACTGCGTGAGCGCGCGGCTGCGGTGCTCGAGCCCGGATGGATAAGCGAGCACGTTTCGCATTCGGCGGGATTTGCACGGCGTGGCTGAAAGCCGTCTCGACGTAGTTGGCTGCGGGAGCATGGTGGTCGACCTGTTCTACCGCACCCCACGAATCGTCCGCGCCGACGAGAAGATCGTGCTCGACACGCATCGTGCGGGTGCCGGGATGGAACGCGCGGCGGTCGGCGGCGTGGTGCTGAACCATCTGGGCTGGGCGCGCATCCTGGGGCTCGAGGTCGGCATCTGCGGCAAAATGGGCGATGACCGTCATGGCGAGTTTCTGCGCGACGGGATGGACCAGCTCGGCATCCGCCATCATCTGACACTGGATGGCGGCTCGAGCTCGTTCTCCACCGTATTCGTCGACGGAGCGGGGAATCGCGCGATCTACATGGTGCGCGGCGCGACCGCCGAGCTGAAACATCAAGAGATCGGACGCCGCCATGGCCGCTTCATCCGCCGCGCTCATCTGGTTTCGACCGAAGTTTCGCAGCTCCCGCTACGCACCGTAATCGCACTGCTGCAGTTCGCCCGCAATCATTCAATCCCGACCGTGGTCGATATCGACGTGCCGCCCTCCGACGCTTGCGCCGTGCTCGGCACGCGCGCCGAGCTGGAACGCGTGCTGCGCCTCGCCACCTATCTGAAGCCGGCCAAGTCTGCGGCCCGTGAGCTGGCCGAATCCGAACGCGACGCGCTGCGGATGGCCGAATTGATTCGCAACCGCTACGGCAATCGTGCCGTGGTGATCACCGACGGCGACCGCGGCTGCGCGATCGCCGCGGCCCGCGGCAGCCTGCGGGTGCCGGCCTTCCGTGTCCGGCAGATCGATACCACCGGCGCCGGCGACGCCTTTTTGGGTGCGATGCTGGCGGGACTCAGATGGAAACTCGGATGGCCGCAGATTGGTCGGCTGGGCAATGCCGCCGGCGCGGTCTGCGTAAGCCGCCTGGGCGCGTTTCCTTCGGGTTTCGAGTTGCGCCGGGAGATCGTCAGCCTTTACGGCGAGCGCCTGCCGGTACGCGGCAAGCCGACGCAGGCGCGCCGCACGGCGGCGGCCGGCGCTGTGCTCGATCCAACCGCCGAGGTCAAACGATTTCTCGATCGATCGCTGACTGAACTGGGGCGGCTCAAGCGACGTATCGATCATAAAGATATCTCGCAAGCGGTCGCGATCATCCGCATGGCTGAGGCCAACCAGGGGCGCGTCCACGTCACCGGGGTCGGCAAGCCTGAGCACGTCGCGCGCTATGCGGCGAGCCTGTTCTGCTCGGTCGGCACGCCCGCGACCTTTCTGCATGCCACCGAGACCTTGCACGGCAGCCTGGGCCAGGTCGATCGCAACGATGTCGTGATCGCGATCTCGAACAGCGGCAACACCAGCGAGCTGCTCGCCACCGCCACGGCGATCAAGGAGCATGGCGCGCAACTAATCGCCGTGACGGGCAATCGCAGCTCCGAGCTGTCGCAGATTGCCGACCTGGTGATTCATGCGCCGGTCAAGGAAGACGGCGGCATCCTCGGGCTCGCGCCGCGTATCAGCGTACTCGGCCAGATCTACGTGCTCGCGGCGCTGTCGGTGGTGCTTGAAGTCGGCCGCGGTTTGACGCTCGAAGAATACAGCCGCTGGCACCGCGCCGGCACGCTCGGCGAGGCAGCGCGCCAGCTGGCGGCTAATCAGGCGCGCGCGCCGCGCAAACTCAAAGTGGTCCACACGGCGCGCACTCTCAGGCAGTAACGCTCGGGTCTCAGCGCATGATCGTCGCCAGCGCCGAGACGGTGTTGAACTTATTCGCGAGCGTATAGTTTACGCCGTTATAGCTCTCGCAGTCGGCATTGGCGCGCACATCGTCACCGTTGGGAGCCGCCGATGTCACGCCGCTCAGATGACCGCTCTGGTAATCCCAGATCATTTCGATAAACCGCCCGGAGTCCGTCGTATAGCCGGTTAGCGGGATATTTTCCCCGGGGTGATTGATCATCTGAAGCTTCCAGTATTGCCCGTTGGCGTCGTAAAGGTCGCTCCATAGATTCGCCCAGGTCTCGCTATCGACGTACATGACGCGATTGCCATAGCAATACCCGGCGCGCTGCGCCTGGATGCGCTTTACGCTGATAATATCGACCGGCCGCATCTCCCAATCGCCCACAGTCGGCTCAGGCATCAGGGCGTTATCGTAATTGGAACGCTGACCGGCGACCTTCGGATCGACCTGCACCAGGCTGGGCACCCAGCCGGTACGCAGGAACTTCACTTCCCAGCGCACGATCCCGCCGTTCCAGCCGGTATGCACATCATCTTGCGTAAAGTCCGATCCGACCACCGGCGAGCAGCGCGCGGCGCTCGACAAACGCAGGCTGCGGCGCAGTGCCGGGATGAAGACAAAGACCGCTTCGGACTTGGTCTCGTCATCGTAATAGAGGGTCAGTTGCGCGGTGTAACGCGCCTGTTCCGGTTCAGAGACTTCGAGGAATTCGCTGTAATCGATACCCTGCGCGAGCGGATCGGTGATCGGCCGTGCCGGATCGCTGATATGGCTGAAGCGACGGTATGATTGGCTGCCGACCGTAAGGTTCTCGTTGCCAAGCCGATCGCGCCGATAGAGATGCCAGGCCGGAGAACATTCCTCCCACGGCAGCGGCCGGTACCAGGCATTCACCAGCACCTTCCATCCCTTAAGCGGCTCGTTTGGATTCGGGAACGGCAGGCCCGCAATGTAATCGCGCACCATGTGGCCGCCATC
>DATJRJ010000025.1:0-5613 GCA_035504735.1 Binataceae bacterium (SeqCode)
GCGGAGCAGGTCCGTGCGATACCAATTATGCGATCCGACTCGCAGCGTGGTGCTCAACGGCGAAACGCTTAGATCGGCAAGCGAGTCGTGTACTTGACCTGTTTCATCGCAAAGCTTGAACGGACCCGTGAGACACCGGGAATTCGCGTCAGACGTTCAACCACGAATCGTTCGAAGGCGCCCATGTCGGCCAAGACCGTGCGCAGGAGATAATCAGCCTCGCCGGTCATCAGATAGCATTCGAGTACCTCCGGATATCCGAGAATCTTCCGCTCAAACTGCTGCAAGCTCCGCTCGGTCTGCTTTTCGAGTGTGACTTGAACAAAGACGTTCATCCCGTGCCCCACCGCCGCAGGGTCCAAGAGCGTGACCCGCTGGCGGATAATGCCCTGCTCTTCCAGCATTTGAACGCGCCGGAGACAGGGTGAGGGCGAGAGCCCGACCTTGCGCGCCAGCGCTACGTTCGGAACCGTGGCATCGTCCTGCAAATGGCGGAGGATTTTCAAGTCGATCGAATCAAGAGTCTTTTTTAGCATAATCATCCAGAATTCTAGGAAATTAACAAATTATATTGCGTCCCCATCCCTAAAGCTCGGCGATCTTTGCAAGATTTGCTCATTGACGCAAACGATAGTTGCGCGCAGCATTTACCTCCAAGATGTCTGAGAGACGATTGAGACTTGACCGGCTCCGCAAGTGCATCGACGAACGGATCCTGGTGATCGATGGCGCGCTCGGCACGGCGTTCCAGGAACGCGCCTTAAGCGCGGCGGACTTCGGCGGTGCCGGCCATGAGGGTTGCAACGAGTATCTGGCCGTCACGCAGCCGGAAATCCTCCGGGCACTGCATACGAGCTTCCTCCAGGCCGGCGCGGATCTGATCGAGACCAACACCTTCGGCGCGACCTCTGTAGTGCTGGCGGAATTCAACCTCGGCCACCGCGCCCGCGAGCTTAATCGTCGAGCCGCCGCAATCGCGCGTGAAATCGCTGATTCATTCAGTAGTGAAGAGCGGCCGCGCTTCGTGATCGGAGCGATGGGTCCCACTACCAAGACCATTTCCGTCACCGGCGGAATCAGTTTCAGTGCACTCACCGACGCCTACTACGAACAGGCGCTCGGTTTATTGGAGGGCGGTGCCGACGTTCTGCTGCTCGAAACCGTGCAGGACACGCTCAACGCCAAGGCCGGATTGCTCGCGATCGATCGCGCGAAGGCCGCGCTCGGCGCCGACGCGGGCGTCGCCGTTCAAGGGACGGTCGAGACCATGGGCACGCTGCTGGCTGGGCAAGACATCGAGTCGTTCTATGTCTCGCTGGCCCATCATGACCTGCTGTGGATAGGACTGAATTGCGCGACCGGCCCGGACTTCATGACCGATCATCTGCGCACGCTCGCGGAGTTGAGCCGTTTCCCGGTCGCGTGTGTGCCTAACGCCGGACTGCCGGATGAAGATGGGCATTATCACGAAACGCCGGCGGCGTTGTCTGACAAGATCGAACGGTTCATCAAACAGGAATGGCTGAACCTGGTCGGCGGATGCTGCGGTACCAGACCCGAGCATATCCGGACGCTGGCAACGATGGCGCGCCGTTATTCTCCGCGTGCGACGGTTTCGGCCCGGCGCTCAGCGATCTCAGGAATCGAGACCCTCGTGATCGACGAACAGACGCGGCCGATACTCGTCGGTGAACGGACCAACGTGCTTGGCAGCCGGCGATTCAAGAATCTGATCAACGTCGGCAAATTCGACGATGCCGCCGAGGTTGGCCGCGCCCAGGTACGACGCGGCGCTAATGTACTCGATGTATGCCTACAGGATCCCGACCGCGACGAATGCAACGATCTTGGCCGATTCCTGGAGATTCTGACACGGCAGGTCCGGGTGCCGCTCATGATCGACTCGACTGATCCCGACGCGGTCAAAGTGGGACTCGAGCGCTCGCAGGGCAAGGCGCTGATAAATTCGATCAACCTCGAGGACGGACCGGACGCCGAGCGTCTGACCAAAATCGTCAAGCTGGCGCGATGCTACGGAGCGGCGCTGGTAGTCGGTTGTATCGACGAGGACAAACGCCAGGCGCAGGCGGTTACCCATCAACGCAAGCTCGAAATCGCCGTCCGATCTCACGAGCTGCTGACTGGCCGGTTCGGCTTTGCCGATGAAGATCTTTTTTTCGATCCTTTGGTCTTTCCGATCGGCACCGGCGACGCGACCTACACGGGCTCAGCGGCGGAGACGATCGCGGGAATTCGCTCGATCAAGGCCGCGCTGCCCCGCTGCAGAACCGTGCTGGGCATCTCGAACGTCTCTTTTGGATTGCCGGAGGCCGGACGCGAACTCCTTAACTCGGTGATGCTTCATCATTGCGTGGCCGCGGGACTGGATATGGCGATCGTCAATGCCGAGAAGCTCGAGCGTTATCCGTCAATTTCCGCTCTCGAGCGCCGACTTGCCGAAGATCTGATTTGGGCGCGTGGCGCCGATCCGATTGCGGCGTTCACCGCGCACTTCCGCACGCGAGTCTGTGTGCCCAAGCTCGAAAGCCGCCACTCGTTGACGCTCGACGAGCGACTAGCGCGTTACGTAGTCGAGGGTTCACGCGATGGGCTTTTGCGCGACCTCGATCTGGCGCTCGGTGGACGCAAGCCGCTCGCGATCATCAACGGCCCGCTGATGAGCGGGATGGACGAAGTCGGGCGCCTGTTCAACGCTAATCAGATGATCGTGGCTGAGGTTCTGCAATCGGCCGAAGTGATGAAGGCCGCGGTTTCATACCTCGAGCCGCACATGGAAAAGAATGAGACTGCCGCGCGCGGCACGATCTTACTTGCGACCGTCAAGGGCGACGTCCACGACATCGGCAAGACGCTGGTGGATATCATCCTGACCAACAATGGCTATCGCGTGATCAACCTTGGCATCAAGGTTCCACCCGAGGAGCTGATTCGCGCCTATGTCGAACATCGCCCGGACGCCATCGGTTTGTCGGGATTGCTGGTCAAGTCGGCGCAGATGATGGTCTCGACCGCGCAGGATCTGCAAGCGGCCGGCATTGCGTGTCCGATGTTGGTGGGTGGCGCGGCGCTTTCGGCGCGCTTCGTCCGCACCCGGATCGCCCCGGAGTATGGCGGGTTGGTGGCCTACGCGAACGATGCGATGCAGGGCCTCGATCTGGCCCATCAAATCATGGACCCGGAGCGGCGCGACAAATTGTCCGCGCGGCTCGATCGCGAGACCGCGCGCATGCTCGAAGTCGTCAAACCGCCACCGGTTCCGGCCGCCTCACCAATCCGCGTCGTCGAATCAGCAGTGCGGCACGACGGCGCAATTCCGCAGCCGCCCGATCTCGAGCTTCATGTGCTCGACGACTTCGATCTCGCGGAAATCTTTCCATACGTGAATCCCGCGATGCTTTACTCGCGCCACCTCGGACTGCGCGACGCCGAGCGCGTGCTGGCCTCCGGCGATTCGAGAGCGGCCGAGCTACGGAGTGTGGTCGAGTCGGTCCAGCGACTGATGATCGAGCGCACGGATATCCGCGCCAGCGCGGTTTACCGGTTTTTCCCGGCCAAGTCCGATCGTCGCCGCCTGCTGATTTATGGTCCCGACCGCCGCTGCCTAGAGACCCTAGTTTTCGGCCGTCAGTCTGCACCGCCTCATCTATGTGTCGCCGATTTTGTGGCACCGCTCGCGAAACCAGGCGCGGATTACATCTGCCTTTTCGCGACTACGGTTGGCCCCGGGATTCGCGCGCTAGCGGCGCAGTTGAAAGACAACGGCGAATATCTCAGATCGCATGTCCTGCAGATACTCGCGCTCGAAGGGGCGGAGGCCTTCGCCGAGCTGCTGCATTTCAAGATTCGGCAGATGTGGGGAATCGAGGATCCACGGGGACTCGGCATGAAGGGACTCTTCCAGGCACGATACCGAGGCAAGCGATTCTCGTTCGGCTATCCCGCCTGCCCGCGCCTGGAGGACCAGGCGACGCTCTTCCGCCTGCTCGACCCCGAGCGGCATATCGGCGTGCGACTAACGGAGGGTTTCATGATGGATCCTGAGGCGTCCGTCAGCGCCATGGTCGTGCATCACCCGGAGGCGAGATACTTTGCGCTTTCGCAATCGGACATCGAACTTCTGATACGGGAACTCGGCACCCCGGAAGTCGCACAACAGATCCCGGCGTGAGCCACCGACATGTCAGAAATCGCCCGACAGCTTGCGAACCCTGCGCTCGCGATTTGGCTCGAACTCAGTCCTCCGAGCGGGATCGACATGGAGCCCCTGTTGCAAAAGCTGGAACTGCTTGATGGCGCGATCGGAGCAGTCAATCTGACGGATAACGCGATGGGGCGCGCGAAACTTTCTTCGCTCGCGTTCGGAATGACGATCAAGCAACGACTAAAGATTCCAGTCGTGCTGAACGTCTCATGCCGCGACCGTAACCTGCTGGCGCTCAAGTCCGACCTGCTAGCAGCGGCCGCCTACGACATCGACGGGGTAGTGGCACTCAGGGGCGACCGTCTTCCGGCAAGCGCTGGATTCGAGTTCAACGATCTCGACGCGATCGGCCTGTTGCACGTGATTGATGGACTCAAAGTACAGAGCGCTCACAAGCACGGTGCGGCGCGGACGGAGCGCAGTCTATATGCGGGCGCGGTAACGAATCCCTATCGTGCAGATCCTGCCCGGGAATTCGATTTACTGGCACGCAAGGCCGCGGCCGGCGCGCGTTTTGCGCTCACTCAGCCGTGCTTTGACGCGGAGCAGGCACTGCGATTTATCGAACAGATTCGTCCGTTGCCGATCGCGCCGGTGATTGGGCTTTTGCCGATCCGGAATGCGGCCATGGCGCGTTATCTGAAGAACCGGGTTCGAGAATTGAAACCGGTCGCGCGCCATCTGGAGGTTTACGACCGCATGCGCGAGGAGCGGGTGCAAAACTTCACGATCGCGCAAAATCTCAGGCTGATTGATTCGCTCCGGGCGCATGCGGCCGGGTTCGTCATTATGAGCGGCGGCGAACCATCATTGGCGATCAAATTGGCTGTTGAAGCCGCAGCCCTGCGCGCGCCAATTACGACCGCGAATTTCAGCAGCCTGACGTAGAAGATCAGCGTCCGACCGCCGGCAGCGGCTGTAGCGTCCCTTCCGCTGCTTTGGCCGCAACGCCAACACACGCACTCCCGCGTGTGTTCCTCGTGATTACGATCACCCGATGAAATGGACGGATCAGGCCGAATACTGGGCGCGTCCGAGCCCTAACTGATAGCGAGCTGCATCGACCAGGTTCTGCAACCTCATCGAAAGATGGACAATCCTTAACGAGAAAGAAGCGCTTTGCATCTTCGCGCCGATAGTATGGCATCTATTCATCCTATCGGGCTGTAAACTTGCCGAGAACGGCCATTATTCTTAACCGTTCGATGCGAGTATTCGTCTCCGCAAATCAACCAATGCCTCAGTAGTCAAATCGGCGCTCAAATTTGCCGGTCCGTTGTCAGCCGTCAGAACATCCCAAATAACATTCCGAAACTCCTCTCCCCGAGCATCGGCAGCATATTTTTGTCGAACGTAAGACGCCAGCAAGTCTGCGGCCTGCAACGGCAAGA
>DATJRJ010000026.1:0-9001 GCA_035504735.1 Binataceae bacterium (SeqCode)
ACTTCACGGGAGGCGATTGTATGCCGGGCATAGTTGATGCCTGGCGCGCCGTGGGTTATGGCGGGCCGTTGGTTTATCCGCTGCTCGCGCTCGGGGTGCTGGCGTTTATCATCATCCTCGATCGTGTGGTCGCCTACCGGCGCTGTCTGCGGCTGCCGCCTGCGGTTCAGGGCCTGGTTGAAACCTATGGCTTTGACTGGGCGGACCTCGACCGCGAGCTTGCGGCATTGCCTGCGCACAACGCCTACAGCCGCTTCCTGGGCGTAATTGCGAAGAACCGCCACCAGCCGGCCTGGTGGGTGGAATCGCGCGCCGGTGACGAGGCCGGCAGCATCGAACGGACGCTCTCCCGCGGCCTCTGGATTCTGGAGACCGTCGTGACCGCGGCGCCGCTGATGGGACTGTTGGGAACCATCACTGGCATGATGCAGGCCTTCAAGGTGATTGGCGGCGCCGGGCTGGTGGCGCCGACTCAGGTCACTTCGGGCGTGGCCGAGGCACTGATCGCGACCGCGCTAGGTCTGCTAATCGCGATCTTCTCGCTGTTCGGCTTCAACTTTTTCGCTCGCGTTCAGTCACAAGCGCTCGATCGCATGGAACGCCTCGGCTCGCGGCTCGTCGACCATATCCGGCTTGACCAGGAGGGCGGCGATCCCGGCGAGCTCGCGCCACCCGAACCGCTGGCGAAGCGCAGCGGGAGAGCCTAGCGATGAAGATCCGCAGGATGCGCAATTATCGCCGCGGCCGAATCGAGATCATCCCGATGATCGACGTGATGTTCTTCCTGCTGGTCACTTTCATGCTGGCCTCGCTCTCGATGCAGAGTCTCAACTCGCTGCGGGTCGATCTGCCGCAAGGCGATGCGCCGAACCTGAATCACAAGGAGCCGATCACACTGACCATCACCCGCGATAGCAAGATTTTTCTCGACAAGACTCCGGTCACGCTCGACACGATGGCGGTGATGCTCAAGCCGATGGTCAGCGCGACGGACCCCGGGATGGTAGTGAATGCCGACAGCGCGGCGCCCGATGGAATCGTGGTCGAGGCGATGCTCCAGGCGCGGCGCGCGGGTATCCAACATTTCCTGATCGCGGTACGGCGCGAATGAACGCAGGCGCCACCCCGGCCGCGCCATTCGATTTCGATGAGCCGCGGCGGCGCCTGGTCTGGATCGTGCCGCTCGCGGTGGTGCTATGGGCCGCGGTCTTGCTGGCTTTCGCGCGGCTCCTGGAGCGGACCGCGCCGCCGCCGCCCGAATTCAGCGCGGTGCAGGCCCGGATTATCGAGTTACCCCCGGCGGGGCTGCAGGGCGGCACGGCAGCGCCCGCGCCGGCGCGGGTGATTGCGAAGCCCAAGCCGATCGAGCACCCGCATCCGCGGGTTCATCATCGGGCGCTGCCCAAACCGATCGTACCGTTGGCGCCGCCATCTATTGCCGGCACCGCGAAGAGCGTCGAAGCGCCGCCCGCCGCGGCGGCTGGGGCGGTGCACAGCACTGAGCGTACCGGAGTGAGTGGCGGCTTCGGCTCGGGATCGGGCGCTGGCCTGGGCAGCGACAATGCCGGCGCGCGCGCAATCTACGCGCCGACGCCGGAGATCCCCGACGATCTGCGCGAAGAGACCTTCAATGCGGTCGCGGTAGCCCACTTCAAGGTGGCGGCCGACGGTACGGTCGAGGTAACGCTGACCAAGGCGACCGAGAATCCATCATTGAACGCGATCCTGCTCAATACCCTGAAACAGTGGCGCTTTTTCCCGGCGATGAGAAACGGAGTCGCCGTCAACGCGGAATTTGATCTCCGTATCCCGATCTCAGTTCGCTAGCCGCTACAGCAGCTCGGTCACTTTTTCGCCAGGCCGCGCGATCATCGCGCGTTCGCCGCGAATTACGATCGGCCGCTGCATCAGCTCGGGATATTTCAGGAGCAGATCGATCACCGAATCGCGCGCCATATAGTCTTCCGCTTTGAGTCCGAGCGCGGCGAAGCGTTTGTCCTTGCGGACCAGGTCAGCAGGCGGCGCTTCGAGCATCGCGAGAATCCGCGCCAGCGTCGCGCGATCGGGTGGATGCTTGAGGTATTCAATGGTGTCGAACTCGATCTTGCGGTCGCTCAGGATTCGATGAGCGCTGCGCGACTGGCCGCAGCTCGGGTTATGGTAGATCACGATGCGTTCCATGCTTTTCTCCCGCCTCGGTCCATAATAGATTCTGGGGGCGTCTTTGCGATTTGAAACTGACGGCGCGCTATGAACCTGTGCAACGGTAGCATCATGCGAAAATTTTCCATCCCGCTCTTAATCGCAATAGTCGCGTTGGTTTGCGGTGCTCGGAACGCTCGTGCAGCCCAGGTCAGCGGCGTGCTGGCGGCTCCTTCCGGACAGATCGCCGGCCGCCAACTCCATTTCGAGAATCATGCTACCCGCGACATCTATATGGCGCCGACCAGCAATCAGGGCCAGTTCGAAGCCGACCTGCCGCCGGGAGTCTATAGTCTGCGTGGCGAGCGCGGGCGGATTTTTGTGCCGAGGATCGTGGTCTTCGCCGGGGAAGAGCCGGTGAATCTCGGGACGGTGAATCAGCCGACCGGCTTCAACCCGTTCGTGATCTTTCAGCTCGAAGGCGTGGCACCGGTGCTGATCAACACGCCGGCGCCGTCGACCGCATACCTGACCAGCGAAGCCGGCCCGATCAGCACGCTGCTGCCGGTGCCGCCGGTGACCGGCGCATTCTCGCAGAAAGGCGGCGCCGGCGGTGCGCCGGTATTCGCGCCGGTCCCTATCGCACCTCCGACCAATTCGCAGCTCACGCCGGTACTGCCGCGATGATCTGAATCATGCGGCGGGCTTCAGGCTCGCGCGGCCAGCTTGCCGAGGTTGGTCTGCGCGCCGGCTTCGCTGCCCAGTTTCACTACCGGCTCCTTGAGCGTCTCCTGCCAGATCAGCGACTCCATCGCGATATGCAGCGGATGATCCTGGACCGTCAGGATCCGGCAGCCATCCGGACCCGCGGCATGGTTATGTATCGCCCAGGCCGGCGCGGAGAGCATGATATCGCCGGCTCGCCACTCGAACCGATGGCTATCGACCACGCTGCGGCCGCTGCCACCGAATATGTAATTGATCGCCGCCGAGCTGTGCCGATGCGGGATGTCAACGCGGTTGGGCGGGTATTGGGCGATGGTTGCGAAAAACGAGTGCGTGGTGCCGTTGCGCCGCTCGGTCGCAGGATTGTAGAGGACGTAAAGATGGCGGCCGCGATAAGCCTTGCCGGCCTCGCCGCCCAGCTCCTCGACGCGGCCGAGATACTGCGAGACCGCGCGCCACGGCCATAGCAGCGCGAGCGAGGGTACCACGTCGATATCGATCAGGTGCTCATAGCCGAGCAGCCGCGCGCCGTCGTGGCCGAGTGCGATGTCGTCGGCAAAATCCTTGGCGCGTTTCCCCGCCGCAGCGGGCGCGGTGACGGCCGGGGGCTCGGCAGCATCTTCCTCGACGTAATGGACCTCGAGTTTTTCCAGCAGCGGCGCATTGCTGTAGCTGAGAAAGATCGCGAGGTCGGCGCCGCGATTCTCGTAGCGGTAAACCTCCATCGACGGGATGTTCCAGACGTCGAATCGCTCGAAGGCGAGCCCGCGCCGTCCGACGATCGCGGTCGCCGCGCCGCGAATGCACATCGCGACCTGGCTCGAATTCTGCCGATAGCGAATCGTGCTCTCGCCCGGCCGCAGCACGTTGAGCGCAACCTCGATTCCCGGCGCGAAGCCCTGCCCCGGTGCGATCGCGCTTGGATGCACGATTCGGGAACGCCGGCGGGCACCGCGCGGCAGGCCGAGATCCGCCAAACGTGCGGCTTCGGCGTCGAGCTCTGCGCCGGTCACCATCAGCGGCGCCCAAAAGTTCATCGGCCGCGGCTGCTCATTGGAAGAATCGACGAAGAAAGGTTTCGCTTCTGCCATAGCAAACTTAGCTTAGCCCGAAATCCGGGATGAATTGAAATGCGCCGCCGTGCCTGACGACGCGGCCCGCCGAGGGTGACGGGAAGTGCGTGCCGAAGACCAGCAGGGCGCGATCGGCCGAGCGCCGCAGGAAATCCCAGCGCGTGGTCCGCGCCTGTGCGGGGTCGAGATCGAAGCGGCAGTTCCAGTCCGGATGAGCGCACTGGAGCGGATGATGGATCAGGTCGCCGGTGGTGATCGCCGAGGTGCCGCCCGACTCGATGACGACGCTCACGTGGGCATGCGTATGGCCGGGAGTTGGCTCTAGGCGCAGCTCGCCGTTGATCCGATGGCGCGTGCCGACCCACTCCACCATCTCGGCCTCGATCACCGGCCGCACCGAGTCTTCCAGCGGGATGCGGAAATGGGGGTCGTCGGAGCGTGACCAGAATTCCCATTCCTCGCGCACGATCAGGTAGCGCGCGTTCGGAAAGGTCGGTACCCAGCGGCCGCCCTCGAGCATCGTGTTCCAACCGACGTGATCGCCGTGCAGATGCGTCAGTACGACCAGGTCGACCGACTCGTGCGCGAAGCCCGCGCGAACAAGACCGTCGAGGTAATCGCCCTGGCGCATGTCCCAGCCGAGCTGCGGATCCCACAGCGGAGCCGGCCGCGCCTTGTGATTGCCCATGCAGGTGTCGATGACGATCTTTTGTCCGGCCGATTCCACCAGCAGCGAATGGAAGCTGAGACCGATGCGGCCGTCGGCCGAGGCGAAATGCGGCGCCAGCCAATCGATCTCGGCGCGGACATTCTCGGGCGTGAACTCCGGTACCAGGAAGGCGCCGAACAGCGTCGCCTGATGATCGGCGAGACGCGCGATTCGGACGCCGCCGACTTCCCATCGATGCGACTCGCCGGCCATCGGTTACACTGGATCGAGGCCGCCGCGGAATGCAAATCCCGATGACTGGCGGCGTCAGATCATTTCGGTGATATTCGGCGAAATCCCCAGGTATGCGCGGCCGTAGAGCTCCAGGCATGGACCGATAGTCAGCGCCGCGTGGCGGCTGGCGAGGTTGGCATCGCGCCACAAGCGCTGCAGCGGATTTGATTCGGCAAAAGCGCCCGAGCTGCCGATCGAGACAAGCTGATCGATCACTTCGCGCACAAGTCGCGCTGCGTAGCCCGCGTCGCCGCGAATCCGCGCGCGGGTGAGATAGTCCAGATGACGTCCGGCGCGCCCTCCCGCGTCGATCTCGTCGGCGGCGCGCAAAATATGGAGCCAGGCGCTATCGAGCTTCAGCGCCGCTTCGCCAATCTGATGATGCACCACCGCGGAGTCGCTCTGGCGGCCGTAGATCGTGTAGGTCACGCCGCGCCGATGGGTGCCCTCGGCCACCAGCTCGAGCACCGTCTGGGCCGTCCCGAGCGGCGCAGCGACCAGATTGACCGCCAGTATCGGCATCATCGACAAATGATCGGTGAACTCGCCGTTGTACTGCCGGGCGGGGCGCTCGCCCGCGAGCAGGCGCGGAAATGACAGCACCCGGTGATGGGGCACGAAGACTTCATTGGCGACGATGGTGGCCGAGCCGGTGCCTTTCATCCCGGCGGCGAACCAGGTGTCCTCGATCGACAGCTCGCGCATCGGAATAACTGCGGCGCCATGATCGATGGGCTTGCCGTCGGCGCCCGGAATCAGAAAGCCGAGCACCGCCCACGACGCATGCCAGCATCCCGAGGCATAATCCCAACGTCCGCTGATCACGTATCCGCCATCGACCTCGCGAACGTTCGCGGCCGGCGCGTAGACCGAGCAGGCGCGTGCGCCCAGGTCGCCGGCGAAGACCTCTTCCTGTCCGCGGTCGGGCAGCAGGGTCGCGGTCCAGGTGCTGTTGTTGGCGAGCGACTGGATCCATCCGGTTGCGGGGCAGCCGCGCGCGAGCTCGGCCGCGGTCATCATCAGGGTGCGGAACGAAGCGCAATGTCCGCCCCAGCGTCGCGGCGTCATCAGCTTGAAGAGGCCCGCTTCTTCGAGCGTGCGGATGTTTTCGTCGGGCAGACGGCGGCGGCGTTCGGCCTCGGCGGCGTTTTTGAGCAGCAGCGGGCGGAGCGCACGTGCCCGGTCGATCAGATCGGCTTCGCGCTGATCGGTTTCGAGGCCGGCGCGGTCCGGCGCGTCATATTTTTCGATTGCCATGTTGAGCGACAATCCAGAAGACGGGTTCCATGGAAACTCTGTAAGCCTTCACGCCGCCCGATGCAATGCGCGTTGCAGGAGGCGTCAGCCGCCGATCTGGAACATCGAGCGTTCGCGGGTCGAGCGGCCTTCCAACAGGTGATGGCCCGTCGGCTTCAGCGCCACCGCGCGCTCCAGGATACGCGCCACCCGCGGAATTCCGTCGCCCGGATTTTCGCGGATGGCCTTGCGCACATCGAGCTCGTCGTCGTTCAGCAGGCAGAGGTGGAACTTGCCGTCAGCCGTGAGCCGCATCCGGTTGCAAGTATCGCAATACGGCTCGCTGACCGGGCTGATAAACCCGATTACGCCGCGCGCGCCGGCGAGCCGGTAGTTGCGCGCCTCATCGGAAGGATTGGTCACCTTCAACTCCGCGAGCGCGCCGAGTTCCGCCTCGATTCGCCGCCGGGTCTCGATATTCGAGACGTAGCGCTGCACCGAGATGGTCGCGCACTCGCCGCCTCCGAGCGGCATCAGCTCGATGAATCTCACGTGCCAGTCGCGCTCTAGGGTTAGGCGCGCCAGGTCGACGACGTCGGCCTCGTTGTAGCCGGCCGTCACCACCGAATTGAGCTTGATCGGAACCAGCCCGGCTGCCTCGGCGGCCATGATGCCGCGCCAGATCTGGGCGAAGGTGCCCCAGCGCATCAGCCGTTCGACGGTGGCGGGATTGAGGCTATCGAGATGGACATTGATGCGGTTGAGGCCGGCGTCCTTGAGCGGCCGCGCGAGATCGGGCAGCAGCACGGCGTTGGTAGTCAGCGCCAGATCGCCGACGCCTTCGACTGCGGCCAGGCGTCCGACGATTTCGAGCAGGTCCGGACGCAGCGTCGGCTCGCCACCGGTCAGGCGGAACTTGCGGAAACCGACACTCACCGCGGCACGCACCACCGTCTCGATTTCGGCCGGCGTTAGCAGCTCGGCCCTGGGGGCGAAATGGACCCCCTGCAGCGGCATGCAGTAAACGCATCGCAGGTTGCAATGGTCGGTCAGGGAAATCCGCAGATAGTTGATTTCGCGGTCGAACGAGTCTCTTAGCACACTTTTATTCTACGCGGGGCGGGTCCCACCGTACAACGGCGGATGTGAGCCGCGGCGATGGCCGCCCAGTCGCAGGATTTCAGCCGGTTATCGGGCGTTCCGGCTCGGCGACGCAATGGGCGCATCGGCACAGCGCGCGCAACTGCGTGGTGGTGTAGAGCGTCTCATGGCCATCGGCCCAGCCCAGGAACATCCCGGTCTCGCCCATTCGCGATAGATGGCGCAGCCGCCGGCTGGCATCGGGAATCTCGTCGGCGAGACGCCCGCCGCAGGCGTCGCATGGGCAGGCGCGGCGCAGGTTCTCGAGCGGGTAGATACTGTCATGGCCGTCCGCCCACAGGATTCCGATCGCATAGCGGCCGACCTCGTTGAGTCCCTTGATACGCGGCTCTTTCGCAGGTTTCGATACTGGTGCCATCGGAAGTGCTGCCTTATCCCGCCACTATAGTATCACGCTTGGCCCCGTCATCCTGCTGGCGCAAGTGGACAGGCGAAAATGATGGCGCTAAGAATGATTTTGCCCCGACATTTCAAATCTTTCATCACTGATTTCAGGACGGAGGTCGTTTCACATGGATGAGAAGGCGAAAAAACAGGCTTTACTGATGATTCCGTATGGATTGTACGTGCTGGGCGTCAAGGCCGGCGACAAGCAGACGGTCGCGACGGTGAACTGGGTGACCCAGACAGCGTTCAATCCGCCGCTGGTGGTGGTGGGCATCAAGAAGGACTCGACCGCCCACGATTTGGTGAAACAAGCGAAGAAGTTCGCGCTCTCGATGCTTGGCGCCGGGCAGAAGGGGCTCGCGATGGCATACTTCAAGCACGTCGAGCCGCAGTCCGGCAAATTTGGCGCCTACGCCTACGAGGCCGGCGCCAACGGCGCGCCGATTATCAGCGACGCGCCCGCATCGGTGGAATGCGACGTGGTCGGCTTCTACGAACTGGGCGACCATTCCACGGTTGTCGGTCAGGTGACCGAGGGCCACGTCAAGCGCGATTCCGAAGTGTTGACGCTCGCCGAGTGCGGCTTCAAATACGGCGGCTGAATTTTCCGGGCGGGGCGTCCCGACGAGATCGGCGCGGACGCTCCGCACAATCCCCCGCAATCTTTTAGCTATGCCGCCGATTGGCCGACCGGCGGCGCTCCCTCGCCCGTGCCGCCCTGGCCGACCTGGGCCGGATTTTTCGAATTCGCCACTCTGACCGGCAGAATCACCAGGCTCATACCGTGGACCTGCAGCCAGCTCTGCAATTCGAGCGCCGTATGGTTATGCAGGAAGCGGCTGATGAAGCCCTCGAGCTCATCGGTGAAAATGAGCTTGCCGGCAAAAAAGACCGCCTGAGGAAACTCCTTGACGACCGCCAGGCACAGGCGTTTCAGTTCAGCCACGACATCCGGACCGATACTGATGCGGAGTTCCGGATGGAACCCCATGTCGGCGGCGAGCTGGCAATATTCGTTGAGATCGTCAGCGACCTGCTGCTCCAATTGACGGACCTCTTCGGGCCCCTTGAGCAGCGCCGAGTCGACCTCGCCGACGCTGATAAAAACCATGTTCTTGAACTGTCCGCCGAACAGCCGGTCGAGGGTGGTCAAAGTCGCCAGGCCGAGTCCGTTGAAGCCGCTGACCAGCAGAACCGCGGTGGGAGCCTTGGGATCGAAGGTTTCCTGCCTGCTTTCCTTGGCCGAATAGATTTGCGGCAGGATGTCGGCCTCGAGTTGCTGGATTGCCCTGGTGACATACTGGTAATGCCGCCGCACCAGGTAGCAGAGCAG
>DATJRJ010000027.1:0-16477 GCA_035504735.1 Binataceae bacterium (SeqCode)
CGGCCAGCGATAATTGTGGGTGGGACCGATCACCATCCGATAATCCGGTTCGAGCTTCCAGGGCGTCTTGCCATCGAACATCAGCTGGAGGCCTGCTGGCAGGTAATCCTTGTAATTCTGCCAGTTCTGCATGGTGATGACCGTGCCGGGCTTGATCGCAGCTTCTTCCTGC
This sequence comes from Binataceae bacterium (SeqCode), assembly GCA_035504735.1. Taxonomy (GTDB): domain Bacteria; phylum Desulfobacterota; class Binatia; order Binatales; family Binataceae; genus JAJPIG01. The sequence continues at coordinate 173 of DATJRJ010000027.1, forward strand.
GCTGCGGCGAGTCCGCCGGCAAACAACAACAGGATTCCGACGCAAGCAACTACTGATGATTTGCCGCTCATAGTCTTATCCCCTTGCCCGCAGATTAGGATAACCAATCGTTAACATAAGTTAGCCACCACAAAAAAGCGAAGAAAACTTATAGGCAAGAGGATTCCCATAAGGGAATCCACAGGATAAATGCGGATTTCCTGTCCAAACGAAGCGAAGACTGGATAACTGGACGCTAAAAGAGAATATCGAGGTTATAAAGCGGATCGGACCGCGGCAGCCCCATCAACCATCGCTTTAAGTTTTCCAAAGGCTACCTCGCGCGTCAGATATTTCATCCCGCAATCCGGCGCGATCACCAGTCGCTCAGGTTCCACGAACTTCAGGGCGGCGCGAATCCGCTCGGCCACGGTCGCCGCGGTCTCGATGGTAGGGTCCTTCAGGTCCAACACGCCCAGCATGACGGTTTTGGTGCGAATCTTTTTGAGCGCCGAAAGATCGAGTCGGGGTTGCGCAGCCTCGATCGAAATCTGATCGGCTGCCGAATCCTCGAGTTCGGCGAGAAACTCGTAACTGTTCGGTTTGGGACGCTTCACCACGTGCGCATAGCCCATGCATAGATGGACCGCGGTGGTCCCGGCGACGCCTTCCAGAGCGCGATTGAGCGCCTTGATCCCGAACTGGCGCGCCTTGTCGTGGCGCGCTTCCATATACGGATCGTCGATCTGGACAACGTCGGCGCCGGCCGCAAACAGATCCTTGATTTCCGCGTTTACGGCCGCCGCGTAGTCCATCGCCATCGCGGTTTCGTCGGCATAGTGGCCGTTCTCCGCCTGCTGCGTCATCGTGAACGGCCCCGGCAGCGTGATCTTGATGCGACGATTGGTATGCTCGCGCAGAAAGGTAAGGTCGCGTACTTCGATCGGGCCGAGGCGTCGAATCGGGCCCGAGACCAGCGGCACCGCGTGCGGCTTGCCGGTGCGATCCATGTTAGTGCCGATCTTCTCGCGATCGACGCCGCCCAGCGAATTGGCGAGGCGATTGGAATAGCTCTCGCGCCGCATCTCGCCGTCCGAGACGATATCCACACCGGCGCGCTCCATCTCGTGGATCGCCACGATCGTTGCGTCATCCTGCGCCTGCTCGAGCAGCGGTGCCGGAATTCGCCATAGCTCGCCGGCCCGCACGCGAAACGGCAGATTGGAGAGCAGCTTCTCGCGATCGATCAGCCAATCCGGCTGCGGATAGCTGCCGACTACGGTGGTTGGCAGCAACTCGGCTTTGCCCATCGGAATCTCCTCTGTTCTAGATCACATTTTCGCGTTTGAGTTGCTCGATTTCGGCCTCTCCGAGCCCCAGCAGATCACCGTACACCCGCCGGTTGTCGTAGCCGACCGGTACCGCGCCGCGAAAGATTCGCCCCGGAGTCTGTGAAAAGCGCGGCACCGGACCGATTCCACGCAGCCGGCCCGCGGTCAGATCTTCCCACTCGATATGAACGCCGCGCGCCCGGTATTGCGGATGCTCCGCCATCCCGCGCGCGTCGAGCACCGGCGCACACGCGACCTTCATCTGGTTGAGCCGCTGGACGGCTCCGCTCACCTCAAGCCCGGCAATCCATTCGCGCAACCGTCGATCGAACTCTAACCCGTCGGGCGACTCGACTGCGGTACGCGCCCGCTGCCATCGCTCGTCATCGGGATCGAGTCCGATGGTGCGCAACAGGTTGTCATACGGCTCTCCCGCCAACGCCGCGATCGCAACCCATCCGTCACGGCATCGAAAGGTATCGCCGGGCTGGAAGTCCTGCGCCTTGTTGCCGCTGCGATGGCGAATCAAGCCGCGCTCGAAATACTCGATCATCGTGCCGCCGAGCAGCCGATGAATCACTTCGTACTGCGCGAGGTCGATCGCCTGGCCCTTGCCGGTCTCGCGCGCGTAGGTGAGTCCGGCGAGCGAGCTCCAGAGCGCGAACAGGGCCGCGATATAATCGCCGAGCCACGGCGCCGCGCGCGTCGGCGGACTCGGATCGGGAAAGCCGGTCTGATTCATGATCCCGCCCATCGCCTGCCCGATGTAGTCGTAGGACGGACGGCTGCGAAACTCCGGATCGCCGTCCTGGCCGAAGCCTGAAACGTGGGTAATCACCAGTCGCGGGTTGACGCTCCACAGGGTGGCATCGTCGAGCCGCCATTTGTCCCAGGTGCCGGCTTTCGCATTCTCCAGCCAGATCTCCGAACGCGCGATCAATTTCAAAAAGATTTCGCGGCCCTTCGCAGTAGTGGGATCGAGCGTCACGCAAAACATGTTGCGCCGCTCCTGTGCCCAGGTAGTGCTGACCGGTTCTGCCCGCTCGCGCGCCGGCAGCATCGGTCCGAATTGGCGCCACGCGCGATCGCCGGTTTTCGTCCGCTCGACCTGGATCACTTCGGCGCCCATCTCGGCCGCCAGCTCGGCCGCGAACGGCCCCGCAATCAGCGTGCCGGTCGAGAGCAGCTTCACGCCCTGCAGCGGTCCAAACGGTTCGCGAATCAGATTGTCGTCAGCCATATGCGTATTGCCCTTCGGGACGGGCCAAATGATGCGCTATTCGGGTGCAGGTCGGCAACTCGCGCGCGCCCCGACGGCCGATTATGTTATTATTAATGCTGGCCTGCGTGGCCGGCCCAGCGTAACGCGGGAGGGAGCACTCTGAATGAGCGGGTCGATCGATCGGCGCCAATTGGTCTTTATGGCGATAGCCGGGCTGGCCGGCGGCGCGATCGGCTGGCTCCCCGTTGAGATTGCCGCCCGCGGCCACTCTCTGACCCAGGTCCAAACGGTCTGGAGCCAGATCGGCGGAATCCTTTCGATGGCGCTGATGTGGGCGATGATCGGTGGCCTGGTGCTGGCCAGCGAATCGCAGACCGTAGCGGTTACTCCTCGTACCACGCGCGACTTCGTGCGCGGCTTCATCGTCTGTTTTGTGATCGGGCTGCCGGCAGTCTATTACGCCAACGTGGTCTTCACGGCCATCCTGGTGGCCGGCGGATGGGGCGTTAACCACGCCGGGGCTTTCGGCTGGCTGGTGCTGGCGCGCACCATCGGATGGGCGTTGAGCGGTCTGATGCTGGGCGTCGCAGTGGGTCTCGCGAGCCTTTCGCTACGCAACGTCGTCAGGGGCGCGGTCGGCGGATGGGTCGGCGGCTTTGTCGGAGGTTTTCTGTTCGATCTGATTAATCTCAGCGGCGGCGGCGGGACCTCATCGCGGCTGATCGGCCTGTGCGTTCTCGGCCTTGCAATCGGACTGGCGATCGGATTGGTCCAGGAGCTGACCAAGAACGCCTGGCTGGCGGTCGAAGCGGGACGGCTCTCGGGCCGCCAGTTCCGTCTCGAACGTCCGACGATCACACTGGGGCGAGCTGAAGAAAACGCCGTCGGCCTGTTCGGCGATCCGCGCGTCCAGGCCCGCCATGCGGTGATCACGCGACAGGCCGACCGATGGGAGATCAAAAATCTCGCGGTCCAGGCCGGCACTACCGTCAACGGCAAAGTGATCGAGAGCGCGCCGTTGGCCGATGGCGATACGATCAAGATTGGCGATTACCTGCTAAGCTTTCATCTGCGGCAGGGAGCTGCGGGGCGCGCAGGCCGTCCCGATGGTCCGGCATTCATCCACAATCCACGCCCCGAAACGGCGGTTTCTACCGGGCCGCACGAGCCGCATCTAATTGACGAAACCGGCCGGCGCTATCCGGTCCGCGAGGGCGGCGCGACCCGGTTGGGCCGCGCGCTCGACAACGATATCGTCGTCAGCCATGCCTCGGTCTCGCGCCATCATGCGCAAATCGTGGCCTCCAACGGCGGCTTCGAGTTGCGCGATATGGAGAGCCAGAATGGCACCTACCTCGGCGGCCGCCGCGTCGCGCAGGCGCCCATCTCTGACGGCGATCTGATCGCACTCGGCGAAGCGCCACTTACGTTCCATGCCTGATGACGGAATGGGACCGGCGCACTTCTGTTCGCGTTGTGGACAGCCGGTGGTAGTTGCCAACGCACGGTTCTGCAAGGAATGCGGCGCGCCGCTGGCCGGAGGTCCGCTCCTGTTACGCGATCTCTCGTGGCAGCCGGTGGTCGCCGCCGGATTGAGCCTGCTCCCGGGCCTGGGTCATCTTTATCGGCATCGCCCGTTCGCCGCGCTGGCCTGGTTTATCGGCGTGGTGATGGCCTATGCGATCGCTCAGCCGTTCGGTTTTATCCTGCACCTGGTATGTGCCGGAAATGCGGCGCTCTCCGGCGCTCTCAGTGAAGATGCGATCGTCGCCCGCTTCCGTCAGCGCCGGCGGTCTTCGCGTTATGCGCCGCCGCCAGCATGAACTGCGCAACCATGATTAACGCCACGATAATTTGCGGATGATCGCGCCCGATACAATCGTTGGCGGCCGCTACAAGGTCGTCAAGCCGCTCGGCGGCGGCGGTATGAAACTGGTCTACCTGGCCGAGGACTTGCGGTTGGCGTCGCGGCGCTGCGCGCTGGCCGAGATGGTCGACAGTCTGACCAACCCCGAGATGCTGCGGCAGGCCGAAGCTGCCTTCCAGCGCGAGGCCGACATGCTCGCGCAGCTCAGCAACGAGCATATCCCCCGTATCTACGACTATTTCAGCGAGCGCAACCACCATTATCTGGTGATGGAGTATATCGACGGCGCGACGCTCGATGAGGAGCTCACGCGCGCCGGCGGCCGGCTGCCCGAGGCCCGCGTGATCGACATCGCGATACAGGTGCTGGATACCCTCGCCTACCTGCACGGCCTGAGTCCGCCGGTGATCTATCGCGATCTCAAGCCCAGCAATGTGATGATCGCGGCTGGCGGCCAGGCCAAGCTGATCGATTTCGGCATCGCGCGCCATTTTCAGCCGCTCAGCAACGTCACCATGATCGGCACCCAAGGCTATGCGCCGCCCGAGCAGTATCGCGGCAAGGTCGAGCTGCGTTCGGACCTCTATGCGCTGGGCGCGACCATTCACCACTGTCTGACCGGCCGCGATCCTGCGCGGGAGGCGCCCTTCAGTTTTCCGCCGCTGAGAACGCTGGCGCCGAATGTCACGTCCGCGCTGGCAGCGCTCACCGATCAGGCGCTCGAATACGATATCGAAAAGCGGATCCCGACCGCGCAAGAGTTCCGCCGTCGGCTGGCAGAGATCAAGAACGGCGGCTTGAACGCGAACAACGCGGGAGATGGCGCCCAGACGGTAACGCCGGCCAGATCGAAAACGGCTCGGCCGCAGTTAAAGCTGCCGCTCGGCATGCCAGCCGGCGGCTCAATCGCGGCGCGCCCGAATTCGGGGGCTGCGCAGAAGTCTACCGCCGAGGCAGCGACGGTTCTGATCGACGCCAGCGAGACCGCGTGTCCCGGCTGCGGGCGTCGGATTCCGGTTGACTCGCGTTTCTGTTCATATTGCGCCACGGATTTGCGCCATGTTTTAGGCGCGGCTCATGTCGCGGGCGACCCGGATGCCAAGACCGCGGACTTGCCGGACCTGCAGACCCTGCCACATCGCGAGACGGTTCCCGATACGCGTTACCGACGTCGGCTGAGAAAGCCGGTGCTGATCCTGATCGCGATCTTTGCCTTTGCCTTCTTCGTGACACGGCTGATCTCGTACTTCAACGCAGTGCCTGCGGAGCCGCCCAGCGGGAGCGGCAGCGTGGAGCCGATACCGCCGCCGTTCGGCGCGGAGCCCGGCGAACCTGAAAACTCCACCAACGAGCGCGCCGCCGCAATTCGCAAGGCGCTCGATTTCCAGGGTTATACCAACGTGCATTTCAAGATTGAGGGCGACACGATCGTGCTGTGGGGCAGCGTGCCGACCGAGGCCGATCGCATGATGGTGCAGACCATCGTTTTCACGGTCGGCAATATCTTTTCACTCGACGATCATCTGAAAGTCACCGACGGCACCTGGTAAGGCGGTCGCGGAGATCGCTCACACTTGCTGGAGCTCGCGGGCAAACTGGCGCAGTCCGGTCGAACGTCCGGCGACCACCAGCTCGTCACCGGGCTTGAGCAAACGGTCGGGCGCAATCGGCTTAAAACCGGTCCCCGGATCGTCGCGATCACGCACGCCCAGCACGCTGACCTCGAACCGCGCGCGCGGATCGAGCTCCCGCAGCGTCTTTCCCGTCGCCGAGGCGGGGACCGCCATACGCGCCACGCGATAGCCGGTGGCCCAGTAGATATTCGAATCGCGGGTGGCGAGCGTCGATAGCGAGACACTGACCCGATTGAAGGTCTGCGCGATCGCGCCACGCGTCACCAGGCCCAGGAACTTGCCGCCATGCTCGGTCTCGACCACCGGCAGCTCTTCGAGCGCATCGTACTCCATCAATTGCGTCGCCCGATCGAGGCTGGCCGATGGCGTCACGGTCGGTGGGTTGCGCCACGCGAGGTCGTAGGCATTCACCAGCGGACCAAGATCGTCGCCGCCCACCAGCAGCGCCAGCAGGTGGCGCGTGACGATAACTCCGGACAGCTCGTCCTCGCTGTTGAGCACCGGCAGGACTGCCTGTGATGTTTCGCCGGCGACCTGCAGCACCTCGGCGAGCGGACGATTCTCGGTGATTGTATCGACCTCGCGGGTCATCACGCCGCTGACCGGTATCTGGCTCAGGACCAGCCGCTCCTTGCCAATCTCGAGGCTCTTGCCGGCGCGGACCAGCGCGTAAGTATCGATCGACTCGGGCTCGAACGCGCGCGCCACAATCATTGAGAGCACCACCGTGATCATTGCCGGCAGCGTGATCTGCAGGTCGCGGGTGGTCTCGAAGAGCAGGAACAGCGCGGTCATCGGCGCGTGCGTCGCGCTGCCCAGGAAGGCGCCCAATCCGACGAACGCGTACGAACCGCGTGGGCCGGTGAAGCCGGGCAGCAGCTTTGCGAACACCCGCTGCAATGCTCCGCCGCACATGGTGCCGATAAAGAAGATCGGTCCGAAGACGCCGCCCGGCGCGCCGCATCCGAGCGACACTGCACTGGCGAAAAACTTGGCCGCGGCTAGGCCCCCCATCCGCGAAAGCGTGAAATGACCCTGCAGGGCGCGGTTGATTACCGGATAGCCGTCGGACAGGTTTTGCGGCAGCGGGATCGCGATCAGTCCCACCGCAAGCAACCCGACGCCAAGCTTCGCCCAGTCAGGCCACGCCAGACGGCGGAAGAAATCCGCCACCTGGTGGACGAAGTGGATATAGCCGGCGGCGATTATCCCGATCACGATTCCCATCACGCCGTAGGTCACCATCTCCAGGTAGCTTTTCAGCACGAACGGCGCCGGCGCGAAGACCGAGGAGTTGCCGGTCAAGGCCCGCTCGGTGACCACCGCGCTCATGGTCGCGATGATCAGCAACGACAGATTCGCGAGTTCGGTCTGATTCAGCAGTACGATCTCCTGCGCGAACATCAGGCCGCCGATTGGAGCATTGAAGGTGGTGGCGATTCCCGCCCCGGCGCCCGCGGCGACCAGGACCTTGGCTCGCTCGGCCGAGAGCCGGCGCATTTGCGCGACCGCCGAGCCGATGGCGCCGCCGATCTGCGCGATCGGACCTTCGCGGCCGACCGACGCGCCCGCGCCCAGCGATAGCGCCGCGCCCAACGCCTTGACCACGATCCAGGTGCGCTTGATGCGGGCGTTGCCCAGATTGACCATTTCGAGAAAATGCGGAAACCCATAGCCCAGCACCTCGCCGGGGAAAAACCAGTTGAGCACCAGGATGCCGATGCCGCCGGAAAGCAGGATGAGCGGTATCAACAGCGCATGAATCGAATCGAGCCGGATACCGAGCGCATTCCATTCGAGGTGCAGGAAAATGTAGGAAAAGAACTCAATCAGATAGCGAAAGCCCAGATTGCCGAGCGTGCCCAGCACACCCACCATCACGGCCAGCAGAATTAGTTCGACGTACTCGAACTGGTCCGAGCGCAGCGCCAGGAAGGAACCGAGCCGCGGCCAGGACGCCTTGGAGGTCTCTTTCGGTGCTGCCGCCATTTGCGTCTAGATTTTGAGGAAGCCGCGCACTGCGCCGAGGAATTCGGTGAGCCGATCGTGATGAACCCAATGGCCGGCGCCGCGAATCACCACCGACTGGGCGGCGCGGAAAGCGCCCAGGCGTCCATCGCGCTCCGGCTCACCCGCCCACGGCGACTCATCGCCGCGTATCAACAGGCACGGGCTCGCGATGCGACCCCAAATCTCACTCGCATCCTTGAGGTTGAAGAGATACGGCGAGGTGGCATGCACGTAGTTGTCGAACTTCCACGAGTAGGTGCCGTTCTCGTTGCGGCGCACGCCGTGAATCGTGAGATGGCGCGCCTGGTCGACCCTCAGATGCGGGTTGGCTTCGCGCATCCGGGCGAGCGCATTGTCGAGCGTCGGGTACTCGCGCACTTTGCGCCGCGCCAGCGCTTGCATCACTTCAATCCAATTGCGCATCCGCTGATCGGCCGCGCTCTCCTGGATCATCGCCGGCGGCGGACCAAGTCCCTCGATTGCGATCACGGCCCGAACGCGTTCGGGAAAAACCCCGGCATACTGCAGCACCACGCCGCCGCCGAGGGAGTGCCCAATGAAGGTGGCGGGCGCAGTCCCAATCGCGCTCATCAGTTGGGCCAGGTCGAGTACATAATCGATCATCGAGTAGCTGCCGCCAATCGCCCAGTCGGAGTCGCCATGGCCGCGGAGATCAGGCGCGACGACGTGAAAATGCTGCCGCAGTTCGAGCGCCACCCAATCCCAGTTGCGGGCGTGGTCGCGGCCGCCATGAACCAGGACCGCGAGCGGGAGCGCCTCGTTGCCCCAATCGACATAATGAAGTTTGAGCCGCTGGGCGTAGAAATAATGTGAGGTCGGTCCGATGATCTGATCAGGCATATCTCGTTGTGGGCAAGTCACTGCAGCGACGGTATCACCTGGTCAAAGGCGGCGCGCAGGGTCTGGGTGATGAAATCGATTTCGTCGTCGCCGATGATGAATGGCGGCGTGACCATGACGGCGTCACCGCCCGCCGGCCCCGCCATTCCGCGCGCCGGGTAGACGAACAGTCCGCGCTCGACGGCCGCGTCGATCACCCGCATCGTGACTCGTTGGTCCGGCCGATACGGAGTCTTGGCGGATCGATCGCGCACCAGCTCGATCGCCCAGAACATCCCGATACCGCGGACGTCGCCGACCAGCGGATGGCCCGAAAGCTCCTCCTTGAGCCGCGCGCCCATCCGCGCCCCGACTTCGGCTGCGCGCTCGACCAGCCGCTCGCGCTCCATGATCTCCAGCGCCTTGTCGGCCAACGCGCAGGCCAGCGGATGATTACTGTAGGTAAAGAACATGAAATCGGCGCCGGCGCGCTCGCACTGATCGACCAGATGAGCATCCACTGCGATCATTCCCATCGGCAGGTAGCCGCCGGTCAGGCCTTTGCCGCCAACCAGGATATCGGGCTTGATATTCCAGTGATCGACCGCGAAACGGCGGCCCGTGCGGCCAAACCCGGTCATCACTTCGTCGGCGATCAACAGCACGTCGTAGCGCCGGCAGATCTCGGCAATTCGCGGCCAGTATTCCTTGACCGGCACCACCGCGCCACCCGACGAGCCCATCATCGGCTCGGCCAGGAACGCGGCGATCGTATCGGGGCCCTGCTTGAGAATCTCGGCCTCGAGCGCGCTCGCACAATCGAGATCGCAGCCCGGATAGGTCTTGTCCCACGGGCATCGATAGCAGAAGCTCGGCCGAATCTTCGGCCAGTCCAACAGCACCGGCTCGTAATCCTTGCGGCGCAGGTTATGGCCGGCCGAAAGCGCGCCGAGCGTGTTGCCGTGATAGGAGAACTGGCGCGAGATGATCTTGGTGCGGCCGGCGCGGCCCCGGCTCTTTTGACAGAGCAGCGCGAATTTGAGCGCCGACTCGATCGCCTCGGAACCGCCGCTCGTGAAGTAGAAGCGCGTCAGGCCGGGCGGCGTCCAGCGCTTGAGCCGCGCGACCAGCGCGCTGCGTTCGGCGGAATCGAACACCGGCACGATATAGTTGATGCGCCCGACGACCTCGGCGGCGACGCGCGCCATCTCCTCGCGGCCCTGGCCTATATGGACCACCACCGCGCCGCCCCCGCCATCGAGGATTTTGCGTCCGCCGCGCGCATAAAGGTATGCGCCCTCAGCTCGCTCGATGAACAGGTCGTAAGGGCTCCGAAAGAACAGCGGCTCCTGCTTATCCGGCATGCGACGATCCTAAGCGTTTAGCCGATCCGGGGCTACTTGATCGCGCCTTCTTCGCGCCAGCGGGTGATGCTTTCAGGCGAGTACCCGAGCCCGCCGAGGATTTCATCGGTATGCTGTCCGAGTGCTGGCGCCAGCGATCGGATTTCGCCGGGCGTCGACGAAAGCTTGACCGAGACTCCTACCTGGCGAACCTTTTCGCCGCCGGGACCGTCGAGATCGACAATCATGCCGCGCGATCGCACCTGCGGATCACCCGCGACCTCGTCGAAATCGAGCATGCGGCCCACACAAACGTCGGTCTTGCTCAACAGCTCGAACCATTCATCGCGCGTACGGGTGAGGAAAGCAGCTTCAAAGCAATTACGGATTTCGTCGCGTTTGGCCGGATTGAACTCGTGCTCGATCAGGTCCTCGCGTCCGAGCGCCTTGCACAGATTGGCGAAAAACCACGGCTCCAGCGCCGCGATAGTGACATACTTTCCGTCCCTGGTGCGATAGAAATTGTAATTGGGAAGCCCACCGTCGAGCATCGTCTCGCCTCGCACCGGCGGCTTGCCGGTCGCAAAGAAGGTCGAAAAGCTTTGCGCGAGCAATGCGATGCTACCGTCGAGCATCGAGATATCCACGTACTGGCCGCGCCCGGTGCTCTGCCGCGCCACCAGCGCCGCCAGGATACCGATCGCGCCGTGCATCCCGCCGCCCGCATAATCGGCCACCAGATTATGTGGGATCGTCGGCGGCTCGCCCTTGCGTCCCAGCATCGAGAGCACCCCGGCGGTACCGATATAGTTGAGATCGTGTCCGACCACGTCGCGATACGGACCGTCCTGGCCATAGCCGGTGACCGCGCAGTAGATAAGTCGCGGGTTGCGCATGACCAGCGTCTCGTAATCGATTCCGAGCCGTTTGGCGACGCCGGGCCGGAACTCCTCGACCACGATATCGCAGCGCTGCGCGAGGCGCAGATAAATCTGCTTGCCGGGCGGACTCTTCAGATTAAGCCCGATCGACTTCTTGTTGCGATTGAGGGCGTTGTAGGGCGAGCTGCCGAAACCGCCGGCCGGCATTTTCACGCCTGCGGCGCCGGCCTGTTGCGCGCGGCGGCCTCCGGGCGGTCCGGGCTCCTCGATCTTGATCACTTCGGCGCCGAGATCACCCAGAATCATGGTGCAGAACGGTCCGGGTGCCAGCCGCGTCAGGTCGATTACTCTTATTCCGTCCAGCGGTGCGGCCATGCCCAATCTCCCGTAAGCGGCGCGCTCAGGCGCAGCAAACAACGAAATCTAGATAGTTTGATCGCCGCGGGTGCGAAATCGGAAATATTACGCGCTAATTGCGGCTTTTCAGGTATCGTTATCCGGCGAGATTTATTCTCTCACCTCGTAGGGTTTATTTAGTGCTCGCAAAAACGGGGCGCGCCCAGGAAGCCCTCGCGCCTCAGATGCTGCTCAATCCCGAGGTGGCGCGCACGCGCGCCAACAGTCGATTCAGCGCGCGCAGTCCGTGCACCATATGGACGCCATACCAATGGAGGTCGCGGCCGCTGATCAACAGCACGCGCCGGCCAAGCGCCCCCGGCAACGCCTCCTTCAGTTCGCGCACATCGTCGTCGTCGAACACGTACGGCTCGTCGGGCAGCAGCACGACGTCGGGACGCCCTTCCAGCATCTGCTCCAGCGTTACGCGCGGGTAGCGCTCGCCCGCGGCGGCAAAGATGTTGTTGAAGCCGAGCATTCGCAGCACGTCGTGGGCATAGGTGTCGGCGTTGAACGCCATCCAGGGATTCTTCCAGACCGGACAAAAGACCCGCAGACGCATCTTCATCCAGACGCCGAGGCTCGCTTCGATCTCGCTCACCGCCATCACGATCTCGCGCGTGAGCGCGGCCGCCGCCGGCTCGGCGCCGAGCACGCCGCCCAGCCGCAAGATCGATTCGACCGCGCCCGGCACGGTGCGCGGATAAGTGACAAACACCGCGACTCCGTTTTCGCGCAGCCGATCGATATCCTCGCGCCGGTTCTCTTCGGCATTCGCGATCACCAGGTCGGGCACCAGCTTCATGATCGCGTTGTGATCGGGATTCTTGGTGCCGCCGACGCGGGCCAGCGTCGCCACCTCGGCAGCCGGCGCAACGCAAAAACGCGTGACGCCGACCATCCGTTCGCCGACGCCGAGCGCGAACAGGGTCTCGGTCCAGCTGGGCACCAGCGACACGATTCGGGCGGGTGGCGCCACGAGCCCCACCCGCAGGCCAAGATCGTCGATCACCTGCACTCCTGCGGCCATCAGCCTCTATCTCGTCTTACTCCGGATCAGGGCGCCGAGTTCCCTGCGGTCAACGTCGTTGAGATTCTCGCCGCTGGGATTGCCATTCGACACTCCGTTGCGCAGGGCACTCGCCGATTGGGATGAATCGGCAGCGTCGCCGAAGCCGTGGGGCTGAAGGTTGTGAGTCGGGATAAGCATCCGGCGCGTGATAAAACCCGCGATCAACAGTACCAGCGCGATGATCAGGATCAGCCTTATTCCAAGCCCTCGCCGCCGCTTGCGACTGCCCCGCTTCGCCCTAGCATTTTTCGGCCGCTGGCCCGCCACCACCCGTATCTCCCCGCCAACCAGGATGACCGGCAATCTATCCGCTCTAGTCCGCCAATCCTACCGCACCGGCCGACCGAGAAGAACCGCCCGCGCCCAGCGCGCGATAAGGCGCCGCGCGGGCACCTGGTCGAGATTACGCGCGCCATTGTACCAATCGACTCCCATCTGCTGAGCCTTGGGGCTCAGGTGCGCCAGACGGAAGTAGAGCCGATGGCGCGGTCCGTAAAAGCGGCGCGCCGCGAAACCAAGTCGGCTGAGCTTGCGGCCGATCGCGCCCCGATGGAGTGCGTGATCGTAACTCCCGAGCGCCGCGTCGTCACCGTCGAGAAAGCGCGCGATAGATTCGGCGGCCAAGCGCCCGTGCTCGAAGGCGTAGGAGATCCCCTCGCCCATCAGCGGATCGACGCCGGCCGCGTCCCCGGCCAGCAGCGCTAGTCGGCTCGCGAAGCGGTCGCTCATATCGAACCAGCGAATCGGAAAAACCCTGAAGCGCCGCGCATCCGCCGGAATATCGATTTGCGGAAACGCCTGCCTGAGCTGATCGATCATCAGGGGGTTCGGCGTTCGGCCGTCGGCGAACTGGTCGTAGATGCCGGCGTTGAGATGCGGCCGGCCATCGACGATGCAAGGGAACGACCAGGCGTAGCCGCGCACTCCTGCGCGCACGCAATCGAAATCGAATCGATACAGGGAATCACGAAACTCAATGGCGACGTTTGGATCGACGGGGAGATCGATCATCAGACCGCGCCCGATAAGTTCGCGCCGCTCGCTGAAGAGCGCACGGCGCACCCGGCTGCCGGAGCCGTCGGCGCCGACGATTAGCTGCGCCTCGAAGCTTCTGCGGTCGGCGGTCACGCGTATCGAGCCGCCGCTCTCTTCCACCTGCTCAACGCGGCAATCCTCGACGATTCTGAGGCCGGCACGGCGCGCCGCCGCGGCCAGCGCAGCGTCGAACTGGTCGCGGCGCACGATCGTACAGAGGACCTCGCCACGCGGCATATCGACCCGACCCATCTCGGTGCGGGCCAATCCTGCGGTGACCCGGACGGCGGGAACTTCGAGGCCTATACCAAGTTCATCGAGCGCGGCAATGGTCCTGGGAATCAGACCACCGGCGCAGACCTTGGGCCGCGGATGACGCGCTTTCTCGAACGCGATCACTCGGCCGGCAAGCTCCGGCCTGCGTTTGAGCAGATACAGAGCGGTGGCGATACCGGCGGGTCCGGCGCCCGCGATAATCACGTCGCATTGCTCCGGACCTTGAGTCATCGCAGACGGGCTCCGAAACACCCAAGAAATGGTGGCCGGCTGATGGTAAAACAGCGGAGGAACGGGTGCGCGATCCGTTCCTCCGCATCGTGGACGGCAAACCTCGCGATCAACTCTCGGGCTTGATCACCGTATAGAGCGTCGCGTCGCCGCGCTGAACCAGCAGCAGGGCGGGCTTCTTCGAATCTTTGGCGGCTTTCGCCTCGCTCAGGAAGTCATCGACGGAGTCGATTTTCTTGTGATTCACCTCGAGCACTACGTCACCGGGCTGAACACCCGCGTCCGCTCCCGGCGTATCGGGATTCACACCACGCACCACCACGCCCTTGCTGGACTTGAGGTTGAGCTGCTGTGCGATTTCCGGGGTCAGCGCCTGAACCTGGAGGCCCCAATTGTCGTTGGTCTCGTCGCTCTTGGCGCTGGCGAGTTTGGTTTCCTGAAGCTCGCCGACCTTGACGTCGAGATCGACGTGTTTGCCGTCGCGAATCACTTCGAGCGGGACGGTCTTGTTGATTGGCGTCTGTGCGACCATCTCGGGCAGGTGATGCTCATCCGGAACCGGCTGGCCGTTGAAGGTCAGGATGATATCGCCGCGCTTTACACCGGCCTTCGCCGCCGGGCCGTTCTCTACCACACTGGCGACCAGCGCGCCCTCGGGTCGGGCCAGCCCAAACGACTGCGCGAGGTCGGGAGTAACCTGCTGAATCTCGACTCCCAGCCATCCGCGGATCACTCGGCCGTGCTCCCTGAGCTGGTCCATGATGTCCTTGGCCAGATCGATCGGGATGGCGAAGCCGATACCGGCGTTGGTACCGGTGCTGCTGTAGATCGCGGTATTGATACCGATCACCCTGCCGTGAGTGTCAAATAGCGGGCCGCCCGAGTTGCCGGGATTAATCGAGGCATCGGTCTGGATGAAATTGTCGTAGTTGCCGCCGAGCGCGCGCCCTTTGGCGCTGACGATTCCAGAGGTCACGGTGAGCGAGAAGCCGAACGGATTGCCGATCGCGATTACCCAGTCGCCTACTTGGGTGGCATCCGAATTGCCCAGGTCCGCATAGGGAAGCTTTTCTTTGGTGTCGATCTTGATCAAAGCCAGATCGGTCTTTTCATCCTTCCCGATAACCTTGGCCTTGAACTCCCGTTGGTCGCTTAGCTTGACATGGATTTCACTCGCGTCGCCCACCACGTGGTTGTTGGTAAGAATGTACCCATCCGGCGAGATGATCACGCCCGAACCGAGCCCATGCTGCTTGAAATTGTGCGGGACTTCGCCGAAGAAGTGGCGGAATTGTTCGAAGGGATCACCCCCGCCATTGCCGCCGCCGCCCGGCCCGAAAGGACTGTCGCCAAATGGTCCCTGCTCAGGGCCCGCACCGCCACCGCCGCCACCGCCTTCGCCTCCACCGGGACCTTCGGGTCCGCCGAACTGAAACGGCATCGCGCTGGCCTTGACCTCTTGCACTACGCTCACGTTCACCACCGTCGGCATCACGCGTTTGACCAGTGGCGCGAACGAAGGAAGCGGTATATTGATTTCGGCCGATGCGGCCGGCTCAGCCTGGCCGGCGGGCGCGGGAGCAGCCGCCGCCGGTTTGGCGGGCGCGGGCGCAGCCGAAGCGGCCACCGACGCTGCTGGTTTGGTGTCGGGCGAGGAAGAAGAGCCCCAGAACGGAAAAGCGCCGGCACGCGCAAAGGCAATCATGATACCGAGCAGCACGCCGCCGAAGACAGCGGCGATCTTCTTAGCCATGGATCCTCCTGGAATCGATCCGGGACTTTGGGCGTCCCTATCCGGTTCTATCTCAAGAACCTATTAGTAATCGGACGTTTGGCCGCCGCCGAAATTCAAGCGAATCTTGGAGAATCTGACAAGAAGTCGGGGTCGCATCCAATCAACGTCAGCCGGGTGCCTGCCAACGCAGTCTACTCTTAGCAAAGTAATCAGAAAACCGGCTGCAAGAATACCACCAATCGCTGGAAATTCAATTAAAAGGCGCGCCCCCGAGCCTTCAGGCGTCCAGTCCGGCCAACCGCTCCGAGCCCGGCAGCCTGAGTGCCGTTACGGATGGTTGATAAATTCTTCGCCTTGCTGATAGGTCTCGATTTACAATTCCGCCGCAAACGCTCCATCGATCATCACGAGGAGAGAGCAATCCATGTCGAAGGATCTTCTGATGTTGGGAAG
>DATJRJ010000028.1:0-4419 GCA_035504735.1 Binataceae bacterium (SeqCode)
GATGGCGCTCGTCGAACACCACGACGTAATCCAGACCCTCGCGCCGGATCGAGCCGATCACCCGCTCGACGTAGGCGTTTTGCCATGGTGACCGTCGCGCCGTTATCACCTCAGCAATTCCCATCGCCTCGACCCGCTTGCCGAATACCGAACCATATGAACGATCGCGGTCGCGCAGCAGAAATCGCGGCGTCGTATCCCACGGAAACGCCTCCGTCACCTGGCGCGAAAGCCACGCCGCGGTGGGATTTTGGGTGATATTGAAGTGGACCAGCTTGCGACGGTCGTGAATCAGGATCAGAGCTACAAACCACAATCGGAATGCTGCAGACGGCACGATGAACAGGTCGATGGCAGCGCTGCCGAGTGCCTGGTTGCGCAAGCAGCTGTGCCAGGTTGGTGACGGTGAGCCCGGCCGGCGAATCATGTACTTGGCGATGGTCGCCTGGCTGATCTCGATGCCGAGCTTGAGCAACTCGCCGTGAATGCGCGGCGCTCCCCATAGCGGGTTGGCCCTGCCCATCGGCCGGATCAGATCGCGAATCTCACGCTTGACCGACGGCCGTCCGGAGCGTGAACGCCAGCGCCAATAAAGCCGTGTGACTTCGTCGCTGGTCGCTTCACGCGCGGTATCGCCGGCCAGCCGTTTCTTGCCCGCCTCCAGGAAGTCCTTCGACCAGCGGTAGTAGAGGTTCTGTTTGATCCCTTCCTTGCGGCACAGCTCGGCCACGCTGTCCCGCAATCACGATTCGGACCTTATCTTCAGCCGAGAAATGCTGCCGCGTCGCCCGCCTTATGTCGCATACCGCCTTCTCCGCCTCTTCCGACTGCGCATCGATTTTCGATCTAATCTCCCGCTCCTTTCGCGGTTAAAGATGAACCAAAAATCCTCTCTTCCTCAATCGCCAGAAACTCTCCAACTTGTGCTGACCGGGAACGAACCCACAACGATCATTCTCTTTTCGACTATCCGTCCCTACCTTATTTGCCGAGAACGCACCGCGCCGCTAAGTCCCGACGGCGCGTTGTTTTCGATAACGAATCGGATTGCACTTAGAGATATGAATCCTTGAAATTGTTCGATGCAAAACTTATAAGGAAGTTCATGTGAACACCGTCTTGGATTTGGTCCCCAACGTCGCGTTCTACTCCGCGAATTATGATTTCCCAATTTCCAACCTGAGCAAAGCATGGAGGACAACCATGACCGCTAGAATCGACGCACCGCTCTTAATGGTTGGTAGCGTCCCTCTGTCGAACGAAGATGAAGTATTTGAAAAATGCGGCCGCTTGCTCGGGGATGCGGTATTCGCGTTGCCCGATGGGGAGACTGGCGAACGTGCGATCTGGATAACTTACGAGGCCAATCACCTGTTTCGTCCCCATCCTGACATCGAGACTCTTTACCAGCCGACCACACCGGACGGAAGAAAGCTCCAGTATCCGACCCATATGTTTAATTTCTGGATCTTAAGGGTCCGTGAAGGAGTAAAGGAGATACGTTTCGAAAGTTCGCCGCGCATCCAAGCCGCCATCGATTCCTACCGCAAGTTCGCGCAATACAAACAGAAAGGCAAAATTCCGAGTCGCGTCAGATTCCAGGTCTGCTTACCACTCACTGAGAGCGCGATTGGCATGTGGTTCCGGCCGCAATTCGCCCACGACTGGCCGATCTTGGCCAGGGCTTACGAAGAGGTGATGGGACGTGAACTGAAACGACTTTTTGAAGCGATTCCAGCAGAGGAGCTGGCACTTCAATGGGACATCTGTGTTGAAGTTCTCGATCTCGAACGGCTCCTCCAGTGGACACCCAAACAAGGCGCATGGGAGCGCTTCATCGAGCCGGTAAAGAGGCTCTCGCCATCGGTGCCGGAAAACGTGTTAATCGGATATCACCTCTGTTATGGCACGCTGGGCGGATGGCCAATGAAGGAGGCGACCGATATGGCGCTTTCGGTCAAGATGGCTAATGCCATCGCGAAGGAAGCGGGACGGCGCGTCGACTATTTCCAAATGGCGGGCCCACGGCCGAATCGCAGCGAGGAGGCGGAATTTTACCAACCTCTTCAAAACCTGGACATCGGCGAAGCTCGAGTTTTCTTGGGGCTCATTCACGACCTCGACGGCGCGGACGGCTTAAGGATGCGCGTCAAGAGGGCCCGTAGCTACCTGCCTGACTTTGGCATTTCCGCCGCATGTGGCTTTGGTCGCCGGCCGGGCGAGGAGATGGAGGCAACCATAAAAACGCATCGAGATGATGTGGATGCGTTTCTCACTGAACTTGATCGCGCGTAGATGCTTCGGGTCCCCTCTTCTTTTTGAACAAGCATGCCGCCTTCGGACGATGGCAGACCGCAGCGTGTTCATAGTCGAAAAGCCCAACATATGTCAGGAGACGCTGGAGCGTTCAACAAATCCGTTTGTGTTTTATACCGCAACGGTCTCGAGGACCGACCTAACGGGTCTTTCCTGCCGAGTGCTCGACCTCCTGTGACTCGTCGATTATTTCGAATTCTTCAGGCGGACGGACGTTGTGAAAGAACACGTAGTGGAGCACCGCGCTCAAGGCGCTCTTCTTCTGCAAGGTATGTTTCGTTCGTTGGACAATCTGCTCGCATCAAAGGAGAGATCGAGCTGAGAGAATGTGAACATCGGACCCGTGGTTCATCCCAACTGACAAGACGGTCTACATGTCGGACAGAAGACCGCGCCACCGACCGTCTGCTCATCATGTACTGAGCCAAATAGGGGATGCTATGAGAAAGATCTCGGTCATTGGGGCAGGTCCGGCGGGCTTGATATTCACTTACGCGCTCATCAAGCGCGGTTACGACCTAACGCTATACTCGGACCGAACGCCTGATCAATGGCTCAATGATTCGACACCGACTGGAACTGCTGGATTGTATCGACCGGTGGTCGATATCGAACGCGAGCTCGGGATGGACTTCTGGGCGCAAGAGATGCATCCGATGCAAGGCGTGCTGCTCGACTTCAAGCCGACGATCGACGGCTCCGACAAGTTGGTCGTGTGTGGTTCCTTCGGCGGCGATGGCGGCGCGATCGATCAGCGCATGAGGGTTCATCGATGGCTTTGCGACCTGGAAGCGCTCGGCGGCAGACTGGTGATCGAGGCAGTCACGCCAAGGCGCCTGGATGAGATTGCCGCCGGCTCAGAACTGACGGTGCTGGCAGCAGGCAAGGCAGATCTCGCGGCGGTTATTCCGCGCCACCCAGAGCGCTCGGTATACAGTACGCCGCAACGCCATCTCGCGATGGTGATCGTGGCGGGGATGCGCAACGATCATTGGGACGACCGTGCCGATTTCAACCCGGTAAAATTCGATTTCTTCTCCGACGCCGGCGAGTACTTCTGGGTGCCCTATACTCACAAGACGGCTGGAAAGACCTGGTGCGTGCTATGGGAGGCGAAGCCGAACAGCCCGATGGATATCTTCATGGACGCGCGTAGCGCGACCGAGATGGTCGAACGATCAAAATCATTCATCCGGCAGTATGCGCCGTGGGAATGGGAGGTCGTAAAAGATATGCGCGTAATCGAGGAAGACCCCCATTCCTGGCTGAGGGGTGCTATTGCGCCGACAGTTCGTGGCGCTTTCGGCCGAATGCCGTGCGGCAAGCCGGTCCTGCCGCTCGGCGATACAGCGATCACGTTCGATCCGATCGGTGGGCAGGGCGGTAATCACGCGAGCCGGCATGCAAAGTATCTCGCCGAGCAAGTGGCCGCACGTGGCGACGAGGAGTTCGATGACGCGTGGATGACACGGATCGGCGAGCAATGGTGGGAGGGCTACGCCCGCTGGGCCTACGCCTTCAACAACATCCTGCTCGAACCGATGACCGAGCCAGCGCGTGTGCTGTTCATGGCGGCGGTCAAGAATCGCGCCTTTGCAGACAAGCACTTTGTCGGCAACTTTCCCAAGCCGCGCGATTTCTTTCCTTATATCGAGGATCTCGAAGCCGCGCGGGATCTCGTCGAGCGCGAGGCAAAACTCGCCACTTGAGAGTGAAACCCACCAAGGCTGGAGAGAACAAGATGAAAGCGATAGTTGCTAGAGAGCTCGGCTCCCCGGATGTGCTCGAGCTCAAGGATGTGCCGAAGCCTGCGCTGAAGGAGGGCGAGATCCTGGTGCAGCTCAAGTTCGCCGGCGTCAACATGGTCGATACCATCGAGCGGCGCGGGCTGTTTCAAGACGTGCCGCGCACAACGCCCTATGTTCCGGGACTCGAAGGATCGGGGCTGGTCTCCGCGATCAGCCGCGGCGTGACGCGCTTTAACCCGGGCGATCGGGTGGGATTCATGCAGTTCATGACCGGATCGTATGCTGAGTACGCGGTCGCATCTGATCAGCTCACCTTCAAGTTGCCCGACGACGTCTCGCTCGAAGCCGCTGCGGC
>DATJRJ010000029.1:0-18503 GCA_035504735.1 Binataceae bacterium (SeqCode)
GTGACGATGTGCGGTATCGCCGTTCACCGGCGCGCAGCCGCTGCGACCCCTGGTCGCAACATAGGCGAACCTCAGATCAGCCGCACTTCCTTCATCACGGAGCGGAGCTTTTCGGTCGCGCCGCCCGAGAGCTGCAGCAACGGCATCCGCATCTCGGGGCTGCACTTGCCCATCAGCGACAACGCCATCTTGACCGGGATCGGATTGGTTTCGATAAACAGCGCGCGCATCAGCGGCAGCAGGCGGAAGTGAATATCGCGGGCCCGCACGAAATCGCCCGCCAGCGCCGCGGCCGTCAGCTCATGAGTCTCGCGCGGCATCACGTTGCTGATCACCGAGATAACGCCCTTGCCGCCCAGCGCCATGTCCGGCAGCGCGAACGCGTCGTCGCCGGCCATGATCACCAGCCGATCGCCGCATAGCCGCCGGATGTCCGAAATCTGATCGATCGAACCGCTCGCCTCCTTGATGCCGACGATGTTCTTCACGTCGCACATGCGGGCAAAGGTTTCCGGCAGGATATTGGAGCCGGTGCGGCCTGGGATGTTGTAGACGATGATCGGCAGATCGACAGTGGTCGCGATCATCTTGAAGTGCTTGTAGATGCCTTCCTGGGTGGGCTTGTTGTAGTAGGGCGAGATCATCAATGCACCGTCGGCGCCGACCTCGCGCGCGAAGCTGGTCAGCCGCAGCGCCTCGGCGGTCGAGTTGGAGCCAGTGCCGGCGAAGACCGGGACACGCTTGCGCACCTGCTCAACAGCCAACTTGATTATCTGCTCGTGTTCGCCGTGGCTGAGAGTGGCGGACTCGCCGGTCGATCCGCAGGCGACGATACCGTCGATACCACTCTGAATCTGCCACTCGATGAATTCGCGCAGCGCCGGTTCGTCGACCGCACCGTCGCGAAACGGGGTCACAATAGCCGACCAGGCACCACTGAACATCGTTCTAACCTCCGCTTATCCCGCGGACGCCACCAGTTCGTCGGCGCCCACTTCGATTTCTCCCCGAAACACTTCCACTGCCTCGCCCGTCATGAAGACGTGATTCGCCTGTTCTCCGGCTTCGCGCCACTCAACTTCGAGGTTGCCGCCACGCAGCTCGACCGTAGCACGCCGGCTGGCTCGGCCGGTCAGCGCGGCAGCGACCAGCGCGGCGCAGGCACCAGTGCCGCATGCCAGGGTCTCGCCGGAGCCGCGCTCGAACACGCGCATCCGCAGGCGATCGCGAGTCAGCGGCAGGACGAATTCGGCATTGACGCGGCGCGGAAAGAATGGATGGGCCTCGAATTGGCTGCCGAGGCTGGCGAAATCGAAATCGCTCATGCGGAAGATTGAATCGTCGGGCACGAAAATCACGCAATGCGGATTACCCATCGAGAGCGCGGTGATTTTCTCAGTTCGGCCGGCGATCTCCAGCGGGTAGTCGATAATCCGGCCGTCGGCGGCGGCTGGAATCTCGCGGCCTTCCAAGATCGGCTCGCCCATGTCGACAATCGCGCCGAGCACGCGACCAGCGCTATCGAGCTCGAGCGCCACCGATTTCACGCCGGCATCAGTCTCGATCGTGAGCGGATTGTTGGCCGCCAGCTCGCGCTCCCATCCGAGCCGCGCCAGGCATCGGATTCCGTTGCCACACATCTCGCTGCGGCTGCCGTCGGCGTTGTACATCTCCATCCCGAAGTCGGCGCGGCGCGATGCAGTCAGCATGATAAGGCCGTCGCCGCCGACGCCGAAACGGCGATCGGCCAGGCGCCGGGCGAGGCCCGCCGGATCGGCAGGACGGACGCGGTTGGCGACCACATACACGTAGTCGTTACCGCAGCCGTGCATCTTGACAAATTCAAGCGTCGCCATCGGCCGGCACATCGACGATCGGCTCGCCGCGCACGAGATCGTCAAAAGTTTCGCGTTCACGAATGACATGGACCTCGCGCCCGTCGACCAGCAGCTCGGCAGCGCGCGGCCGGCTGTTGTAGTTCGAGGCCATCACAAAACCATACGCCCCGGCGCTCATCACGGCCAGCAGGTCGCCGGGCCGCGACTCGGGCAGCTCGCGGGCCTGGGCGAAGAAATCGCCGCTCTCGCAGACCGGGCCGACGATATCGGAGTTGACCGGCGGGCGCGCCTCGCGGATATCGACCGGCAGGATCGCATGGTAGGCCTCGTAAAGCACCGGGCGAATCAGGTCGTTCATCGCGCCATCGATCACGACGAAACGCTTGACGTCGGTCTCCTTGATATACAGCACGCGGGTCACGAGAATGCCGGCGTTGCCGACCAGCACGCGGCCGGGCTCAAGTATAATCCTGAGCCCCAGCCGGCTGATTGGCCCGAGCAGCGCCGCGGCATAATCAGCGGGCGGCGGCGATTGCTCCTGGTAGGGAATCCCGAGTCCGCCGCCCATATCGAGGTAGCGCAGCACGATGCCGTCGGCTTGCAGACGTGCGACGATCCCGGCCACCTTGCCGGCCGCCTCTGTGAACGGCGCGATCTCGGTGATCTGCGAGCCGATATGGGTGCTGAGGCCGACGATCTCGAGGCCCGCGAGTCCGCGCGCTTCGGCGTAGTAGTCGAATATCTCCGCCAGCGGCACACCGAACTTGCTACTCCGATGGCCGGTCGAGATGTGCGGATGGGTATGCGGGTCGAGGTCGGGATTGACGCGCAGGCTGACCGGGGCGCGCCGCTTGAGCCGTGCGGCGAGTTCCGAGATCCGGTGCAGCTCAGGCCGCGACTCGACGTTCAGCATCAGGATGTTGGCCTTGAGCGCCGCGACGATCTCGTCGTCGGTCT
Source organism: Binataceae bacterium (SeqCode) (assembly GCA_035504735.1). Classification (GTDB taxonomy): domain Bacteria; phylum Desulfobacterota; class Binatia; order Binatales; family Binataceae; genus JAJPIG01. Next base: position 2,796 of record DATJRJ010000029.1, read on the forward strand.
TACCCACCCCGGAAAAGACGATCTTCTGCGGATCGGCGCCGGCTCTCAGGCATCGCATCAGTTCGCCGACCGACACGATGTCGAATCCCGAGCCCATCGCGGAGAACAGTCGCAGGATACTCAGGTTCGAGAGCGCCTTCATCGCGTAGCAGATCAGATGGTCGGTGTCCTTGAAGGCGTCGCGCATCGCGCGAAAATGGCGTCGCAAGGTGCGTGCGCTGTAGATGTAAACCGGGGTGCCGAAACGCTCGGCGATCTCGCTGACCGGGACATCCTCGGCAAACAGTCTGTGATCTCGATAGTTGAAGTAGTTCATCGGTTATGCGATCGGGTTCTCCGCAGGCCGCGCCCCGGATTGAAAGTGCTTCATATCATAGCAGCCGTCCCAAGCGGCAAAAATCGCTAGTGCGAGGGCGGCAGCGGCGCCGGCGGCGGCAGATGATTCTCCAGCATCGGGGTGAGGGGCGGAGCCGTTCCGGGCGTGGGATTTCCTTGCGCTCCCTGCGGGGGCGGTAGAGTATGGACGTATTGCAGCTCGGCCTCGTTGGACGGCAGGCTCTTGTAGCCGCCGGTAGTATAGGCGACCACCTCGTAACGGTAATCGTGGCCGGATTCGACGGTGTTGTCGGTATAGCTGAAACGCGTGACGATCTGGATGCGCTCCTGGTCAGTGACCGGCACCTCGACGATCGGCTGATACTGTTCCTGGTCTTCGGCGCGCATGACCGTGAAGCCCGACAGATCCTTCATCGATTGGCCGCTCGCATACCGTTGCGGACGGGTCCACGTGAGCTGGATCCCATGTCGTTCGGGCAGCGCTTCGAGATCGAGGATCTGCTGTGGCCGTGCGGCCTCGGGTGGGATCGGCATACTCTTCACGCCGCATCCCGCAACCATCGATACCGCGAACAGGGTCGCCAGCACGGCCGGCGTTGCAAGCTTGATATGCTTCATTTCTAACCGAGTCTTTCCATCCGCCGCCGCACCGTCTGCGGGGCCGGCCCGCCGATAACGCTGCGCGCGGCAAGCGCGTGGTCTACTGAGAGCACCTTGGACGCGCCGGGTCCGAAGCGCGGCGAGTAACGGCGCAGTTCGTCCGGCCCGAGCTGCTCCAAAGTTCTGCCCGCCGCCGCCAGATCGCGCACCAGGTGGCCGATGATTCCATGAGCCTCGCGGAACGGCACGCCGCGGCGCACGAGATATTCCGCGAGATCGGTGGCGAGCGCGAATCCGCCCGCTGCCGCACGCATCGCGCCGATCCGAAAGCGCAGCCGCGGCCACAGCTTCGTCATCAGCTCGAGCGCCGGCTTGACCGTGTCGAGCGCATCGAAGACCCGCTCCTTATCCTCTTGCAAGTCCGAATTGTAGGCCAGCGGCAACCCTTTCATCACGGTCAACATCGCGACCAGGTCGCCCGTGACACGTCCGGTTTTGCCGCGAATCAACTCGAGCAGGTCGGGATTCTTCTTCTGCGGCATCATCGAGCTGCCGGTGGCAAATTCATCGGGCAATTCGACGAAGCCGAACTCCGCGGATGCCCACAGGATTAGCTCCTCGCTCATGCGCGACAGATGCACCGCCGTGATCGCGGCCGCAGACAGGAAATCCAAGACGAAATCCCGATCCGAAACCGCATCGATACTGTTCTCCGCCAGGCGCCGGAAACCCAGCGTGCGCGCGACTGCGCGCCGATCGATGGGCAGGGTGGTCGCGGCTAGTGCGCCGGCCCCGAGCGGCATTACGTCGGTACGCGCCAGGGTTTGCTTGAAGCGCTCGGCATCGCGCTCGAACATCTCGACGTAGGCGAGCAGATGATGCGCCAGCGAGACCGGCTGCGCGCGTTGCAGATGAGTATAACCGGGGATGACGGTATTCAGATGGCGGCGCGCCAGGGCGGCCAGCGATGCGCGCAACCGGACCAGGGCTTCGCGCAAACCTCGGATCTCGTCGCGCAGGAAGAGCCGCAGATCCAGCGCGACCTGGTCGTTGCGCGAGCGCGCGGTATGCAGCTTGCGCCCGGCATCGCCGATTTTCGCGATCAACCGCCGCTCGATCGCGAGATGGATGTCCTCATCGGCGATCGCAAAGCGAAAGCGTCCTGCCGCGATTTCACTCTCGATCGCGTTGAGGCCGGAGACGATTCGACGCGCCTCAGCGCGGGTCAAAAGACCGACCTTCGCCAACATCTGCGCGTGCGCGATCGAACCGCGGATATCGTGGCGAAACAGGCGCCGATCGAACGGTAGCGAGGCCGTGAACGCTTCGACCTCGGGGAGCCGCCCGCCGCTGAAACGCCCGCGGATAAGGTTGCGCGACTTCCCGCGCGCGCGCGTCGTGCGGGTCTGCTTGCGGGTCATCGGGGAGTTATTCACGAGCGAAGGATTTGAAGTTGCCCGAAACGATTCGCCGGCACAAGTGGCGTTTCAACGCGGTGGCGTGTAGCAGGGGCATCCGCGCGCCGCACAAGTCATCGAACCGTTCGGATGGGTCACGTGCACATCCATCCGATGATGGCATTTGGGACATTCCGCGGCCTTGCTGCGAGGCACCAGCTTGGGTGAAGGCCGTGGCGCCTTGAACGGGATGACCTTGCCCAAACTGGCTCAGTTTCCTTCCGCCGGCCGTATCATCCGCGCCTCATCGCCCCCGTGCGCGCAAGCGCAACGCGGCGAGCCGGATGAACCCCTCGGCGTCGCTCTGACGGTAGCCGCCGGCTTCCTCGAAGCTCGCGATCTTCGGATCGTAGAGGGAGACAGGCGATTTGCGTCCGGCGATCCACGCCCCGCCCTTGTAAAGCTTCACCCGCGCGATTCCGCTCACGTTCTTTTGCGCCGCGTCGATCAGTGCCTGCAAGGCTTCCCGCTCGGGCGCAAACCAGTAGCCGTAGTAGATCATCTCGGCATAGCGAGTCACCAGCGCGTCGCGCAGATGCATCGTCTCGCGATCGAGCGTGAGCTGTTCGACCGCGCGATGGGCATGCGCGAGCACGGTGATACCCGGGCTCTCATAGACGCCGCGCGATTTCATCCCCACAAAGCGATTCTCGACCAGGTCGACGCGCCCCACGCCGTGGCGTCCGCCGATCTCGTTGGCGCGCTCGATAATCCGATCCGGCGTGAGCCGCTCACCGTTGATCGCGATGGGATCGCCCGCCGCGAACTCGATCTCGACATACTCGGCCCGATCGGGCGCCTGCTCGGGCGCGACCGTCAGACGGAACATATCGTTATAAGGCTCGCGCCACGGATCTTCGAGGATGCCGCCCTCGTAGCTGACATGCACCAGATTGCGATCCATCGAGTACGGCTTTTCGGCTGTGACCGGCACCGGAATCTTTTTCTCAGCCGCATAGGCCAGCATGTCGGCGCGTCCCTTGAACGGCCAGTCGGGATGGCGCCAGGGCACAACCACCTTCAACTCCGGCGCCAGGCGCGCGTAGGCGAGTTCGAGCCGCACCTGGTCGTTGCCTTTGCCGGTCGCGCCGTGAGCCACCGCATCGGCGCCTTCCGCGAGCGCCGCGGCGACCTGGCCCTTTGCGATCACCGGGCGCGCGATCGAAGTCCCCAACAAATAGTAGCCTTCATACACGGCGTTGGCGCGCATCATCGGAAAGACGAAATCGCGCGCGAACTCCTCGCGCAGGTCCGACAGGATGAGCTTGCTCGCCCCCGTGCCGAGCGCCTTGGCCTCCAGGCCTGTGGTCTCCTCGGCCTGGCCGACATCGGCACAGAACGCAACCACCTCGCATCCGTAGTAGTCGCGAAACCAGCGTAAGATAACCGAAGTATCGAGACCGCCCGAATAAGCGAGCACCAGCTTCCGGATTTTTTCGCCCGCCATGATTAGCGACTCGCCGACTTGGCTGAATGCACCGGTATCCCGGCGTGGAGAATTTCCGGGCGCAACAGCCACACCATCACGGCTTTCTGCGCGTGGAGCCGGTTCTCGGCCTGCTCGAGCACCACCGATCGCGGGCCATCGAGCATTTCGTCGGTAATCTCCTCGCCGCGATGGGCCGGCAGGCAATGCATCACGATCGCGTCGCGCGCGGCATGTTGCAAGAGCGCCCGATTCACCTGGAAGGCCCGGAAGTCGCTGCGGCGACGCTCGGCCTCGGCTTCCTGACCCATCGAGGTCCAGGTGTCCGTGTAGATAACGTCGGCGCCGCGGACTGCCTCGACCGGGTCGTCGGTCAGCAATCCAAGTTTCTCGCGCCGCAGTCGGGCAACAAAACTCTTCTCGGGCTGATAGCCGGCCGGGCATGCCACCCGCAAATCGAGGCCCGTCAGCGCAGCCGCCTCGATCCAGCTATTGGCCAGATTGAACCCATCGCCGACGAACGCCAGCTTGAGCTTGCGCAGTTCGCCGAAGCGTTCGATCAACGTCATCAGATCGGCCGCGAGCTGACAGGGATGGAGTGCATCGGTCAAGCCGTTGATCACCGGGACCGTGGCTTCGCGCGCTAGCTCGACGCAGGTGGCATGAGCAAAAGTGCGCACCATGATCAGATCGACCCAGCGCGACAGGTTGCGCGCCACGTCCTTCACCGACTCGCGCTCGCCGATCCCGATATCGCCGGGCGCCAGGTAGATGGCGTGGCCGCCGAGCTGCGCCATTCCGGTCTCGAACGTGATGCGGGTGCGCAACGACGGCTTCTGAAAGATCATCGCCAGCGTGCGCCCGCGCAGGTAGGGATGTTCGAGGCCGTTCTTGAGCTCCGACTTGAGCCGGATCGCGAGGCCCAGCAGCCCGCTCAATTCGCCCGCGGTGAGCGAGCTGAGGTCGAGAAAATCACGCTTGTGCGTGGAGCCGCGCGCCGCCACTCCGTCATGCGAGTTCGAGGGCATCTTTTTCGCAACCGCTTACGCGGCTTTGCCTCGATGGGCAGCGGCCGCGGCCGTCAACGCGCGTTCGATTATAGCGAGCCCGTCGTCGGCTTGAGCGCGCGTTAACGTCAGCGGCGGCAGCAGGCGCAGCACGTTGCCGGCGGCGGCATTCACCAGCAGCCGTTCCTTGATGCAGGCATCGACGACCGACTGGGCCTCGTGCTTCAAGACCGTACCGATGATCATCCCCTGGCCGCGCACCTCTGCGACGTTATCGAGCCGCGCTGCGATTTCGCGCAGCCGTTCGATCAGGTAGCTGCCCATTGCAGCCGCATTTTCGATAACGCCATCATGTTGCAGCGCGTCCATCACGGCCAGTGCGGAAGCGCACGCCACCGGATTACCACCAAAGGTTGAGCCGTGGCTGCCGGGCGTGAGGCTCGCCGCGATCTCCGGCCGCGCTACCATCGCGCCGATCGGCAAGCCGCCGCCGAGCGCCTTGGCAAGCGTCATGATGTGAGGGCGTACGTTGACGTGTTGCCACGCAAACATCCGACCCGTGCGGCCCATCCCGACCTGTACCTCATCGAGGATCAGCAGCAGCTTGGCGCGGTCGCAAAGTTCGCGGGCCTGCGCCAGGTAACCGGGTTTCGGTACCACCACGCCGCCTTCGCCCTGGATCGGTTCGAGCATAATTGCAACGGTGCGATCGCCGACCGCATTCTGAAGCGCCGCAAGGTCGTCATACGGCACCATCCGGAAGCCGGGCACCATCGGCCCAAAGCCCTGCTGATACTTCTCCTGACCAGTGGCGCTCAGGGTTCCGAGCGTCCGGCCGTGGAAGGAATTGATGGTCGAAATGATCTCGTAGCGTCCGCTGCCCTGGTCACTGCCCCAGCGACGCGCCAGCTTGATCGCGGCCTCGTTGGCTTCGGCGCCTGAGTTGCAAAAGAAAACCCGCCCGCCACCGAACGCGGTGGTGAGCCGCGTCGCCAGCTGCGCCATCGGCTCGGTATGAAAGACGTTCGAAACGTGAGTCAGCAAGCCCGCCTGCTCGCGAATCGCCGCCACCACGCGTGGATGCGCGTGACCGAGACTGGTGACCGCCAGCCCGCAGAAGAAATCGAGATAGCGATCGCCCTCGGCGTCAAACAGGTAGGCGCCCTCGCCACGCGCGAAGGCCAGCGGCAGGCAGCCGTAAGTGTTGGCGAGATTCTGATGAGCGAGTTGGATGATTTCGGCGTTGTTCATCTGGGTTCCGTCCGCTGCGATTTGCGCTCAGCCGGTCTGCCGGCGCGCGGGGCGTTGCATCTCAGCCACACGCGGCGCGCTCTGCACCACCTCGGTGCCAATCCCGGAGCGGGTGAAGATCTCGAGCAGGATCACGTGGCGCACCCGCCCGTCAACGACGTGCGTTTTGTCCACTCCCGCGCGCAGTGCGTCGATACAGCACTCGACTTTCGGGATCATGCCTTCATTGATATGGCCGCGCGCGATCATGCGCCGCGCCTGCGTCGCCTGGAGCGTCGAAATCAACCGGCCGTCCTTGTCCTTCACGCCTTCGACGTCGGTCATCAGGATCAGCTTCTCAGCGCCCAGCGCAGCCGCGATCTTTCCAGCCGCGATATCTGCGTTGATATTGTAGGTATGGCCGTCGCGACCATAACCGGTCGGCGCGACCACCGGGATAAAGCCCGCATCCTCGAGTGTGCGGATGACCTTGGGGTTAACCTCAACGATATCGCCCACCAAACCGATATCGAGCGCTTTGCGCCGGCCGTTTTCATCTTTCACGATCATGCGCATCTTGCGCGACATGATCAGGTTGCCGTCCTTGCCCGATAGCCCCACTGCCACGCCGCCCTGGCGCGAGATCAGCGCGACGATGTCTTTGTTGAGCCGCTGCAACACCATCTCGGCCGCTTCCATCGTGTCCGGGTCGGTCACCCGCATCCCACGCACGAAATGCGATTTGAGCCCCAGCCGGCCGATGAGCTCGGTAATCTGCGGACCGCCGCCATGCACCACCACCGGATGCACGCCGACCAGCTTGAGCAGCACGATGTCGCGGGCGAAGCTTTCGCGCAACTCGGGCGATTGCATCGCATGACCGCCGTACTTGATGACGATGGTCTGCCCGCTGAAGCGCTGGATAAACGGCAGCGCCTCCATCAGCACCTCGGCCCGTTGAATGGGTTCGCTCACTTCGGTTCCTGCTCCTGAACCGATAAAGAGTAGCATAAAATTGTTACGCGGTTGCTAATCAATGGGCGGTTGGACTGATTCAACTGAAACGGTGCCCGGCGACTACAGGATGTAGCGCGAGAGATCTTCATCCTTTAGGATCGGATCGAGCCGCTGATGGACGTAGGCGGCGTCAATTTTGATCGCCTGGTTGGACATCTCGGGAGCGCTGAACGAGAGTTCTTCGAGCAGCCGTTCCATCACGGTATGCAGCCGTCGCGCGCCGATATTTTCGGAACGCGAGTTGATCTGTGCCGCCATTTCAGCCAGCGCCGTCACCGCATCATCGGTGAACGAAAGCTGCATCCCCTCGGTCGAGAGCAGCGCACTGTATTGACGGGTCAGCGCATTCTCCGGCTCGGTCAGGATCCGCACGAAGTCCTTGCCGGTGAGAGCCTTGAGCTCGACGCGAATCGGAAAGCGCCCCTGAAATTCCGGAATCAGGTCCGAGGGCTTGCTGGTGTGAAAAGCCCCCGAGGCGACGAACAGGACGTGATCGGTGCGGACCGCACCGTACTTGGTGTTGACGGTCGAGCCCTCGACGATCGGCAGCAGGTCGCGCTGCACGCCCTGGCGCGAGACATCGGGACCGTGGGCCGCGTCGTGGCCGGCGATCTTGTCGATCTCGTCGATAAAGACGATGCCGGATTGTTCGGCGCGATGAATCGCCTCGTGGGTGACGGCTTCCATATCGACCAGCCGGGCGGCCTCTTCCTGGGTCAGCAGCTCGAGCGCCTCGGGCATCTTGACCCGCCGCGTACGGGTCTTCTTCGGCATGATCTGGCTGAACAGGTCCTTCATGTTCAGCCCCATTTCCTCCATGCCCTGCGGGGTGAAGACCTCGACCATCGGCATCGATTGCGCGCTGACCTCGATCTCGACTTCGCGGTCATTCAGATGGCCATCGCGCAGCAGGCGGCGCAGCTTCTCGCGGGTCTCGCGATGGGTATCGTCCTCTTCGTTGGGTTGAAGCTGGCCTTCGGGTGTAACCACCGCGCGGCGGCGTTCCTTGCTCTGGCGCGGAAACAGGATATCGAGCAGGCGTTCCTCGGCCGCCTCGCGGGCCTGCACGGCGACCCGCACTCGTTCCTCCTCGCGCACCATCTTGATCGAGATTTCAGCCAAGTCGCGGATGATCGATTCGACATCGCGTCCGACGTAGCCGACCTCGGTATAGCGCGAAGCTTCGACCTTGACGAACGGTGCCTGCGCGAGGCGCGCGAGCCGCCGCGCGATCTCGGTCTTGCCGACTCCGGTCGGCCCGATCATCAGGATGTTCTTCGGCGCAATCTCATCGCGCAGTTCGGGCGCCACGTTCTGGCGGCGCCAGCGGTTGCGCAGCGCGATCGCGACGGCGCGCTTGGCCTCGTGCTGGCCGACAATATATCGGTCGAGTTCGGAGACGATCTCGCGTGGCGTCATTACATGGGGTACGGACATTCAGCCTTCCTGGCGTCGACGGTCCTTTGAGCGGTAACTGATAAACGGCCGGCGGAAAACCGACTCATCTATGCGAGTTCCTCAATTATAAGCTGATCGTTGGTATAAACGCAGATCTCGGCAGCGATCTTCATCGCCCCCTCGGCAATCTCGCGGGCATTCATGGCCGGATTATGGCGTACCATCGCGCGCGCCGCGGCCAGCGCGAAGTTGCCGCCGGAACCGATCGCAATCAGTCCGTCGTCGGGCTCAAGCACGTCGCCGGCGCCGGAAATCAACAGTGCGTCGGCTCGATCGGCGATCACTAACATCGCTTCGAGCCGCCGAAGTATCCGATCGGTGCGCCAGTCCTTGGCCAGCTCGACCGCCGCACGGCGCAGGTTGCCGCCGAACTCCTGCAGCTTGGCCTCGAACTTATCGAACAGCGTCATCGCGTCGGCGGTCGATCCGGCGAAACCCGCCAGCACGCGATCGTCATACAGACGGCGCACCTTGCGCGCACTGCGTTTCATGATCGTCGCACCGATACTTACCTGCCCATCACCCGCCATTACGACCCGTCCATCGTGACGCACGCAGAGGATCGTGGTGCCGTGGAAGGTGGTGGCGGAGTCAGGCGCGGGGATGGGCACGGCGATAAACCTCTTTCAGATGTTTGACGCTCACATGAGTGTAGCGCTGCGTGGTGGCGAGACTCGAATGGCCGAGCATCTCCTGGATCGAGCGCAGGTCAGCACCATGATTCAGCATGTGGGTTGCGAAGCAATGGCGGAGGCCATGCGGACTGGCCGCAGTGGCAACGCCGGCCTCGATCAGACGATGCTCGACGATTTTCTGGACGGCGCGAACCGAGAGGCGTCCACCGCGCAGATTGGTGATAGCAGGCCCGTCGTGCGACCACGCCACCGGCATCGCACGGCGCCAGGCGAGCAGCGCAGCGAGAGCGGGTTCGCCAATCGGGATGATTCGGTCTTTTCCGCCCTTGCCTGATTCGATCGTTATCATTCCGAGTTCTTCGTCGATATTTCGCCAACTGATCGCCGTTAATTCGCTGACCCGTATGCCGGTCGAGTACAGCACCTCTACAATGGCGAGATTCCGGAGCGTCGCCGGTTTGCTCTCCTCGCCCGACCGCGCTTCGACATCGATCAGCCGCCCGACCTCGTGCTCAGCGAGCACAATCGGCAGGCGGCGCTCAGTCCGCGGCGACCGTATCATCCGCGCCGGATTCGCCACGCCGATAGTCGCCTCGCGATAGCGAAAGAAGGCTTTCAGCGCGAACAGTCGGCGCTGGACCGTGCTGCGCGTCGCCCGTTTCAACATCTCAGCCAAATAGCCGCGCACGTGATCATCGGTCACCGCGTCCGGGTTCACCCGCTCGAGGTCTTTGACCGCCCAGCCGCGATCCAGCAGGAAACTACGGAAATCCATCAAGTCGCGCCGATAGCCCATCACGGTATTGCGCGATGCGCGCCCGGCCCCGCCGAGCGCCGCCACAAACGCCTCCACCTCCGCAATCATCTCGCGCCTCGCCTGCCTGATCGCTATGCTACCAACTGGGTTCCGGGCGCAAAAGGTTGGTCCCATCGCATGAATTGCTGGAAGTGCGGCGCGACCGTCGATACCACGGAGCGGGTCGGCTTTCGTGACCATTGTCTCCGATGCGACCGGCCATTGCACGTCTGCCTAAACTGCGAGTTTTACGATCCGACCTACAACAACCAATGCCGGGAGACGATGGCCGAGCGGGTGGTCGACAAGGACCGCAGCAACTTCTGCGATTTTTTCTCGCCCTCGGCCAAACCCCGCGTATCCGCCCCGGCGGGCGCGCCCAAGGATCAGCTCGAAGCACTTTTCAAGAAGAAACTTTCTTGACCGACACTTCCAATCCATGACCCGGCCTGCGCAGCCTGCCGATGAACGCTAGCGGACGTGAACGCTAACGAAATGAACCGCGATAGGCCGCTCGCCGCGATCGTGATGGCGGCCGGATTCGGCACGCGGATGCGCTCGGCGTATCCCAAGGTTCTCCATCCGATCGGCGGACGCCCGATGATCGTACGCGTGCTGGAGGCGATTTCCGGCCTCGGGTCCGGCTTCTCGATAGTGGTGCTCGGCCATGGCGCCGCGCTGGTCGAAGCTGAGATCATCGCGCGTCTCGATAGCGACGCGGTCCGGTTCGCGATTCAGCATAGTCCGCAAGGCACTGGCGATGCCGCGCGATGCGGTATGCGGATGCTCCCGGCGGACTTCGCTGGCGACGTTTTGCTGGTTTACGGCGATATGCCTCGGCTGTCGCCGGCGACGCTCGCGCGCTTCGTCACGAGCCATCGCGACCATGGCGCACCGCTTTCGATAATCAGCACGCGGCTCGACTCGCCCGGCCGCTATGGGCGTATCGTGCGCGATTCCGCAGGCGCTGTGAGCGCGATCGTGGAAGCGGCTGACGCGACCCCGGCCCAGCTCGCGATCGATGAAATCAATACCGGCGTCTATCTAGCCGACGCTGCCGTATTGCGCGGCGCGCTCGAGGAACTGCGTCCCGACAACGCGCAGGGCGAGTATTATCTGACTGATATCGTCGCCGCCGTGCGCCGGCGCGATCTCAAGATTCAGGCCTGGGTCGCGGAGCATCCGGCCGAGTTCGCCGGGGTTAATTCGCGCGAGGAGCTGGCAGAGATGGAATCGGATATTCGTCGCGAGACAAATCGCCGCCTGATGGCGGCGGGCGTCACGATGATCGATCCGGCTACCGCTTACATCAGCGAAGAAGCGGAGATCGGACGCGATTGCGTGATCGGCCCTAACGTTCAGATTCTCGGCCATTGCCGAATCGGCGCGGGCGTGCGGATCGAGGGCACCGCCTTCCTGAGCGAGGTGTCGATCGGCGATCGCAGCCATCTCAAGCTCGGCGTCCGTGCGGAGCAATGCCGGATTGGCGAGGATTGCGAAATCGGACCGTTCGCAAATCTGCGCGCCGGCACCGACCTCGAAGGCCATAATCGGATTGGCAATTTCGTCGAGACCAAGCAGGCGCGTATCGGTCGCGGCTCCAAGGCCAGCCATCTGAGCTATCTCGGCGACGCGGTTATCGGCCGCGATACCAATCTCGGCTGCGGCGTAATCACCGTCAATTACGATGGCTATGACAAGCATCGCACGGAAATCGGCGATCGCTGCATGATTGGATGCGATACGCAGATGGTCGCACCGGTCAAAGTCGGGAGCGACGTCTATGTCGCCTCCGGCACCACCATCCTGCGCGATGTGCCCGACGGCGCGCTCTGCGTCTCGCGCCATCCGCAGGCCGTCAAGCCCGGATGGACCGAGAGCTGGCGCAAGCGTCATCGCAAGCCTGGCGGCGACGGTAAAACCGCGCCGGCACGCGAGGGCCGGGAGTAAGCGGACGATGTGCGGAATTATCGGCTATGTGGGACCGCGCGAAGCCTACCCGCTGTTGCTCGGCGGCCTCGAGCGGCTCGAATATCGCGGCTACGATTCGGCCGGCATCGCGACCCTGGGCGCCGGACGGCTCGAAATCCGTCGCACGGTCGGCAAACTGGAGAACCTGCGCCGCCTGGTCGAGAAGCATCCGCTGAGCGGCCATATCGGTATCGGCCATACGCGATGGGCAACGCATGGGCGCCCCTCGGAAACCAATGCCCATCCCCATCAGGCCGGCCCGGTGGCCGTAATTCACAACGGGATTATCGAAAACTACATCGAGTTGCGTGCGGCGCTGGCCGGACGCGGCCACAAGCTCGCCTCGGAGACCGACACCGAGCTGGTGTCGCACCTGATCGAGGAGCGTCTCAAGGACGGACGTGGACTGGGCGCGGCGGTGCGGGCGGCGATCGCAGAGCTGCGCGGCTCGTTCTCGATCGTGGTCCTCTCGGAGACCGATCCCGGAACGCTGGTGGCGGCGAAAACCGCAACTCCACTGGTGCTTGGTTTTGGCGACGGCGAGAACTTCATCGCCTCCGATATCCCGGCGATTCTCGATCATACGCGGCGCGTGCTGGTGCTCGAAGACGGCGAGGTGGCCGAGGTGCGCGCCGACAGCGTGCGGCTGATGACTTTCGATGGCAGGCCGATCGAGCGTCAGCCACGCAAGATCGAATGGGACGCGGTCGCCGCCACCAAGGGCGGCTTTCAGCACTATCTGCGCAAGGAAATCGCCGAGCAGCCGCAGGCCTGGATCAATACCTTCGCCGGCCGAGCCAGCGCCGGAGCCGGCAGCGTACGGCTCGATGAAGATCCGTTCGGCGACGCCGGCCCGCAAGCGATTTCACGGATCGTGATGGTCAGTGCCGGCGCCTCGTGGATTTCGTCGCTCATCGGCAAGTTCATGATCGAGGAGTTGTGCGGGCTGCCGGCCGAAGTCGACTACTCAGCCGAGTTCCGCTACCGCAATCCGGCGATCGATGCGCATACGATGCTGATCGCGGTCTCGCAGTCGGGTGAGACGGCAGACACGCTGGCCGCGATGGAAGAAGGACGGCGGCGCGGCGCGCGGATGCTGGCGATCACCAACACCGTCGATTCCTCGATCGCCCGCAAAGCCGACGCGCGGCTCTATACGCGCTGCGGCCCGGAGATCAGCGTCACCACCACCAAGTGCTTCCTGACGCAAATCGAAGCTTATTACCTATTCGCGCTCCATACCGCCGCCCGGATGGGACGGCTCAGCGAGGACGAGGTCGAAAAACGGCTGGCGCCGATGTTCACGATACCGGCTCAGATCGAAAAGCTGCTCGCGACTGAAAAGCAAATCCAGAAGGTCGCGCGCAAGTACAGCCGCGCGCGCGACTTCCTCTACCTCGGCCGCGGTATCAACTACCCGGTCGCGCTCGAGGGCGCGCTCAAGCTCAAGGAGATTTCTTATATCCACGCCGAAGGCTATCCGGCCGGCGAGATGAAGCATGGGCCGATCGCGCTGATCGACGAAGAGATGCCGGTGGTGGTGATAATTCCCAACGACAGCGTCTTCGAGAAGACCATGTCGAACCTGAAGGAAGTCGAGTCACGCAACGGGCGGATAATCGCCGTCACCGACCATCGCACGCCCGAGCTCGAAGAGGTCGCGATGGAGATTATCGATGTGCCGAGCACCGATCGGATGCTGATGCCGGTTTTGACTACAGTGCCGCTGCAATTGCTTGCCTACCATATCGCGGTGTATCGCGGAACCGATGTCGATCAGCCGCGCAACCTGGCGAAGTCGGTCACCGTGGAATGAGGCAGGCCGGGGCTCTGCACGAATCGACGATGCGCTGAAGGTCTTATTTTTTTCTTCTCGCGTCAGGAAACGCGACTGAAACCCGCATTGGGAGCTGGGCGAAAATTTCTTCGTCACACAGAAGGGAACGCGCCTGACCTATCCTGAACCCGGCCTCTCCTGAGTCTCCCTTTTGCACCGGGGAGGCTCAGATCACTCTACGCGGCCGGGAGTCGAATCACGCCCGCTAATCCTGTTCCATGAAGCCTTCGAGATTGCGCGAGCGCCCGGTCTGGCGCAGCTTGCGCAGCGCCTTGGCTTCGATCTGGCGTATCCGTTCGCGCGTGACCGCGAACTGCTTGCCGACCTCCTCGAGCGTGTAGTCGGTCTTCTGCCCGATGCCAAACCGCATCCGCAGGATCTGTTCTTCGCGCGGCGTGAGAGTCGCCAGCACTTTGCGGGTCTGCTCGCCGAGGTTGCCCTGGATCGCGGCTTCGACCGGCGAGGGGGCCAGCTCGTCCTCGACGAAATCGCCGAGCGAGCTTTCCTCCTCGTCGCCAATCGGAGTCTCCAGCGAAATCGGCTCCTTGACGATCTTGAGCACACGCTGAACCTTGTCGAGCGGCATCTCCATCTGCTCCGCGATTTCCTCGGGCGTAGGTTCGCGGCCCAGGCGCTGCACCAGCAGGCGCGTGACGCGCAGCAGCTTGTTGATGGTTTCGACCATGTGGACCGGGATGCGGATGGTGCGCCCCTGGTCGGCGATCGCGCGCGACATCGATTGCCGTATCCACCAGGTTGCGTAGGTCGAGAACTTGTAGCCGCGCTGGTACTCGAACTTGTCGACCGCGCGCATCAGGCCGATGTTGCCTTCCTGGATGAGGTCGAGGAAACCGAGTCCCCGATTGGTGTAGCGCTTGGCGAGGCTTACGACCAGGCGCAGGTTGGCCTCGGTCAGCTCCTTCTTGGCGCGCCGGCTCTTGTCCTGGCCGGCCGCGATGATTTCGAGCGAGCGCGCGAATTGGTCACCATCGGCCTTGACCCGGCGCTCGACGTTCCGCATCGCCTTTTGTGCATCTTTGATTTTCTGTGCGATATCGAGCAGGTTTTCGCGCGTACCGTTGACCCGCAGCACGTGGCGGCGATCCTCGGCCTCGCTCGCCTCGCGCAGGAGCTGATGCTTGGAGCGGCCGGTGGCGTCCTGATAGTGATCGATCGTGGTGAGAGCGGCGCGGTACTCCTGGAGCAGCCGGCGCATCTCGCCGATAACCGCATCCGAAACCCGCCGAGAAAGCTGCAGCGTGCGCAGCTCTTGCTTGACCCGTTCCTGGAGCCGGCTATGGTTCTTGGCCAGCTTGGGACGGCGGCGCGGCCCGACCTTGCCATGCAACTCCTCCTCGATTTCCTCGAGGCCGGTGTGCATGGTCTTGAGCTTGCGCGTCGAGGTGAGAAACTTTTTGAGCTGCTTCTCATTGGCCTCGGTGCCGCGCTCCTCGTCGGGGGCATCACTGTTCGGCTCCTCGTTATCCTCGAAGACCTCGCGCAGGTCGGCTTCGCCGCTCTCGACGCGATCGCCCAGGCCGATGACGAAATCGAGCGTGACGGGCGAGCCCAGCACCTCTTCCTCGACCTCCATCTCGCCAGCCTCGATGCGTTTGGCGATCTCGACCTCTTGCTCGCGCGAGAGCAACTGGAAGTTGCCCATCTCCTTGAGATAGAGGCGGACCGGATCGGAGGACTCGCCGACAACTTCGGGTGCGCCTTCGGGCGCCTCCTCGGCTTCTTCCTTGGCCTCGGTCTCGACGTCGGCCTCGGCGCCTTCAGTCGGGACTTCCTCGAGGACCTTGATATCCATGTCCTCGAAGCTCTCGAGCGCGGCGCGCAGATCGGTCGGCGAGGCGACATCCTGGGGGAGGAAATCGTTGACCTGGTCAAAGGTCAGATAGCCCTGCTCCCGGCCGAGGTCGACCAGACCCTGCA
>DATJRJ010000030.1:0-14298 GCA_035504735.1 Binataceae bacterium (SeqCode)
GCTGGAGGAGCAAGAATTCGCGCGAATCGGATCGTGGACTCTCGAACAGCGGCGCGGGGTGCTGGCTGAATTGCACTCGTTGCGCCGTCTCGCCTACCTGGTCTCGGATTTGAATCGATGGCTCGCTCAGATCCCCGGTCCTGCAGGTTATCGAACCTAGCCTCCCGCATCGGGACTCGGCCCGCGTCGGACCCCGCATCAAACTCTCCCGGCCGCTGCGCGCAATGAGCCCGTCCGCGCTCCCTCGCGCCCCGGGCTAGGTGTTGCGCAGCCCTCGCGCAACGAGATTTCGGAAGTCCTCCACCGCACGCCGCGGGGCCAGCGCATAGCTGGGACCGCGGCTCGCCTCGATACCGTCGAGCTTGTGCAATTGGAGCCACATCTCGGCGCTCTTGAGCGCAACCGCAGCGCAGTTGACCACCGGGGCGTGGCCGACAGTGAGGCCGCGCTCACGCGACAGGAGAAGGCCCGGTAGTACGCCCGCAGGGACGACGACATCCGCGCCCTTCTCGATAAGCGGTCGCGCGCAGTCGACGAAGGCCGAGCGCATCCTGGCGAAAGCCGCCTGATCACCTGCAAAGGCGGCGGCGAAATCCTCGGGAACTGCGCCCAGGCCGGCGACCGCGATAACCCGGCCGCCCAGGCCATAGCGCTCGGCTTGTTCGTAATGCCAAATCTCGAAGACCGAATCGATCGAGACCAGCGCGATCCGGCGTCCGACTTGAGCCGCGAAATGAAGCGTCGCCTCGCCGGTTCCGGTCACCGGGATGCGCACGGCGGACCGAGCTTCGTAGAGACCGGGGTCCTGGAAGTGACCCATCACAAAGCCATCGTAGCCCTGCTGTTCCGCCTCGATTGCGTTGTCCACCGCCTGGATCGCGCAGCGAAATTCGGTGAGGCGGCCGAAATCTCGATCCGGCGGTGTGAGGCCCTTGACTTCGACGCTGGTCCCGGATGTAGCGATTTCGTTCAGATACGCGGAGAGGCGTTCAAGATAGGCTGCGTTCTGCGTCGCATCGACAAAACTCTGCCACCAGATCCGCATTGGGCGCGCCTCCTCCGTTAGCGACGCGAATGGAGCCGCAGGCGAATACCACTCGCGTGTTGATGATCTTGTTAAGATACTAACGAAGGGCGGGTCAAGGCTCGTGCTCAGTCGCTTTACAGGTTTGTTTAGTGATAAGCGGGTGTGACGATGTGTCGGCTCCAATCCGACCGCGGCTTAATGCGCGCTCGAGAGGTGAGCGCGGCAACTAACGATGAGTCAGATCGGCGATACATATGTCCCGGCACGCGGCTATGACGACGTGGTGGCCGCCGTTCCGGTAACCGTCCCGTACCTCCGCCGATCGGAACACGGCGCGGCATGGTTTCTAGGCCGCGCGCTGGCCGGACTAGCCGAAGGCAGCGGCCTGGCGAAAGATTCGATCGATGGGCTCACTGTCTCGAGTTTCACACTCCACCCTGACAGCGCCGTCTCATTCACCCAGTATGTCGGGTTGAGCCCGCGCGTTCTCGAATCAATTCCCACCGGCGGCGCTTGCGGCGTTATCGCGTTGCGGCGCGCAGCCCGCGCGGTCCAGGCTGGTGATGCCAACGTCGTGGCCTGCCTGGCCGGCGACACCGCGCACGCTTCGAGCTTCCGCGATTTGATCTCGAGCTTTTCGACCTTCGCCCGCGACTACGTCTATCCATACGGCGCGGGCGGACCGAATCAAAGCTTCGCCTTTCTAACCGATCACTACATGCGCACGCGGGGTGCGACTCGAGCGGATTTCGGCAAACTCTGCGTTGCGCAGCGCGACAACGCACGGCTTAATCCCTTGGCGATTTTTCGCGAGCCGATGACCCTCGAGAGCTATCTCGCATCGCGACCCATCGCCGAACCGATTCATCTCTTCGACTGCGTCATGCCGTG
This sequence comes from Binataceae bacterium (SeqCode), assembly GCA_035504735.1. Lineage (GTDB taxonomy): Bacteria > Desulfobacterota > Binatia > Binatales > Binataceae > JAJPIG01. Next base: position 1,919 of record DATJRJ010000030.1, read on the forward strand.
CGCGGGTGCCGATGGTATTCTGGTGATGCATCGGTGGCGCGCCGAGCAGATCGGCCTCCCTTTCGTCCGCATCCTTTCAACCATCGAGCGGCATAACGCTTACCCAGAGGACGCAATTCAGATGCGGGGCGGCTGGGTCATCGATCGTGACCGGCTCTACGCCGAAGCGGCGGTGACGACGGCCGATATCGATTTCGTCGAAACTTATGACGACTACCCGGTGATCTCGATGCTGCAATTTGAGGGACTGGGCTTTTGCGCTGAAGGAAGTGCCCCCGACTTTGTCCGCCGCAATACCTTCACCATCGACGGCAGTTTCCCGCACAACACGTCGGGTGGACAGCTTTCGATGGGTCAGGCGGGTGCCGCGGGCGGTTTTCTCGGCTTGGTCGAGGCGATTCGGCAGCTCACCGGCGCGCCGCTCGGAGCGCCCGTTCCGAAGGCTAGAATCGGACTGGTCAGCGGCTTTGGCATGATCAACTACGATCGGGGATTGTGTAGCGCAGCGGCAATCCTGGCGCGCGTATGACCAGCAACGAGCCGAAGAAGCCGGCGGCAGCCGGCGATTGGTTGATGCCTGCCGCCGAGGCCGCGGCGCGTGGCCTGATCGCGATACGGCGATGCCTCCAATGCGGCCGCAACCACTATCCGCCGCGCGAGATCTGCCCATTCTGTCTCAGCGACCGTCTCGACTGGGACGTGAGCGAGGCCGCCGAGGGCGTCCTGCTGGCGCAAACGCTATTGCATCATACCAACGAGGAAAACTTTCGCGCGCGAATTCCGCTTCGGGTCGGATTGATACAACTGCAATGCGGTCCGACCGTGGTCGCATTCCTTGCCGACGGCTTTGCTACTGGAGACCGCGTGACGATCGGCGCGCGGCTCGACGAACGGGGACGCCCGGTGCTGGCCGCCATTTCGCCAAGTCCGTCAGCAGGAACGAACCGCTAAGCTCCGCGCGATATCAAGGGCTCGGCGCGACGCCCAGGAGCGTTGCTCATTTATCACCCGGCCACGCGCATATCTTCCGGTACGATTTTGCCGTCCTTCACAATCAGCTCGTCGTCCAGGTAGAGCGTGCAAGCACGCATCGGTAGGTCGAGATGGCAGTGAGTATCATTCTTGCCACCCAACTCCACGTTGGGTCCGGTCGAAAACAGCACGTTGCCGTAGTATGAGCGGCCTTCAGCGCCGAACGCCCCCACGCCCTCGCCGGTCCAACGCGCCTTGTCATTGAGTCCCCATCCAATATGCGATATCGCCCAGGCGCGCGGGTCGTTAAAGCTCTCGATATAGCGGCGCATCGTCTCGGCGTCGGTCCCGCCCTTGAGCTCGACGATCCGGCCTTCACGGATGGTGAAATCGATCGGGTCACGCACAAAGGTGCCGAAGGGGTGGATGATATCGCCCCGGTCCATCACGACTCGCCCATCGACGCCGGTTTCGTCGGCACCGCTGAAGACGAAGCCGCTCGGCCAATGGTCCCAGCGTCCCGGCGTGTCGGTATATCCATACAAGGTAAGCGCCTCGTATGCGCCGAGCCGATAGGTGACATCTGTTCCCGCCGGATTCGTGAAACGCAGCTCATGCGCTGCGTTGAGTCGCCGTTGACCAGCCTCGACTCGCTCACGCAGATTGCGGTCCGGGAACATGCGCATCAGGACCTCAGGCGGGTCGAGGATCGATAACACGCGCGTGCCCGATTGCTGGATCTCGATCTGCTCCTTCGAGAACAGGAGGAAGAACAGCGAGATCATCAGGTCGGCGCTCTTGAACGCTTCCAAAGCCACCCGGCTATCGGCGAGCGAGGAGTTCCCTACGCCCTGGCCTTGCGCCCCGGCCGCGGCGTCGGTCTTCGGCGGCAGGTTAAGATTGAAGGCGCTCGCGCCTACCTCCCGTGCGGCCGTCATCGAAGCTTTGACGTACTCCAGCTGATGACCCGGTTCAGACAGCACCCCGACCGTCTCGCCCGGCTTGATTCCGCAAAGTTCGAGTTCTTTTCGAAACAGTTCGACCAGATCACCATTGCTGCGATTTGACGACATCGTAACCCCTAGCATCGCGAAAGTTTCGGATTCAGAATCGCACCCTTATCAGGCTGTCGGCAAGCGGATGCTTCGAGCCAGTTGGAGGCCAAGGCTTTCCACTTCGCCACAACGAATCAGTTCTGCCTCACGCGGGCACGCAGTTAATTCTCGAGCAGAGCCTTTGTATCATTGAGATCGGGCAGGGCAAACCCTCCGCTGAAGCGGTGGTAGATATCGGAAAGAATCGCGCGAGCCTCGTCGCGCCCACCTTCCTTGGCGAGCTGACGGGCGAGGCTCACTGTCGCACGTAACTCCCACCATTTGGCGTCCTGCGCGCGGGCGACGTCGATTGCGGCGCGAATTTGATTTCTGCCTTGCGCCACAGCCGGCGTGTCGCCCATCAGCAGCACTTCGCTCCGGAGCCGCAGCATGTCCGCCTTGTGGAGCTCTTCCCCGGTACGCTCAATCGTAGCCAGCGCCTCCTCGATCATGACGAGCGCCTCATCGCGGCGGCCGAGCCGGGCATAAAATTGCGCCAGCAGCGCGATGAAAAACTGCAGATATAACGCGTCGCCGGCCTGCCGAAGGCCTGCGATTCCGGTCTCCATCTCGGCCACTCCATCTTGCACCTGGCCGCGTTCAGCCAGCGCCCAGCCGCGTAAGTACCGGCCCAGCAACGTCCACTGCGAGAACTGTTCCTCCGACAATGCAATCGCCGCGGTGGCGTGGTTGTACACCATATCCGGCTCGCGTCTGATCAAATGCCAGTGTGCGAGCTGTATCAGGGCATAGCCCAAACTAAACAGATGTTTCGACTCGCGAGCATGGTTCAGTGCCTGTTCAGCCAATTTGAGAGCCTCATCGACCCGACCCAGTAGTTGCAAATTGAGGCTTAAGTACCCTTCGGTTGCACTTCGTACATCGAATGGCAGAACGCGAGCGGATTGATCGGCGTCCTCGGCATTTCGCAGCGCATCCTGATAATGCAAAAGCGCCTCGCTCAAGTTTCCAGATCGCAATAGCGTGCTCGCAACGACATAGTTCGCCGCCGCAAGGACTCCCTTGTCGGATGATCGTTGGGCCAATTCAAGGCAATGCCTGGCCTGCCGAAGGCTACGTAAAGGCTGACCACGCACCTGGCAAAGATGGGCCAGATTGATCAGTCCGTTAAGATGCAGGATCGGATCATCAAGGTCTTCACTGAACTCGCAGACCCGCTCGACTGCACGCTGGCGCTCCAGCGAGAATAATCCATGCACTACCGCGGCGACCATGCTTTCCGTCCGGCGCAAAGCGATCTCGCCGCGCAGGCGCTCTTTGCCGGCGGGCAGTTTCTCGATCGTTTGCAATGCGCTTTCGATCATTTTAGCCGCTTCACCATAGGCACCCCGATTCGCCGCCTGCTCGGCCGCCAGGCCCGAATAGCGGACCGCTTTGGCCGGATCGGTGCCGAGCTGAAAGTGAAGCGCCAGCTCTTCGAAATGATCCTCCAATCTTTGGGCGAACAGGGTCTCGATCGCGACGCCGGTGCGTTCATGAATCGCCCGCCGTCGCTCGCTTAGGACCGAGTTGTAAGCGACCTGCTGGGTCAGCGCGTGCTTGAAGGTGTACTCCACGTCGCCGATCGCGGGCAGCTCGTAGATGAACTCGCTCAGTTGAAGCGCCGCGAGCATCGGCTCGAGCTCGTCATCGCTTTTACCGGTAACCGCCGGAATCAGCTTCCGCGTAAATTCGTGTCCGACCACGGACAAGGTTTGCAACAGTTCTTTCTCGGGGCTTGGCAGGCGGTCGATACGCGAAGCCAGGATCCCCTGCACCGTGGTCGGAAGATGCAACTCGGCAAGCGGCTTGGTGAGCTTGACCACGCCGTTGCGGCTCAACAGCCCCTGCTCGAATAGCGCCTGCACCAGCTCTTCCATAAAAAACGGATTGCCCTCAGTTTTGTCGATGATCCAACTCTTGAGATGAAGAAGTTCCGCAGTATCATCCAACAACGACGTGAGCATCTCGTCGGCGCTTTCGAGACCAAGCGGATCAAGCCGCAATTGAGTGTAATAGGTACGGCCGCCCCAATCGTGGCGGTACTCGGGCCGATAGTTGACCAGTAGTAGCATTCGGGCGGTTCCGATCGAGTCCACCAGCAGATTGAGCAACGCCTGAGTCTCGGAATCGACCCAGTGCAAGTCCTCGACGATGAGCATTAACGGCTGGCGCAACGACTCGCGCCAGAGCAATCGTTTGAGCGCTTCGCACATCCGCCGGCGGCGCGTTTTCGGGTCGCCGTGCGCTAACGGATCGTCGCCTTCAACGATGCCGAGCATCGCGAACAAGTAGGGCAGTATATCTTCCAACGTGCGATCGAGCCCGAGAACCTTGCCGATGACTTTCTCGCGGCGTTTGCGTGCGTCGTCCTCAGGAACGATTTCGAAGTAGCCACGCAGCAACTCGATCACCGGCAGATAGGCCGTGGCCGTGCCGTGCGAGATCGAGAAGCCCTCCAGCACCTTCCACCGCGAACCGGCGAGGGTTTTGAACTCGAAGAACAGGCGCGACTTGCCGACTCCTGCCTCGGCTACCGCCGCAGCAACCTGGCCGTGCCCGGCCTGGGCCAACTCCGCGGCGTGTTTAAGCGCCTCGATCTCGCGCGCGCGCCCGACGAACTTCGTAAGCCCGCGCCCGGCCGCTCGCTGGAGTCTCGTCCGCAGCAGCCCCAACCCGGTGACCTCCCATACGTTGACCGGCTGGCTGACTCCCTTGACCCGAGTCGGCCCTAACGATTTGAAGGTGAAATATCCTTCCGACAGTTGACGCGTCGCATCGGTGGTCACTACCGAGCCGGTCGGCGCCAGGGTCTGCATGCGCGCGGCGAGATTCGTGGTGTGTCCGATCGGAGTGTACTCGACGTGGGCCTCGTCGGTGCGAAGCGAGCGCACCACCACTTCGCCGGTGTTCACTCCCACACGAACCTCGATCGGCGGATTGCCTGCTTCCCGCAGGCGGGTGGAGTACCGGCGCAGACTCTCCTGCACGAGCAGGGCCGCGTAAAGCGCACGCTGGGGATGATCCTCCTGGGCGTTAGGCGCGCCAAACAGCGCGAAGATCCCATCGCCGGTCGACTGTACGATGTAGCCGTCGTAGTGATGAACTGCATCCATCATCAGCTTAAGCGCCGGATCGATGACCCCTCGCGCTTCTTCAGGGTCGAGGTCTTCCTGCAGTGCGGTCGAACCCTTGATATCGGTGAAGAGGGCGGTGATTATTTTGCGCTCACCGTCGTTTAGCTCGGCCGCTCCATCAGCTTGCAACTCACCAGGGCTCGCCGCGATTGGATGTTCTCCGGCCGAGATTGCTGAACTTTGTGAGCCGCCGACTCCTGAGCTGATCTTCAGCGCCGCGCCGCAGTTGCCGCAGAAGCGCGCCTCGGGCGGGTTGTGGGAGCCGCACTTTTGACAGTCTAGGTTCAGCGCGCCGCCGCAGCGAATGCAGAATTTCTTGTCGGCCTCGTTCTCAAATTTGCAGTTCGCGCAACGCACCACCCCGGATTCCTCACAGCCACTGTTGATTAATATAACTGGGACTCATCAAGTCCGGGAGTTTCCATTTTTGAATTCCGGTTCAGATTCCACATCGACAACCAAACGGTTTGCAAACGTCAGGTTCGAGCCCGGTACGAGTCTAAGGAGCTTCCTCCGGCGCTGCAACGCGCCGTGCTCTGACGCTAACTTACCTCCCCAAGGGTATATCTGAATCTCCTGCGAGTAGCCGTGGGAAGAGCTGCCGCAAGGTCCAGGGAGCGCCAAACTTCACCCGATCAAACCGGAGCACTACATCAAAGCGCTGTCTGTCCCACCTTGAAAATAGACCAGGTAAGGTCTGATCCTTGACTATTAGTGGGAGGATGTCGCTCGCGATATGTTTATGTTCCCAGCACACCAGCACCACTCCGGTGAGTTTTGTGATTTCCGATACTAAGTCGGTTTCCTGTCCCACTGTCCATTTTGTGATCGGCTCCAGCTGAAGCCGATCGCAAAGCGGTTTAACGGTTTCAAAGGAACGCTTGCTCGGTCGGTGCTCAGTCCCGAGCGGATTGTTGTCCGGGTTCGGGTCAACTGCATATACCAAGTCGGGCTTTGGATAATCATCGCCGCCTAAGCCAACTCCAAAGAGCGCGGCCCAGGCTCCCGCACGCTGCCATCCTCGTACTACCAGAGACTTATTGTTTTGGGTTCCCTCGATACTCACTCCAGGATGAGAATCGTTGTCGTTCGGTTTCTCTGCATGACGCACGATTAGGAGTGTTAAGGCCGACATCGCGTGTTTACCTCCCTGATTCGTACTGTCAGACCATACATCCGATGGCCCGGCGGAGCGCCTCTCTCCGACACCATCGCCTCAGTTTTTCACGCTGTTTGCTATTATCACGGCGTCCCGGCGACTCAAGAGACTGCGCACTGGCTTCGACGGTACGGTGTCATCAGTTCATTTTAGCAACGCGTATTTCCTGCGAAGGCGTTAAGGTGGTGTTCCTTTACATGTCTTGGCACGTCTAAACGTACGGCACATGCCTTGCACGATCCATCCGGCTGGTTGTCTCGTCTTCGAGCCAACTAAGAAGAGGGGGTCGGATGCGCATAGGGGGCAGTAGCCAAGTCTCGCGAGCGTGGCTCAGGTGCCATCCGTGACCTGCTTGGTGATTGCTCTCCCACTTCAGCCCTCGCGATCGCGGCCCGCAACATCGCCGTCGGCCGGGCTACGACTCTCCGCACCCGCGATCACCGCGTTCACCGATACGGATATTCCGGCTGAAGCAAAATTATGATCCGAAGGTGGAGTGTACTTTTGCTCGCGATCGTCGCGGCGAGGTCGAGCGTGAATACTATTTGTGAGGCGCAGGAACAGCCGCTGTTGACGCGTCATGTGCGTGAAGCGACTCTCAATGGACAGGCGCCACTCGTCGGATGGCTCCCGGCAACTCAGTCCCTCAACCTCGATATTGTTCTGGCATTGCGCAATCAGGCCGCGCTGAAAAAGCTCTTGAAAGAGCTCTACGATCCTTCAAGTCCCTCCTATCGGCACTTTCTTACGGTGCAAGAGTTTACCGCGAAGTTTGGTCCGAGCCAGGAGGACTATGACGCCGTAATTCGGTTCGCGAAAGCGAATGGCCTTACGGTGGTCGGCGGCTCCCGCGATGGTATGGACGTGCAGGTCGCGGGCTCAGTCGCATCCATCGAGGCCGCCTTCAATGTGACGATGGGTGTCTACCAGCATCCCACGGAAAACCGCACATTCTACGGGCCGGACCAGGAACCCACGCCGGACCTGCCGTTTCGACTGTGGCACATCTCGGGTTTGGACAACTATTCGATCCCGCATCCCGCCCTCGTGCATAGAAATCTGAGCGTCGAGCCAAACGCTAGTGTCAAAGGCTCCTGTCCTTCGAGCTCTTATTGCGGCAGCGATATGCGGGCGGCCTACTATGGGGGAACGGCTCTCACCGGCTCGGGCCAGTCGGTTGGGTTGTTGGAGTACGCCGGCTACTTGCAGCAGAACGGCGCGACTACCGATTTAGATACTTACTTCCAGAACGCCGGCCAGACGAACAGCGTCCCGATCGATGGCATTTCCACGGATGGCACCAGCCTGACCTGTCTCTATGCGGATGGCTGTGACGACACCGAACAGACTATCGACATCACCCAGGCGGTCTCGATGGCCCCGGGCATGACAGCACTGCATGTGTACGTCGGCTCCAGCGATACCGCCATCTTCAGTTCGATGTCGACGCAGTCTCCGCTGGATTCGCAATTGAGCTCTTCATGGACCTGGAGCCCGTCGGACCCCGCGACTGACGACCCTTATTTCGAAAGGTTTGCGGTGCAGGGTCAGAATTTGTTTCAAGCGGCGGGCGATAAAGGTGCGTATACCTCGTCTTCCAAGCAGGTCTTTCCAGCCGATGATCCGTACGTCACGGTCGTCGGCGGCACCGACTTGCAGACCAGCAGCGCGGGCGGCCCATGGAGCTCGGAAACCGCTTGGGCCGACGGTGGCGGCGGCTATTTCACCCCGGACGCTATTCCGATTCCCTTATGGCAGCAGCTCACGGGCGTGATCACTTCGAGTAATGAGGGATCCACAACTTTGCGGAACTCCCCGGACGTCGCCGCAGAAGCCAATTTCGACTTTTACGTTTGTGCCGACCAAACCACCTGCACTGCGAACTATTATGGCGGGACTAGTTTTGCCGCGCCGATGTGGGCCGGCTACCTGGCGCTGGTCAATCAACAGGCCGTTGCCAACGGCAACTCGACGCTAGGCTTCATCAATCCAACCGCTTATCCGTTTGGTTTGGGCTCAGGCTATGACACCGATTTCCACAACATCACCAGCGGCAGTAACGGCTATCCCGCAGTAGCCGGCTACAATCTGGCGACCGGTTGGGGCAGCCCGAACGGAACCGGTCTGATCAACGCGCTTGCCGGAACCGGTTCCGCATCTCCGACCGCGACACCTACTGCGACCCGCACCCCGACTCCAACTCCGACCCGGACGCCGACAGCCACCGCCAAGCCGACGCCAACCGCTACTGTCACACCGACGGCCACAGCCACCGCGACCGGCACGCAGACGGCTACGGCCACGGTCACTATCACGCAGACGCCAACTGCCACCGCAACCATTGCGCCTACCGCTACGACTACGGCCACCATCAGGCCGACGGCCACAGCCACAGCGACCGTCGCTCCGACGGTTACAGCTACGGCCACGATCACCATTACGCAGACACCAACCGCCACCGCGACCATCGCGCCTACCGCCACGACTACGGCCACCATCAAGCCGACGGCCACAGCCACGGCGACCGTCGCTCCGACGGTTACAGCTACGGCCACCGTCACTATCACGCAGACGCCAACCGCCACCGCGACCATCGCGCCTACCGCTACGACTACGGCCACCATCAGGCCGACGGCCACAGCTACGGCCACCGTCGCTCCGACGGTTACAGCTACGGCCACGATTACTCAGACGCCAACCGCTACCGTCACCGTCTCGCCGACAGCTACGATCACGCCGACCCCGACGGCGACCTCAACCCCCGGAGTGACCAATACCGTCCTTACCTACACGCCTCACAAACTAGCGTTTGCGGCGGAGGCCTTCGCCGACAATACCGGCGCGTCCAGCAGCCCTCTCAGGGTGAAAGTGACGAATCCTAAGAAAAAGAACGGCGTCCCGGTGGTCTTCGATAGTCCCGAGATCGTCGACGCCGGAAATGACTTCGCTATCGATTCTGCAACGACCACCTGTACAGAAGGGCTGGCCCTTCGCCCGGGTTCGTATTGTTTCCTGGGCCTGACCTTCAGTCCGACCGGGATGGGGGCGCGGCCGGGGACGCTGGAGATTCGCGATGATGCGAAAAACAGTCCGCAGGTCGTGGCGCTCAGCGGCACCGGCAGGTCACCCAGGCTGGTTGTAGGCCCAGCCCAAATCGCGTTTGGCCGGATCCCGCTCGGCACGCCCAGCAACGTCCACGAAGTCACCCTCACCAACAACAGTCCGGTTCCGATCGCGTTTAATGCGCCGGCCCTCTCGCTCGGCGGATTCGCAATCACGGGCAGCACCTGCGGTGCGACCCTCGATCACATCGCCGGCTCGAACACCTGCACGATCAGCCTCACCTTCACACCGACCGCCAAACCGGTCGTAGCTGGGTTCCTCGAGATCAGTGACGATGCCAGGAGCAGCCCGCAGAAGGTTAAGCTGACTGGAAGCGGTAAGTAACGAAGATTGATCCTCTCATCTCGTCACGCTCAAGATTCGCTGTTCCATCAGAATTTCGACTTGCCCGGTTGACTGACAACTGCCGCACAAAAAATCGGCATCAGATCACTGGGACTCCATCATAACGGCCTTTCCATCGAGAAAAGGTCGTGGCATAAGTGTTGCCGATTCAAGCGCTGCCGGCAGAATGCTGATGCCTGGCGAGCTCGCGGGCCTGAGCACCCTCACGCCGGCGGCCGGAAATGACCAAGCGTTTCGAACTCGGCACCTTTATACCGATCGCCAACAACGGCTGGATAATCTCGCGCACCGCGCCCCAGTACATGCCGACGTTCGATCTCAATCGTCGGATCTGTCAGCTCAGCGAAGAAATCGGCTTCGACTTCGTCTTCAGTATGTCAAAGTGGCGCGGCTACGGCGGCGATACCCGCTTCTGGGACTATTCGCTGGAGTCGATGACTCTGATGGCTGCGCTGGCGACCGTCACGCAAAAGGTCCGAATTTATGCTTCGGTGCAGCCCCTGCTCATTCCGCCTGCAGTCGCGGCGAAGATGACCGCGACCATCGACGACATCAGCGGCGGCCGCGCGGGAATAAATATCGTGACCGGCTCCAATCTCGAGGAAACCTCGCAGATGGGCCTGTTGCCCGCCGACTACGACTCATATCGCTACGATTACGCGGCGGAATGGCTCGAATTGGTCAACCGGCTCTGGACCGAAGACAGCGTCACTCACCACGGACAGTACTTCCATATGGAAGATTGCAGGTCTGACCCGAAGCCGCTGCGAAAACCGCATCCTGACGTCGTATGCGCGGGCATTTCCGAAGCCGGCATGCGTTTCACGGCGCGCCATGGCACGCATTCCTTTCTCGGTGGCCGCACCCTCGATGAGGTCCTCGTGCTCGGTAATCAGATGAAGGAAGTGGCGCGCGAGGCTGGACGCTCGGTCAAGACCTACACGGTGGTCACTCTGATTCAGGGCGAGAGCGACGCGCACGCCAAGGAGCTTTTCGACTATTACTGTTCGGGCGCGGACACCGAAGCGCTGGAAAAAGTAGTCGCTGGAGCCAAGGGCGCATCGGGAGAGGTGGTCCAGGAGATGGCGAAGAAGTTCGTCTTTTTCGGCTGTCAGCCGCTGGTCGGCGGGCCGACTACGATCGCCTCGGTCGTCAACTGGTTCGCACGCGATGGCGGCCTCGACGGGCTGATGTTCTGCTTTCCCGACTTCATCAAGGGCCTCAACGATTTTCAGGCCCAGGTCATCCCGATACTGAGCGAGAAATATCAGCTTCGTTAGCCGGTCCCGCTAAGGTATCAGCAGTAATTTTCCGGTCGAGTTACGTGACCCGATAAATCGATGAGCCTCGACCGCCTGCGCGAGCGGGAAGGTCTTGCCGATCAGGATCTTGAGTTTGGCGTCCCGCATCAGAGCGAACGATCCTTCGATTCCCGCGCGCATCAAATCCGCGAACGGAAACACGGTGGGCAGCCCGAACGCGGCCATCCTCAAAGATTTTCCAAACAGCGCGAGCGGATTTATCGCATCCGGCTGACCGCCGGCGCGGCCATAGAGAATGGTCTGGCCGAAGGTCGCGAGGCATCCGAGTCCCTTCTCGAAAGTCGGCTTGCCGACCGCATCGAGGATCAGATTCGCGCCTCGGCCATCCGTGAGCCTCATCGTCTCGGCAACGAAGTCCTGGCTCGAATAGTTGATCACCTCGTCGGCGCCATATTGCCTGGCGATTGCGGCCTTCGCATCACTGGAGACCGTGCCGATAACGCGCGCGCCGGCCGCCTTCGCGATCTGGATCGCGACGACGCCGACACCGCCTGCCGCCGAATGGATTACTACTACATTGCCCGCTTCGGTTTTGTACGCCGTATGCAGCAGATGCCAGGCGGTGAGAACCTGAATCGGAAACGCCGCGCCCTGCTCGAAGCTCACGAAATCGGGGAGCGGAATCACCCCGGCGGCCGGCACCAGGCAGTAGTCGGCGTAGCTCTTGCGGGCGAATGCCGCCACGCGCATCCCGGGTTTGAGGTTTTTGACATCGGCCCCTACCTGTTCGATAACTCCGGCGGCTTCGAGACCGGGGATATCGGGCAAGCTGGGCTTTACCATGTATTCGCCGCGGATAAAGAGAGTATCGGCGAAGTTGATACCTGCCGCATGCACTCGCATCAGCACCATACCCGAATTCGGTGTGGGGGTAGGGATTTCCGCTGGATGCAAGACGCTGGCGTCGCCAGTCTTTTCGAACACGATCGCTTTCACGAAGGCTCCTCCCGCCGATGCAGACGCGATTGCGAAATTCGGCTCTCAATCGAAGCTACACCGGAAATTGAATTTCCGCGAGACTTATCACTCGAGAATAGATGGCGCCGCCGGCGCGGATTCGTTCGCAATCGAACCTGGTACTAGCTAAAGAATAAGCGGCAGGCACGATCGGAATCTGCCGGTTTTTAATAGCGATTTCATGCAACCGTAACGGCACCGTGAATTCGGTGGCGCGATTGAAGCTCACCATGGAGTGATTATGGCGAAGATGCGTGTGATCCAGGTCCCC
>DATJRJ010000031.1:0-29950 GCA_035504735.1 Binataceae bacterium (SeqCode)
GTGGCGCTGTTCAGCCATGTCGAGGTGCCGGCCGAGAAGGACGTCGACGCTTACCGGCGGCTGGTCGAATCTGCCGCACTCGACCCGCAGGCGAGTTACATGATCGGCAACAGTCCGCGCTCCGATATCAATCCCGCTCTGCGCGCCGGCCTCGGTGCGGTCTATATTCCGCAGGCCGAGGCCTGGGAGCACGACCACGACGAGCTCGATCGCGGCGGCCGACTGATCGAACTGGAGCGCTTCCTTCAGCTACTCGAAGTATTCTAAAATTGAATCTCCGATGAGTGTTCCTGACCTGCTGAAAACTGCGGCGCATCCGCGGCGCCATCCGCCGAAACGCGCCACGCGCACCAAGCGCAAGCCGCCGCTGCCGTTGCGTCCGATCCATCAGATATGGCGGCGCACGATCGATGCGATCCAGGTAGAAAACATCGCGCTGCCGGTGCGCGGGCTGCCGCCGGCGCTCAGGGGCGTGGTGGCCTGTCAGATCAGCGACCTGCACGTCGACCGCGATGAAGATCTGGAACGGCTGGAGGCGGCCGTCAAGGTAATCAATCGCCAGCGGCCGGACCTGGTTTTTCTAACCGGTGATTACTTCTCGACGCCGGAGACCCGCCAACATTACCTGGTCCCGTTTCGGCGCGCTCTCGCCGAGCTCAATCCGAACGTGGGCGTATATGCGATCGCCGGTAATCACGACCATTGGGCGTCGTTCGATCATATCGACCAGGCGCTGCGCGCCGCCGGAGTGACGACGCTTTCGAACGAGAGCCGCGCGATCGAACTGCACGGCGCGCGCCTCACGATCGTCGGTATCGACGACCTGTGGGCGCGCCAGGCCGACCCGCAACGTTCGTTCAGCCGCGTCAAACCGGATGATTGCACGCTGGTGCTGGCGCATAATCCCGACACCGCGTTGTACACCCGCCAGTTGCGGCCGGGCGTGATGCTGTCGGGGCATACCCACGGCGGCGTTGTGCGAATTCCGCTTTACGGCTCGCCGATCAAATCGATCCTGAGAATCGGGCGCAAATTCTACGCCGGGCTTAATCGCTACGGTGATTTTTACATCTATACCAATCGCGGCCTCGGCACCTATTGGCTGCGCGTGCGTATCAACTGTCATCCAGAGGTCTCACGCTTCCAGCTCGCTCCGATGACCGAGACGGCCGAACCACCGGCCCGTCTGCGTCGAGTTCGCCGCGGCCGCGCAAAAACATTCATACCGTAGGAGCTTCCCGATGCTCGACCTCGCAATCGTGGGTGGCAATGCCGTAACCACAGGCCAGGTCGCATTGGCCGACATCGGAATCAGCGGCGGCAGGATCGTCACGATTGCCGCACCCGGCAGGCTCGAGCCCGCCAGCCGTACGATCGACGCCAGCGGGATGCTGGTGCTGCCGGGCGCGGTCGACGTGCATACCCATCTCGACGCGCGGATGCATGGCGCGCGCAGCGCCGACGATTTCCATAGCGGCACGGTCGCGGCTGCGGCCGGCGGCGTCACTACGATTATCGACTACGCTTTCCAGCGTCCGGGCGGACCGCTAACGGAAGCGATTCGGACCTGGAACGAGAAGGCCCACGGCCGAGCGGTAATCGACTACGGCTTCCATATCGCGGTGCTCGATCCGTCTGAGTCCGCGATCGCCGACGTGGCCCGCGCCGTAGCGCGTGGCTGCCCCAGCTTTAAAATCTTCATGATGCGTCGGTTCGAAGAGCGCGTGCGCGATTTCCTGAAGGTCTTCGCTGCGGCCGCCCAGAGCGGCGGTCTGCTGACGATTCACGCCGAAGACGAGAACCTCATCCACTACTGCACCCAGCGCCTGATCGATCAGGGCAAGACCGCGGCCGAATATTTTCCTGAGAGCCGCCCCGCGATTTCCGAATCGGCCGCAGTTGCGCGGGCGCTCGGGATGGCGGAGCTGACCGGCGCGGCGACTTACTTCGTGCATCTGTCGAGCGGCGCTGCGCTCGATGAAATTCGCCGCGCGCGCGAGGCGGGCCGCACGGTGCTCGCCGAAACCCGGCCCATCTATCTCTACCTGACCGAGGAACGGTTGCGGCAGCCCGACGGCGTGCGCTTCATCGGTCATCCTCCGCTGCGCGCCGCTGCCGATCGCGACGCGCTTTGGAAGGGACTCGCCGACGGCACGATCGACGTGGTCGCGACCGATCATTGCAGTTGGAAGCTCAAGGATAAGCACGCGTCGGTATCCTTTACCGGCCTGATTCCCGGCATGTCGAACCTTGAGACGCTGGTGCCGATGCTTTACTCGGAGGGAGTGGTCAGCGGCCGGATTTCGCTCGTACGGATGGTCGAGCTGGTGGCCACCAATCCGGCCAAAATTTTCGGCCTCTACCCGCGCAAGGGCGTGATCGAACGCGGTGCCGATGCCGACCTGGTCATCTTCGATCCGCATCAGACCGTCGTGGTCCATCAGCCCGATATGCATTCCAGATCGGATTACGATCCGTTCGAAGGGGTCGCGGTCAAAGGATGGCCGCGCACCACGATTTCGCGCGGCGAGGTGATCGTCGAGCGCCGCGAGCCTCGCGCTGCGCCAGGCCGCGGCCGCTTCGTACCCCGCGAGCCATTCGATCCGGACTGGCGACTCGCTTGATTCGTCCGGACCGCAATTCAGCCAGCTGGAATACTTTCCCGCCTGAATGTACTTGCCGCTGATGGGCGATCGGGCTAAGACCAGAACGGCAGCGCAAAGAGGGCTCTGATTGGTATGCCATCGCGTCAAATGATCGTCGCGGTCGCCGGGGGATCAGGCTTTATCGGCAGCGTGATCGTGCGGCGGCTCCTGGGTGCGGGCTTCATGGTCCGCATCCTGACCCGTAATCCGGGCCGCGCCCAGCGACGATTCGGCTCGTCCGGTGTCGATTTCTTTCGCGTCGACCTGAACGACCCGCGCTCGCTGAGAGTGCCGCTGGCGGGGGTCGGTGCGATCATTAACGCCACCCAGTTCGACGGCTACCCGGTCGAGAATCCGCGCCGGGGGCTGACCTTCGAACAAGTCGACTACGGCGGCACGCGGGCGCTGCTCGACATGGCCGACCATCGCTCGATCTCCCAATTCATCTACATCAGCGGCGCTTCGGCCAATCCCACCAGCACCCATCCGGCCTTCCGCGCCAAAGGCCGTGCCGAAACTGCGGTCCGCAACTCAGGCATCCGGTTCACGATCTTCCGCCCAGCGCTGGTTTACGGGCCGGGCGATCGGGTACTCGCGATGTTCGCGAAGATCGTACGCTTCTCGCCGGTCTTCATAATCCCCGGGGATGGAAGCCAGCACGTCCAGCCGCTGTTGGTCGACGACCTCGCCGAGTGCGTCGCGATGGCTTTGGAAGGCAGCGGGCGCAACGGGGTTTTCGAAATCGCCGGGCCGGTGACCTTGAGTTTTGACGAGTTGGTGAAGCTGCTGATGGAAATTATGGAGCGCCGGCGACTTATCGTCCACGTGCCGAGCGCGTTAATGACGGTGGCCGGCGCGGTTGCCGAAACCATTCCGGCCCAAATCTTCTCGCGCGATGCGGCCGCCTTCCTGATGACCGATTACGTATGCGACAACACCGCCCTGCTTGAGCAGTTCAAAATCGCGCTCACTCCGCCGCGAACCGGGCTGAGCTACCTGGCAACGTACCTCTAGCTTTGAGCTGTCATTTCGAGCGCGGTCTGCGCAGCGAATAAACTCGAGCAGGAGCAACTAGTTCTGCCGTCTCCGAACACACGCCGGCGGAATTCTTCCTGAACTAACATCACAATCGCTGCCAGCCCGAGCCCTCGTGGCCGAAGTGAAAAATCGTCGGATGGATGATCTCCGCCAGGATTTCGATCGATTCCGCGATTCGCGGCCCCGGACGGTTGAAATACTGATTCCCGTCGGCTAACAGGACCCGCCCGCTCGTCACCGCCTCGAGCTCGCTCCAGCGCGGGTCTTTCATCAGAGTGGGAAGCTCGGCCAGCGAGCGCTCGATCGGGAAGCCGCACGGCGCGATCAGGATAATTTCAGGGTTCACCGCACAGAGATCATCGAAGCTGATCACTGGCGAGTGCCCGCCGCGCTTTCCGAACAGGTCGCGCCCGCCCGCGATCTCGACCATCTCGGGCATCCAGTTTCCCGCCGCCATCAGCGGCTCGATCCATTCGATACAGGCCATGCCAGGCCGGTAGCCGGCATCGGCCGCTCGCTCGCGAATCGTGCTCGCGCGCTGCCGGAGCGCGGCCGCCGTCTCGAGGCCGCGGTCGGCGACGCCCAGTGCCGCGCCGACCCGCTCGATATCGCTCCAGACTCCGTCGAGATCGGCGGTCCTGAGCGACACCACTTGCGGATGCGTCCCGGTCCAATCCGCGACCGCGCGTTCCACGTCGCTTTCACTCACCGCACAGACCTCGCATTGCGATTGCGTGACGATATAGCCGGGACTGAGCGAGCGCAGCCGCTCGGCGTCGACCCGGTAGACCGAGAGCGCTTCGCTTACGATCGCGCGCACGCGCCGATCAACTTCGCGGCTTGAGCCCGACGGATCGAAGCGCGGTGCGGTCAGCACCGGCAGCCGCTCGACCGTCGGCGGGTAGTCGCATTCGTGCGAGCGACCGACCAGCTCGTGCTCGAGTCCGAGCGCGCAGACAATCTCGGTCGCGCTTGGCAGCAGCGAGACGATCCGTCGCGCGGGGCTGGTGCCCGCTTGGGCGCCGGAACGGGAATCCGTGGGAGTCAGCTTTTGATTCATCGTTCGATCAACCGTCAATGATTGATTGTATGAAAACCCGCTCATCGCGGGAAAGCCGAACGACGATCAGGTGGATTTTGCAGAAAAAGGACCCATCGCTGGGCTTAGATTCGCGGCTCAGTGTTGGCGATGCTCACGTATCGGAAAAAGACCGGGATTCTTCGCTGCGCTCGGAACGACGAAGGTCCGCGACGTTTCGCTATCTGTAACGAAGTGAAAGGATCTCGCGCGGTCCCGCCTGCGCACGCTTCTTCGGGATGGAGAAAAAATGGCCGCGCTCAGCCGATTAGCCGTTTAGCGCGATTTGTCGGGATGACCGGTTATGTGGTCCACGGTATGGCCCAGCGAGTCGGCGGCGGTATCGCGCACCTGAGGATCCGGATTCTGGACCATCTCGAGCAGCACCGGGATGCAGGCCGGACGGCCGATATGGCCGAGCGACCAGGCGACCTGTGCCGTCTCCATCGGATCCTGGCTCTTATCGCTGGTTTGCTTGAGAATCACGATTTCCGGGTCACCGCCGTCGCGGCCGATCGCCTCGATTGCCGCCAGCCGTGTCACCTGGTCGCTCGAGTTAAGCGCGCCCATCAGAACCGGTCGGCCGATGGTGAAATCGAGATGCTCGAGCAGCGGGGGCAGGTAACGGCCATAGCTTTCATCGACCAGCGCGGTTTTCAGCAGCGGCAGCCCGTCGGTATTACCGTAACGAGTGAGCGCGACGGCCGCGGCTAATCGCACGCGCGGATTCACCTTGTCGCTGGCGGCGGTCTGTTTGAGCGTAGGGACCACCGACTTGTCCTGCGCGTCGCCGAGGTCGAGCGCCGCCTCGGCGCCCTGCTGCACGTTGTTGGTGTCGAGGCCCTTGGTGATAACCGCGACCAAATCGGGGGAATGGTCGCCGAGCAGGATCATCGCGTGGGCGATCTCGAGGCGCAGCATCGGATCGGTCGCCTTATCGAGCATCGCATGCAGATACGGCAGCGCCTTGCGGTCGCCGAGATGGCCCAGGCCGTTGACGCTCCATACCGTGACGTTGGTATCCTTGTTGTTCGCCGTTTCCATCAGGATCGGCATCACGGTCGGAGTCGTGACCTCGGACAGCCCTTGTACCGCCATCAGGCGGCCGTCGGCTCCGCTGCCACGATAGAAGCGGGCCAGAATATCGATAGCTTCGGGACTGCCGGCGGCAGCCAGCCCCTCGACCGCGGCTTTCTGAACCAGGAAGTTGGACGAGTTGAGGGCCTTGTCGATCGCGGCGCGTCCGCTCCAGTCGTTATAGCCGGCAAGCGCGGTCGCCACGTAACAGCGCTCGAACGGGTCGTCCTGATTGAGTGCCTGCCTCAGCACCAACAGGGAGAACTGATGAAGGGCGGCAAGCCCTTGCGGATTGTCAAAACGGTAGGTGGCTTGGAGGGCGCGGACCGCGGCGGGCAGCTTGTTCTCGGCGACCAGTTTGCTGACTGCGGGCATCCCCGTTTCGACGGTCACCCGGCCTATCACAACTGCTGCAACCAGCAGCAGGACGCCGGCGGCCACGCCAGCAATGATGAAGTTCCTGGTTCGCTTGCTCACCCAATTTCCTCCCCGGCGCCAATTCCGGCCGGTAGATGTCTACGCATCGATAGATAATGACGAGACCCGCCGCATCTAAATTCATACGGCCACGCCGTCCCGATCCCGAAAAACAGGCTTGCAGTCTAGATCGGCAACGATCGGGCCGCAAAGGGTCGGACTGCACGCATATGGCAGCGATAATAGTTGGATTATCTATGTAACATGCGAAAGGTATGCATAGATGCTTATAGCATCGCCGTCAAGCAGCTCGATCAACCGGCTCAGGCGATTTGAAATGGATAGCGATTGGTCAGGGGCGGTAGTTTCAAACCCAACTGCTTGAGCCGCCGTTCGAGAAGAGCCAGGAAAAGCTCCGCCAGATCCTGGTTGTCGCGGGTCTTCAAACCATAGGTCAGGCAGTCGAAGGTGAAGCCGCTGCCCGGCGGCCCGAAGAAATTAACCGCGCGCGGTAGCCATTGCCGCAGTGCTTCGGCGATGCGCTCGCCGCCGAAGCGCTCGAGGGCGCGGCCAAGTTCGTCGAAGCCGAAGTTCTCATGCTCCGCCTCATCCTCGAGAATCACCGCCGCGGCGCGCGCGTGCGGACCGTAGCTGGACTCGCGGTAGTTGACCCCTATCATCAGCATCCCGGTCGCATCGAGGCTGATACTGCCCATCACCAGGTCGAGCACGCCGTGAGCCTGCTGGGCGAACCATCGTGGCGCGGCAAACGACGGACCGTTCGCGATCGTAAGCATCCGCCAATCGGCTTGGGTCTCGCTAACGCCGATTTCTGCCAGCGCGCGGTAGATGAGGCGCGCGTGGCGGCGTTCTTCAGCAAGGTTTTTCTCGATCGCGGGGCGCAGTTCCGGATCGTCGACCGTCGCCAGCATCCGTTCGTAGCCGGCCGCGGTCAGTTTCTCGGCCAGCGCATGCGCCGCGAGCAGGCGCGTCAGGATTTTTGTGTAATGAAGTTCGGCCCGTCCAAGGCGAATATCCAGCGACTCCAAGGAAGCCGGCGCAAATCGCCGACGCACGGGCATCGGAAGAGCCTCAACGCGCGGCGCGCGAGGGCAGCACCACCGTGGCTGAGCCGGGCGTGGTCTTCTCGCCCTTGGCATTCTCGATCCAGATTTCGCAATCCACCAGATGCTCGCCGCCTTCGACGTATTTCCTGACCACCTTGCCGCGCGCGTAAAGCTTGACGCCCGGTACATCCATCCCGCGGTACTGGACGGAGAGCTTGCGGAGCGATCCTTCCTGGCCGGCGAAATCGGTCATTAGCTGGCCCAGGAAAGCATTCTTCAGCGCGCCATGGAGGATTACGCCCGGCAGGTTGTTGGCCAGCGCGAAATCCTTGTCATAGTGAATCTGGTAGAAATCGCCGGACGCGCCGGCATATTTCACGAGTTGCTGGGTCGTCGGGTCCTTCTCGAGAGCCGGGAGTTCGTAGCCGGTCTCGAGGTCTTCGAAGTATACCTGCCCTGCCATCGCCGTTCTTTTTAGTATCGGATTACCGTCGAACGCTGCCGCACACAGAGCCGTTCGAACTGGTTGGTATAGCTGGTCTCGACTACCAGGAAGACCATTGGGCCGAGCCGTCCCGAAGTCTCGCGGATGTCAGCGATCCGGGATTGCACGGTTATTCGATCGCCGGGCCGGATCGGCGCGCGGTATTCCCAATCCGAGCCGCCGTCGAGCGCGCGGAAGCCCGGCAAGTCGAGCTTCACCTGCGGTATCGCGCTGCCCAGCGACCGGCAGAAGGTCGGGGGAGCGATCATTCCGCCGAAGCGGGTTTCGCGCGCCGCCGCCTCGTCATTGAAAAGCGGATTCGGATCGCCGATCGCCTCGGCGAAGCGCCGAATCGCCCCACGCTCGACTTCATAGGTGCGCGGCTCGCCTTGGGTTCCGATCTGAGCCCTGACCTCATCGGTGACTACCTTGTTCGCCATCGCCGCTGCCTCTGGCCTTCTGACATAGCATAGAGCGGCCGCAACGAGTAATCGGAGGGTTTTCAGACAGGCGGCCTGCGACTTACTATAGAGTAGAAACACGCGATCAGAAGCAGGAGGGCTGCGATGCCACAGCTTAGCGAAGCGGAAACTTCGGCGCGGCTCAAAACGTTGCCCGGCTGGACCTACGGCAACAACGCGATCAGCAAGCAGTTCCGCTTCAAGAATTTCATGGCCGCAATCGGATTCATCAACCGGATAGCGCCCTTGGCTGAGGCCGCGGACCATCATCCGGACATGCTCATCAACTATTCGCGCGTAACCTTCTCATGCTCGACGCATAGCGAGGGTGGTGTGACGGAGAAGGATTTTGCGCTCGCCGCTCAGATCGAGCGGGAGTTCGCCGCGCACGGCAGCTAGATTCTGCCCGAAGCGAAAAATTCGCAGCGCTGATAACTGCCATGTTCTAGCGGCTCGCTCGTCGCAGCATCGAGGATCAGGTAGTGGCCGGCCGTGCAGTAGCCTGCGAGGTTCGCCTTATGGTCGGGACGTCCGGCTTCGATCAGCTCGACCACCGCGCGCGTGTCATTCACACCTTCAAGCCGGATACCTTCAGGCCGCCGATGGTGTCCGCTTCGGCTGTAAGCCGTGTGCAAGCAACCTACCGGGCGGGTATCGTCGAGTCTGAGCCTGCGCGCCGTGGTTACGTCGAGCGCTTCGAGACCGTGGGCAAACAGTGTCCCATTTTTTTTGAGCGCCTCATCGATCTGCGGAAAATCGACCGTCCAGCCCTGAACCTCAGGATGGTCGGCGGCGGATTCCGCGATAGATGGGGGATCGATCACATCGATCGCAGGGAACACGGCAGGCTTGCCGGCGCAATCCGGCGGCTGATCGAGCGGGATAATCGCCGCGTAAGCGCGATCGTTCTCCTGCCCGGAGTAACCCCATCCCAACGCCAGATAATCGCTCGCATCACAGGACCGTGCGAACAACCCCTTCATCACGAAGTCCTGCGGATTTTCGCTGCGCGGCATCAACGGCTGCGCAAACCGAACCTCGAAGGCGAACGGCTGAGCTTCGCCGTTCACCTGCGAGGCTGTGGAATCAAGCGTTTGCGCGACGCTCAACAGTGAGTTGCGATCGCTCACCGTTACCGGAAACGAGCTGGCGCCGAGCTGGCCGAGATTGGCGACACAGGAGTTACTCGCAGATATCTGGGGAGCCGGGCGCGTTGCGCAGCCGAAAATGAATAGCGGGCCCATCATGACCGTCAAAAGCCACGACCGCCGCGTCCACCCCCTCGCGCATTGCTGCCGCAAAATACCTAAGGCGCGCACCCACCTTCATTTGTAGCGCAGATATCATCATCAATGCCAGAGATTCTGCCACCAGGCTGACGGCGGGTTGGATGAACTCACACCCGCGCGCCGGTTTATCTCCGACAGATCCCAACCGGTGAGATCCGCCAGGTTGCGCGCCTCGGTCGCGCGGCGATCATCGAGTTCGTGAAAATAGGTCGCTGCGGCGGGACAGAGTTGCGCCGACCCTTGCCACGGGCGATGCAGCACGTAGCGAACCTGGAAGTTGTTGGTATCGCCGGTCTCCTGAAAGGAAAGATCCTCGGGAAAGGTCGCGGCCGAGTAACGGACATGCAGCCGCGTGAGCACGACCTCGGAGGGCGCGGCGATAAACATCTGCGGCCGGTATATCGGACGGGGCACACCGCCAACCGGATTTTGATGATCGAGCCAGAACACGCCGAGCTCTCTCAATTCGTCGTTGCTGAGTGGCGGCGCGGCGCAAGGATCGCACCAGTTCATGTTCCAGACGTACTCGGTGAAAACTCCGCGCGCATCGTTGAGCTGCACCTGGTGATCGAAAATCGCTGCATAGGTTTTGGAAAAATCGTCGCGCACGAACTGCGGCACATCGATACCGGTCGGCATCTCGATGGTCCGGTAATTGGTGGTCTCGACACGGCCGCTTTCGGTCAACACGTAGATTACAAGGTCCTGCGGTCCCGACGCATTTACCATCCCGAGCCTGATCGGCAGCATGAATTTCCTCGAGTCAAACGCGAACTGGATCGGACGCAGATAATCGAGCCCGGTCTTGGCCTGCTCTTTGAGGTCGACCTTGGCGACGAAGAATTTCATGCCGTCCCGGATATACGGCGCGAGCGCAGCGCCGGCGCCGGCCGGAATCCGGTAGCCATTCTCGCTCAGCCAGGTTTCGAGCCCGTCCGACTGCACTGCCGAGAGGATCACGATATCGTACTCGCCGACCGTGTACTGGGCTTCGATTTTCACCCCCAGCGCCCGGGCCGACTCGGCAGATTTAGCGGCGTTTTGCGCCATCGCCATGCCGCCCGTCGGGGCCGCCAAGAGGCGCGGATAGAACCTCTGGCATGGGTTCGGGTCGTCGTACTCGACCAGGCGCGGCGCGCTGTAGTCCTCGAGATGCTTCACCACTTCGGGATCGCCGATATGGATCTGTCCGCGTTGCAGAACCTCCGGCACCGGCACCACCATCGCGAACTGCGAGAGGTCGCCCTGGTAATCGCTCATGATGCTGATAACGGTCTTGTCGTCATGATGGACAAGCACCACTTTCGACGTCCGGTTGTGCAACGCGCTCTCCGCCTTGCCCACGTAAAATCCGCAGAACGCGCGGGCCGGAGCCGGCGATCCGATTGCGCTTAGCAGGATCGTCGCCAGCGCGGCTATCAGGATACGTTTCAACTCTGAGATCATCGCTTTCTCCTTTCGATTCCCACTCGAATCTCGACGCCCTGAAAATCGCGTCCCACAACGGCACCGCCGGAGCCGCCAGAAACAGCGCCCATACGAGCGGGTTGGTCACGTAGAAATGGAAGCCGAGCACGAACGCCAGCCCGGCGACGGTCGCGCAATGCGCGAGCCGGCCGCGCCACTCGTCGGGCGCGGTGCGCGGATCGGAAATCATGAAAAAAGCGAACAGCAGCAGCGACCCGCTGCCCAGGTGATGCATCAGAACGGCGAGGCGCTGACCGAGCCAGATGACTCGCGCGCACATCGCTCCGCCATAGAACAGGACGAAACTCGTGCTGGTATCGCCGCGCGCGGCGCGCGACACGACCATCGTGCCCGCCACCGCGATCCACCCGGCCAGGATCGGCCCGTTGCCCCATTGCCCCGGCGAGACCCACACGCCAGGCAGCGCAATCAGCGCCAAGATCACGCCGAAACACGAAGGATTGAACAGATGTTTACCGCGTATCCGGAACATCGACTTCGAGGCGATCGCGACCGCGGCTGCCAGCGGATGGGCCCAGAGCGTATCGGCGCGGAGCAGCAGCGCGATGCCAAGCGCGGTGATAAGCGCACTTTTGTAGTTCACACGGCCGCGGCCGGCGAAATGGTCAACGGCGGCCTGAGCGCACCATGCGGATGCGAAGGTCAGCAGAATCTGGCGTGGATCGAGTGCGAAATCGTAAAGCGCGGCCCCCAGCACGAGAATCGTTCCGAGTACGGCCACTTGCGCGAGTCTTGGATCGCGCGCCCGAAGCGGCCATCCCAGTAGCTCAGTGATTGTCGATTTCGCGACATCTGAAGTCATCGTCACCCGTGGCCTCGTTTCTTTGAACGAGACGGGCGCTCTCTCTTGCAGATTTTTTTATGCGGCGAACTAAGCGGGTGCGGACGGCTATTGCGGCTGCCAGGTCTGGCCACCGTCGCTGGTGGCATAGCGATGGGAATTAAGGTCAATAACGATGGCGGAATCGGCGCCCTGGGCCGTCACCGAGACCAGATCGCTCGACGTCGGCGTGCCGATTTTTTGCCAGTGGATGCCGTCGGTCGTGCGGAGAATCGTACCGCCGCGCCCGACGATCCAACATACTGAAGATGACGGCGCGGAGCCGGCCAGCAAGTCGCTGGTGACTCCCGGCACGTGCGTGGCCGTCGTCGCGTTGGTGACGAAACGCTCGATCGTACCGTGGCGTCCAAACTTCCAGGTGACGGCGCCATCGGGCGAGTTGGCCGACCCGTAAGCCCATCCGGGCCGCGCGAACGTGCGGCTTTGCTGCCCAGAAGATGGCGCTGACGCTCCGCCAACCGCATTGCCGGCAACAATATTACCGGCATTAACACCCATCCCAGCCATCATCATTGGAGCCTTCGGCCTGACTGCCGAGCTTCCGGTCGCCCTCGGCAGCAATCCTTGCGGCGCCTCCGCAAATGGCACGGGTGCGGGAGGCGGAGCGGCGGGAATTGCCGCGACAGACGCGTTCGCTTCCATTTGGGCCCGTGGCGCGATTCGCCTGGCTGCGAGCTCCCTGGTTTGACCTGAGATCGCACCGGCGCCGCGGTCAGCCGTGCGCATCGCGAGTTGCGCGGGCGCCCGCGCTTCCTGATCGTAATAGTCCCGCCCGAGCCCGATCGCGACAACCGCGGCGATACTGCCCGCCACCGCCAATCCCACCGACGCGCTCGACCACCATCGTCTCAGCTGCGGCTCGCCGGCGCGAGCGGCCTGAGTTTCATGCGCGGCCGTTGTGATCGACGACAGCTCGGCCCGGCACAAAGCGCATCCGGCAAGATGACGCTCGACGGCGTCGCGCTCGCCGCCCGCCAGTGAACGATCGCAATAGGCTGCGATCAGCGTCACCTCGGGGCATTGGCCGCGCCCGGCGCGATCGCGCTCGCGGAGACGCTCCGCGAGCAGCGTTTCGAAGCGGTCGCCGATGCCGTCAATGCGCGCCAAGTCCTGCTCCCTTATCCTTTGAACGAACTGCCGGGCTGTTGTTGCATCGCTGTCTCCACCGCTGGCGGCGCGCTGGATGCGCCGCGCTTGAGACGGAACGACCATCCCTCTAATGCATAATCGTAGCACTGGCGGATTTGCTCGGAACCAAGACCGGCCGCACGCAGCGCGCGCTCGATTTTTTTGCGCATCGACTCGCGGGTCCGCTTGAGGCGGCGCGAGACCGTCCATTCGCGCTCATCCATGAGCGCGCCGATCTCCTTGAGCGTCAGGCCATCGGCATAATGATAGGCAAGCCGGAGCCTGTCGCGGGCCTTGAGCGCATCGAGCGCGTCATCCAAGGCTGCGCCGATCAACGCTAGATAACGGGCTTCGTCCGGATTCGGGAGATCGGGTTCGATCGCTAGGTGGCGCGGATTGGTATTATCCAATGGTTCGTCGCGTCGCTGCGCCCTGAGCATATCGACATTTCGTCGCGCCAGCACGGCATGGAGCCAGGTCTTGAGCGAGCTGCGGCCGTGAAAGTAGGCGAGGATCGGCCGGCGAGCATCCGCGTCGGCCCGCACGCCATATAACTCGGCCCATAGCGAATCGGCGAGTTCGCGAGCGCGAGCCTCATCGCGCGCGATGGCGCGCGCGGCGGCGTACAGGGCCGGCCGATAGCGCGTCATGAACTCTTCCCATGCCGCCGTATCGCCGAGCATCAGCGCGCACGCCAGCGCCAGATCTTCGGCGTGTACGCTCGCGAGATAGCGGCCGGCCGCATGGATTCCGATCTCGGGCAGAGAGCATGCCCCGCGATAGAGCGCTTCGGCCAGCGCCTCCGGATCAACCCGATAGGCGGCGGCACCGCTGCGGCTGTAGATCTGCGTGATCGCCGCGCCGTGACGCGCGATGAACTGTTCCGATGTCTCAGCCGCAGCCATCTCGGCGGTATGACGGCCTTTTCACCGTCGCGGGCGCAGCCGTGGCACGTAATGCTGAACGCCGGCATGGGTGCGATCGATCTCGCGCATCAACTCTTCGAGATCTTCCGGATGCTCGACGAAATCCATCCCGGAAGTATCGACGACCAGCAGCGGCGTCTCGTCGTAATAAAAAAAGAAATCGCGATAGGCGTTGGAGACGCGTTCCAGGTAATCGATACTGATATCGCGCTCGAAGTCGCGATTGCGTTTGCGCAGCCGCTCCACCAGCACTTCGGCCCGCGCCCACATGTAAACCACCAGGTCCGGCTTCGCCATCTGGGAATCCAGCAGCCGATGGACTTGATCGTAGAGCACCAGCTCGTCGGGCGAGAGGTTCAGGTTGGCGAAGATCCGATCTTTGCTGAACAGGTAGTCGGAGACTGTCGACTGCTTGAAAAGCTCCTGCTGAACCAGTTCGCGCTGCTGCCGATAGCGGATCAGCATGAAGTAAAGCTGGGCGGGGAAGGCGTATTTGTCCGGATCCTCGTAAAAGCGCGCCACGAATGGGTTGGTCCCGGATTCATCGAGTACCAGCCGGGCATCGAGCTTTTCCGAGAGCATCCGGGCGAGCGAGGTCTTGCCGACGCCAATCGGCCCTTCGACTGCGATATAGTCGTGCTGACGCCCCGTCGGGCTCGCCGCTGTTTGATCGACCACCCGCTTCGACGGCTTTCAGCCTCGGCCGTCCGAGGGGCTAGTTGGCAGGCGCAGGCAGTGGAAAATGGACGCGTTCCTTCGCCACACTCAAAAGCTCGACGACGGCGCCGTCGCGCGCGAAAGCCCCGATAATCTCCTCGACCAGCCATTCCGGCGATGAAGCACTGGCGGTGACGCCGAGCGCGCGCACCCCGGCGATCATCTCCGGTTCGACGTCGGCGATCGAATCGACCAGGTAGGCACGGCCGCCGCGAGTACGCGCCACCTCGACCAGCCGGTTGGCGTTGGAGCTCTGCTTGGAGCCGACCACGAGGATTGCGTCGCTCACGTTGACCAGTTCTTTGACCGCATTCTGCCGGTTCTGGGTCGCATAGCAGATGTCGTCGGTCTTGGGCGTGCGCAGGGCAGGAAAGCGGCGCTTGAGGGTCTCCATGATTTCCCGGGTATCGTCGACGCTGAGCGTGGTCTGAGTCACCGCCGCGATGCGCTCGCAGTCCGGCACCTCGACGCGCTCGGCCTCCTCGATACTGGCGACCAGCAGAACCTGCCCGGGCGCCACGCCGAGCGTGCCCTTGACCTCCTCATGACCCGCGTGGCCGACCAGGATGACGGTCAATCCCTCGTCGGCGTAACGCCGGACTTCGAGATGCACCTTGGTGACCAGCGGGCAGGTCGCGTCGATCACCCGCAGATCGCGCCGCCGGGCGCGATCCCATTCGCTGGGCGCAACGCCGTGCGCGCTGAAGATCACACGCTGGCCCTCGGGCACTTCATCGAGATTCTCGACGAAGATCGCGCCTTCGGTTTCCAGCCGTTCGAGCACGAAGCGGTTATGCACGATCTGATGGCGCACGAAGAGCGGGCGGCCGAAGCTGCGCAGCGCTTCGCGCACGGCCTCGACGGCGCGGTCCACTCCGGCACAAAAGCCCCGGGGCTCGGCTAGAATTATACGTTCGACACAATGTTCAGGAGCGGTGGACATCGTTGGGTTGATTATCCGATAGCTGCGAGGCCGTCAACGCGGCCTAATCGGTGTGCGCGTGCCGATTCGGGGGATGCGACGTCTGGCATCCTACCCATAGCTCGCCGCCTTCGAAATACTCCTTTTTCCAGATCGGAACGATCTCCTTGATGCGATCGATGGCAAAACGGCAGGCGTCGAACGCCTCCGCGCGATGGGCCGCGGAGACCGCGATCGCGACCGAGGTCTCGCCGATATCGACCCGCCCGATCCGATGGGTGATCGCGATGCGCTTGATTCCAAACCGCTCGCCTGCCGCTCGCGCGATCTTGCGCATCTCATTGAGCGCCATCGGCTCATAGGCCTCGTACTCAAGTCGCGTCACGCGCCGGCCGGCATTCTCATTGCGCGTGGTACCGGCGAAGGTCGCAGTCGCTCCAGAGGCCGGATCGGCAACCGCCTGTTGCAGCTCCTCGAGATCAATTCTGCCCCGAATGATCTTCACAACGCCGACCCAGGGCGGCTCGCTGCCGCCGCTCACGGGTGGAATGAACGCCACTTCATCACCGGCGTGCGGCTGGTAGCCGTCGTCGACGTATTCGTGATTAACCGCAAATGCCACGCTGTCGTGATGTCCGCCGAGCGCCGGGAACTCAGCCACCAGCCCCCGCCAGATTTCACCCACCGTGATGCCCTCGGGAAACTCCCGAGCGAGCTCATCGGTGCGGGCGCGCTCGCGCAAAGTGGCAAAGAGCTTTATGATCACGCGATTCATAGGCCCAAAAGATGCGCCATGTGGCCGAGTTCGGGCAACAGCAGCTTCTCCAACCCGAGCCGGCAGGCCGCCGGCGATCCCGGCAAGGCTGCCACGATCTTACCCTGAATGACACCGGCGAGCGCACGGCTCAGAAACGCCGCCGGCCCGATTTCAGCATAGGAAAGCATCCGAAACAGTTCGCCAAAACCGTCCAGTTCTTTGTCCATCATACGGCGCACGACCTCGATCGTCGAATCGCGCGCCGCGATTCCCGTGCCGCCATTAAGGATCAGCGCGTCGACCCGCGCCAGGTTGCCCGTCACCGCCCGCTCGATCAGCTCCGGCGTGTCCGGCACGATTTCGTAATGCACTACCCGATGGCCCGCGCGCTCGACCAGCTCCCGGATGAGCTTGCCGCTCTCATCGGTTTCCACCGTGCGGCTGTCGCTGAGCGTGATTATCCCGACCTCAAGATGGGACTTGTGATACCGATGATGATGCTCGTGGGCAGCCACAGATTTTTGAATTATAGCATCGGCGCCGACGGTTTGAGCGCTGCCCAAGCCGGAGAATTTGGCTGAAGCCGCGAGCGCGCGCCACTTTTAGCGGCTGATAGCGCGGCGGAGCAGGCGGCGATTCAACGCAGGCGGACGTTGAACGCCTGGCGTCCCTTCTCGCCCGGGCGCACCTCAAACTGGACTTCGGCGCCGTCGCGCAGATCCTCGAAATAGACCTTCGGCGCGAGCCGCGAGCGATGAAAGAAGACCTCTTCGCCGCCGTCGTCCGGAGTGATAAAGCCGAAGCCCTTGTCTTTGATCACTTTCTTGATGGTGCCGTACACATTCGCCTCCGCCAAAGGCCGTTTTTGGCGTTGAGCTTAACTGGCAGCAGGGTATCATATCCGCCCGGCGCCCGCCCGATTGACGGCGCCGCCAATTGACAGCTTTTGCTGTGGTGGAGATAACCCGGATGCCGAATGCGGTTACGCTCAAAGAAATCGAAAAAGTTTTCGCGCTGCTCGAACCGCTCGGCATTTCGCGCGAGGCGGTGATTATTCCGCTGCGTCCCGAACATCCGGGCCGCGTGCGCCGGCTGGCAAACGGCAAGTTCGAGATTATCGTCGAGCGCGAGGACGCCGACTTCGATTCCTGGCTCAGGAATCTCGAGAGCCAGATCCGGGAGCTGGCGGGTCTGAAACCGGACTGAGCTCGATCAGAATCGCGCCATGCTCGACCGCGTCGCCCGCGGCGACAGCGATGCGCTTCACTACCCCGGCGCCCTCGGCATAGAGCGTCGTCTCCATCTTCATCGCCTCCATCACCAGCAGCGGCTGGCCCGAATCAACGCGGTCGCCCTCGCGCACCAGCACCTTGAGCACCTTGCCGGGCATCGGCGCGCTGATTTCGGGCGTGACCAGACTGCGAGCGGCGCCTGCTCGACGCTCGGCGACCGGTAGAAACTCGAAGCTGGCAGGACCGGCGGAGACGATGATCGAGTCGCGGCGGCGGCTCGCGATAACGCGAATTCGCCGACCATCGAAGGTGAGGATCGTACTGCCATCGGCGAGCGGCTGGGCGCGCGCCTCGATTTCGCGCCCGTCGATTCGCACCCGCAGCGTCGCGCCGTCGCGTGAATTCAGCTCGACCTCGAACTCCTGTGGATCGCCGGGACGCCTGAGTCTCATCGCCGGCTCCATAGCTCGAAGCGTGAAAGCTGCTCCCAGGGCGATCGCGCGGCGGCGGGCGCATTGGACGACCGGGCTGCAAGTTGATACTCGGCGCCAAAGCCGCCTTCGGCGGCTATCGCGCAAGCGATCAGACCCGCGGTGATATCGGCTTGATCGGGACGCCACCCATCGAAAAATTCCCCTAGGAAGCGAGTCGAGAGCGTTGCCTCGCGAAAGCCCTTGCTGGCGATCACATCGCGCAAGAAGGAAGCGGTGTGCCGCACGCCAAGAATCGAGAATTCCGACAGCGCGTCGACCAGACGCTCCCGCGCCTCCGCCCGGTCAGCGCCCCAGCATACGAGCTTGCCGAGCATGCCGTCGTACCAGGTTGAAATTTCGAGTCCCGGCGCCAGATGGGTGTCGATGCGGACGCCGGGGCCGGCTGGAAGATTCAGATACAGGACGCGGCCTGCGACCGGCTGGAAGCTGCGTTCGGCGTCCTCGGCGTAGATGCGGCATTCGATCGCGTGACCGCGCGGCGCGGGAGGATCTGCGATCGGCTCCCCTGCCGCGATCCTGAGCTGCGCGGCCACCAGGTCGCATCCAAAGCGCATCTCGGTCACCGGGTGCTCGACCTGGAGCCGGGCGTTGGCTTCGAGAAAATAGAAATTCGCGCCGTCGACCAGGAACTCCGCAGTGCCGGCGTTGATATACGCCGCGGCGCGGAACAGCGTGAGCGCGGCCTGCGCCATCCGCGTGCGCATCGCGTCATCGAGGCCGGGCGCCGGCGACTCCTCGATGATCTTTTGATGACGCCGCTGAATCGAGCAATCACGCTCCCCGAGTGCGACCAGTTTGCCGTACTGATCGCCCAACATCTGCACCTCGACGTGGCGGGGACGGGCCAGATATTTCTCGATGAACAGCCGGCCATCGCCGAAGGCGGCCTGCGCCTCGCGCGCGGCAGCTTCGAGCGCGCCGTCGAGGTCGCGGTCCGCTTCGACCACTCGCATCCCGCGCCCGCCGCCGCCCGCGGCCGCCTTGATCAGGATTGGAAAGCCGACTTCGCCGGCAAACGCACGCGCCGAGGCCGGATCGGCGGCGTCGATGCCGGGTACCACCGGCACGCCGGATTGAATCGCCAGCCGGCGCGCCGCGACCTTGTCGCCCAGCACCGCCATCGAGGCCGCCGATGGACCGACGAAGATCATGCCACCCTCCGCGACCGCGTGGGCGAACGCCGGGCGCTCGGAGAGAAAACCGTAGCCGGGATGAACCGCGTCAGCCTTTACCGCGCGCGCCGCGGCGATGATCGCCTCGCTATTGAGGTAGCTCGAAGCCGCTTCAGGCGGCCCGATCCGGCAGGTCTCGTCGGCCGCCGCCAAGTACGACGCACCGGCATCGGCATCGGAGTAGATCGCGACCGTCTCGATTCCCAACGTGCGCGCACTGCGGATGATACGAAGCGCTATTTCACCGCGATTGGCGACCAGGAGTTTCCGGATTCGGTTCACGGGTGAGTCCCGAGCCTAGCATAGCTCGCCGTGCTCATGGGCCCAGGCCTTGACGCCGGAATCGATCGTGATGACTATCGAGTTGAGTTTCCCCGGTCTGAGCGATAGCTGACAGGTCGACCATTGGAAAAGATTCTCGACGGCATCCGGGTGCTTGATTTCGGCCGCTACATCGCAGCGCCATTCTGCTGCCAGGTGCTGGCCGACATGGGCGCTGAGGTGATTCGGGTCGAGCGCCCGGGAGGCGAGCCCGACCGCCAGCGCGGCCCGTTAGCCGGCAGCGGGCAGAGCCTGTATTTCGCGACTCTCAACCGCAACAAGCAGGCCATCACGCTGAAGCAGACCTCGGAGCGCGGCCGCGAGGTGCTGGGCGAGCTGGTAAAGCATTGCGATGTCGTCGTGCATAACCAGCCGCGCGAGCGGACGGCTGAGCTGGGGCTCGATTACCAGCGGCTCGCCGCGTTCAATCCGCGCCTGATCTATCTCGCGGTCTCGGGCTTCGGCGCCACCGGACCCTACGCCAGCGATCCGGCTTTCGACGCGATCGTGCAGGCGCTCTCGGGCGCCGCCACGATGACCGGGTTTGGCGACGCGCCGACGCTCTCGCATGTGCCGTGGGTCGATTTCGGCACCGCGCTGTATGGCGCGCTGGGCGTCGTACTCGCCCTGTTCGGGCGCGAGCGCACCGGCCGGGGCCGCGAGGTCGATCTGGCGCTGCTGAACACCGGGCTTTCGTTCGTGGGCGCGTACGGAGTGTTCGCCGAGGTCGCGATCAACGGGCTGGTCCGGCGCGCGGTCGGCAATACCATGATCTATGGCGTTGGCGGCCTGTTCCGATGCGCCGACGGCGGGCTGGCGGTCTGCACTTTCGGGGACGCGCTGTTCGCACGCCTGTGCCGGGTAATTGGGCGGCCGGAGTTGCTGGAAGATCCCGCGCTCAAGAGCGATATCGCGCGCTTTGAAAATCGCTTGCGGATAAACGACGCGGTCCAGGGATGGCTCGAGGGGCGAACCATGGCCGAGGCGCGCCGAATCCTGGCGGCGGCCGGAGTGCCGGCCGGCGAGGTCGAAACCGTGGACCGCACGCTCAAGCATCCGCAAGTCACGGCGAGCGGGATGCTCACGCAGATCGATCAGCCGGGAATCGGCGCAATTCCAGTCGCGAGGAGCGCGCTGCGCTTCGATGGGTCTGCAGCGGAGATCGAGCGGCCGGCGCCCGCGATCGGCGAACATAACGACAGCATCTACGATCGCCTGCTCGGCCCAGGAACGGCGCGCCGGCTCCGCGCCGAGGGCGTTATCTAGATGCATATGCGGCAACCAATCACAAGGACAGCGCGATGATCCGATATTTCGAGGATTTCGAGCCGGGGCAGGTCTTCAAGCATTGGCCGGGCCGCACCATTACCGAGTTTGACAACACCTGGTTCACGCTCATGACGATGAACACCAACCCGTTGCATTTTGACGCGGCCTACGCGGAGAACTCGCAGCACGGCCAGCGCCTGGTCAATGGGTTGCTGGTGATGGCTACCGTGGTCGGGATGAGCGTAAAGGACGTAAGCGAAGTCTGCATCGCGAATCTCGAGTACGAATCCGTCCGCCATAGCGGTCCGACCTTCGCCGGCGACACGCTCTACGCCGAGACCACGGTACTCGAGGTCACGGCCTCGAAAACCAAGTCCGACCGCGGCGTGGTCTACGTCGAGACGCGCGGGCTCAACCAGCGCGGCGAGCAGGTGATGATTCTGCGGCGGCGAATTATGCATTCCTGCCGCCCGGCCGCGAGCAGCAGCGCGCGCTGAGCGCGCGAGTCAACCCCCGTCCATCACCCAATCAGGATGCGGCGCGAAGCGCGCCGCCGATGTCGTCCGGGAGACATTTCGAAAAAATTTTCGCTCCGCGGTGAAAAAACATTGATCGACGTGTGCATTTCAATAGAGTAGGAAATTCCGGTTGTTGCCGGATTGGGCGGTGGTGGAGCGAGGAAGAGGAAACCCATAACGGTTTTTAAGGATTTCTGCATGAAGGAGCTGTAAGGGAACGATGGCAGATTCACCCACCGTACGCACGGTGTACGATTTCCCCGTTGCCGGTCATCTGTGCAACGACGGAAACGTACGCTTCGTCAAGTTGGTTCGCCGTCACGGCGGTTCCGGAATCGAAGGAACCTGTCCGACTTGCCAGATGGCGTTCCAATATCGCAAGCCCAAGCCTTCTACCGTTCGTCATACTGACGGTGAAGGCATCACTCACTTTTAGCTTGCTGAACTGACTCCACCCGGAGTCGGTTTCGAGCAGCGCAGCCGCCTCTCAGTGCGCGCCGCCGGGCGTGGCATGCGAGTCGGGAACAGCCGGCGCAGGCATCAGCACGGGCGCAGCAGCAGTGTCGTTGCCCGCCGCCGGCGAACCAGCATCAGAGGCGGCGTGGGCTACCTCAGGTGTGGTGATTTCCTCATTGGGTTTCAGCTTCACCAGCAGCACGTGTTCCTTGCTGTAGAAGTAGCGATTGATTCCGCCGCCGACGTAGCTGAAATCCTGGGCGGGGTTGAACCAGGCATGCATCGTCGGCAGAAAAGGCGCAGCGATCAGGTCGAGGATACCGAGATCCGGTTTGGCCTCGACCTCGATTAACTGGCCCGGATAGTAGGGCCATCCGGACTTTCCGGTATTAGGGGTCGCTTCGATGGTCAGGAGCTTCGGCTTCGGCGTGCAGTCGAACAGATGCATCCTGATCGGCTCCCGGATGCCGCGGTGCAAGGAATATTCAATCGGAATGAGGATCGACGCACCGGCGTAGGTATCGGGCGGAAAATCGAGCTTGTCGGTGTATATGCGCTCCGGACCCAGCTCTTTGGTCATGCAGGTCACTTCACCGGTTTTGAGATTCGCGTTACCGGCGATAAAGCGGGCGCCGTCGGGTTGATAGAAGACATGGCTGAAGTCGACCAGGCGGGGAATTGCCTCACCCGGGTTGATTTCGAGCGTATCGATCTCGATGTCATACTGGCCGG
The DNA here is from genome assembly GCA_035504735.1 of Binataceae bacterium (SeqCode). Taxonomy (GTDB): domain Bacteria; phylum Desulfobacterota; class Binatia; order Binatales; family Binataceae; genus JAJPIG01. The sequence goes on from DATJRJ010000031.1 coordinate 22,530, forward strand.
TCCGGTAATGGTTTTCGCCGTGCAATTTGAGCACCCCGGAACCTTCGCGCTCCACGAAAAAGCGGCTCGTGCCGATTACCTGGCTGCCGTCCGGACTGTAAATCTTGAAACTGGTAGGCGGGAAATCGCCCCACGTCGCGGCCGAGACCCGACCCGATAATCCGATCAGAACGGCGAGCGTCGCCGCCACCGCCCAGGACCAAAGACGCCCCGCGTTCACCCGACGATCCAGCATGTTTTCTCTAATCCTTAAGCAGCGGCGGCCCGGCGCGCTTGAGCCGTATCATCGGAATCATACTTGCCGATCGCATAGCAACGATTCTCGCGGCCCCAGCGCAAGAAAACAACACCCGAAGGCCGCGCGCCGATTTACGCTGCCACTATCCGCTCGATTTCGAAGACGAATCCGCTCAGCGTTCTGGTGCGGACCTGAAGAGCTTCATCAATGAGTCGCGCGAAGCGGGTGGACAGCCTGCGACCTCGATACTGTCGCGCACGTGGCCGACGGTCTTCATCCCAACCAGCGCCACATTCACTCCCGGTGTCGAGCGGACGAACTGCAGCGCGCGCTGACCGTCATTGGCAAGGCCCGTCATCGCTTCCGCCACCACCGGCGGCAGACCCTTCGCCAGCCGTCCCTGCAGCAGCGAGGCGCTAGCGCAGACCGCCAAGTTCATCGCGGCCGCGGCCGCCAGCGGCGAACCTTCACCGTTCGGCGTGGCCTGATTGATGACCGTGAAGGCCTCCGGCATCGCAAGATTGTACGGCATCTGGACGACCCTGAAGTGATGCTCCGGGCCACCGACCTCGGCAGCGATACGCGCCAATTCGGCAACCGACAGATACGAGTCATCCTGCGGCGCAACCCGAAAGCCGTTCCAGGTCGCGGCGCCATAGACGCCGATCTTTCCTTCCGCGACTTTCGTCTCCAGCAGCTCGAAGGCCAGCCGTATCCGCCCGTTGAACTCTTCGCGGCTGACCGCGCCGAGCTGGGTCTCGGGATTGTGCAGATAGTAGATGTCGATGCTCTCGAGACCGAGGTTTTCGAGGCTCATCGCCAGCATTCGCTCCAGGTAACGCGGCGTCATGCAGTGCGATCCCTCGACCAGCTCGCCGGGCTCGATGATTCCCGGTTTCATGTAGGTTTCGTTGAACCACTCGCGCGGATTGGGAGGTAGCTCACCGTCGAACGTGATGTAACCGCCTTTGGTCGCGACCACGATCTCCTCGCGCTTGAGCTCGCCGCTGCCGGTCAACTCCTTGAGCACGCGCCCGATGCATCGCTCGCTGCGCTGAAAGCGATAATTGACGGCCGTATCGATCAGGTTGATCCCGCCGAGCAACGCGACCTTGAGCGCGGACTCATATTCGCTATCGGTCTGCTCATCGTGCTCGCCGAGGTAGGTGCCGATTCCGATCGACGAAACCGACATCCCGAGCATCGGGCGGTAGTTCCCGTGGAGTTTCGGAAAACGGCGCGCATAGACAGCCGTTCCTTCGGCGGTGGCGCGATTCTTGGACATCATTACCTCGGCGAGAATGGCGGCGCCTTCAGCCCTCGAACTTGAGCGGGCTGATAGCCGGCTCGTAAAGGACCTGGATGACATTGCCGTCGGGATCGTTGATATAGAACGACACCGAACCGTCGCGATGATGGCGTAGCGGGTGCACGATCGCCAAACCTTCGCGATTCGCCCATTCCCAGGCCGTTTCAAGCTCCGCGATCGTCGCGACGATGAACCCGAGATGGTCCAGCCGCTGAGCTTGCGGATCGCCGGAGGGTCCGCGATGGAGCGCAAGATTATCACATCCACCGCTCAGGTAGGCGTTCTCGGGGTCGGGCTGCCATACCAGCTTCATGCCGAACACGCGCGAGTAAAACTCTTTCGCCCGCTCGACATCGGCGACCCGAATCGCAAGGTGTCGCAGTCCACGGTTGGGAATCACGGCTGATGAGCTGAGTTTCGCGGCCCTGACAATCGAAATCGGTGCGGGCGGCAGCAGCTCCTTCGTCTCATTTGTATTCGGGCCGGGTGCCGATGTCCATGCGCGGGAATGCGAAGGACCGCCTCGCATCTGGCAATCCGACATAGAACTCTTCGATGAATCGGGATTCTTCGCTGCGCTCAGAATGAAAGGACTCGGCTTGAGTTTGTTATTCCGCGCGAAGGTTGTCGAAGCGAGGCATGTCCCGGGGTCATCGGAGTGAATCGCGTGCCTTGATGACGTTAAACCTGGCGACCCGGCATGACGTCTAGACCCCGGCGAACCATTCGTAGCCCTGGTTTTCCCAATAGCCACCGGTTTGGTTCGGCAGGAAATTCACTTCGGTCAGATACTTGACCATCTTGTAACCCAGCTTGACCGCCGAATAGAGGCGCAGCGGCGCGCCATGGCCGGGCAGCAACGGCTCTCCGTCCATTTCGTAGGCCAGGATGGTCTGCGGATGGAACGCGCTCGGCAAATCCCACGATGACCAGTAACCGGCATCGAAGGAGCGGAACTCGACATAGTGCACGCGCGGATCGAGTCCCACAAGCTTCGCGATCTCACTGACGCGAACCCCCTGCCATGCCGCGACCGCCGACCATCCTTCGACGCAGTGATGCCGGATGCGCATCGCAGTGCGAGGCATCTTTCTGAGCTCATCTAACGAAAGAACCTGCGGATGCGTTACCAGGCCGCCGATCTTCAACTTCCAGTCCGGCGGAGCATCCGGTTGGTCGCTGGAGATAAAATAGTTGGGAAAGTCTGCGATCGGAGTCTCGGAACCGGGCGGCAATTCGGGCGCGAGCCGACGCGACGAGAACAGCGCCGCCTGGAAGCGCTCGTTCCAGCGCTCCATCGCGTTGAGAAAAAAAGCGCTCGCGCGGTTATCGCATCCGGTCAGGATCGACGCGGCGCAGGCACCGAGTATCAACTCACGACGGTTTATCGATCGCGGCACGCGCGCCTCCGTTGATCATCTTGACGATCTCACGCGGATGAGACGCGACCAGCACCAGGTGGCTCACGACGAATGCGACCAGCAGGCACAGGCCGGTGAAATGGACCACGCGCGCGCCGTCATAGCCGCCGAAGAGCGCGGCCAGCCAGTGAAGCTGCACAGGCTTGTAGATCGCGAGGCCCGACAACACCATCGCGATACCGATCACGATCGCGCTGGTGTAGGCCAGCCGTTGCAGTCCGTTGTAGAAGTCCGCAGGCGGAGGCGTGCGAGTCAGCAACGAATAATAGGCGAACATCCGCAGCGCGTTGCGCGTATCGCGGCGCGGCAGGAATAGACGCCGGCGCCATTCGCCACTGGCAAAAACGTAAGCCAGATAGAGTGCGCCATTTAGGACCAGGAACCAGGCCAGCGCGAAATGCCAATGGCGCGCCCCGGCGAGCCATCCGCCGAACCGCAGCCATGACGGCAGGTCTGCTTCCTGCAATGGAAACCAGCTATAGAGCGCGCCGCGCGGGCCAAAATTCGGATAGGCATCGAGGATTTGCAGCCCGCTCGCGGCCATCAAGGTCAGCAGCGGAACGTTAAGCCAATGCGCGCAGCGAATCGCCAGCGGCTGCTCGCGGCGCAACCGCGGGGGCGATTCATCGCGAACCGGCTCGATGGTGCCGCCCTCAGTATCGCTGCTCGGTTCAGACAACTGGCGATCACTACTCCCTTCAGATCGACAATCCACGAGCGGCGCGGCCAGTTCCCTGACCCATCCCGCAGCGCACCGGACTTAGATTCGAATTCCGATCACTGCGTAAATCGGATCAGATCGCGCTCCCGGTCTCCGGCTGCGATCGACAAATTCCACGTCGCGGAAGACGCCGCTCGCCGCGAAATAATGCTCGACGAGCAGGATGCGTTCAGCCTCGGTCGAATTGACCCAAATCGCAACCGCCTTGGTCGGGAACATCCGATTGGAAAATGTGACGATAAACGGCGCCGCAGGCTTGAGCACGCGGCCGACCTCGCCAAAGGTTTCGACCGGATGAATCAGATACTGGACCGAGACCGTCATCACGGCGCCGTCGAAGACGCGATCGTCGAACGGTAACCGCGGCTCCCGGTTCACATCGTGTACCACGACCTCGGTCAGTGCCGGATTAGCTTCCATTTCGGGCCGGCTGAGTCCAAGGCCAGTCACGCGCGTCGGATGAAGGCGCTCTGGAAGATGGGAGCGCCAACTGCTCATGAAATCGAGGATTGCCGCGCCCGGCGGCAGGCGGCTCGCGTAAATTTCGCTGACCGCGGCGATCGCCGAATCGTCGATATGGACGGTGAGGCGCGGGAAATCGTAGAAGGCGCTATCATCGGACTCATCGGTCCGGCGGAAGAACTCGGGTCCCAGTTTCGGCAGCTCTTTGGGCTTTGGCATAGCGGTAATAAATCCAATCAAAACAAGGGTTTATAGAAATCGATGCTATTGGCATGGATTGCGCGTTGACACCGAGTCAGCCTGACGCCTACATTAAAACGCCTTTTCGGCCGGGACCCCGAACGGATTAAGGGCCCGTTTCGCGGAGGAAAAAAGGCATGGTCAGGCGGGATAAGACCAACTACATTATCCAATCGGTTGCCCATGCGCTGGACGTCCTCGAGCAATACTTCGGCGAGGTTGACGAACTCGGCGTCACCGAACTTTCCAAACGTCTAAAGCTCCACAAGAACAACGTCTTCCGGCTGCTCGCGACTCTCGAAGCACGCGGCTATATCGAACAGAACCGCGCATCCGAGAGTTACCGTCTGGGGGTGAAATGCCTCCATCTTGGCCGCCGCTACATCCATCATATGGGACTGGTGCGCCAGGCCCGCCCGATTCTGAACGATGTCGCGCGCAAATGCAGCGAGAGTGCGTTCGTCGCGATCCTCCGCCGCGAGGGCGTCGTCCCGCTGGAATCCGCCGAGCCTGAAGGGCGTGCGGTTAAGATCACCACCCCGATCGGCGAAGCACTGCCGCTCCATTGCACCGCTATCGGCAAGGCCCACCTCGCTTTCGATCCCGAGGAGCAGCTCAACGCGACTTTGCCCGAACAGCTTCCGCGCTTTACCGACCGCACGATTATCGATCGCGCGGTCCTACTTGAACAGCTTCGCAACGTCGCGCGCGACGGATATTCGGTGGATGAGGGCGAATATTTTGAGGACGTCGCTTCGATCGCCGTCCCGATTCGCGACTATACGCGCTCGGTGGTCGGCTCGCTCGGGGTCGCAGGTCCCACCTATCGGGTCACCCACGAGCGTATCGGCACCGAGATTGCCCCGTTGATACTCGAGGCCGGCCGCGAACTCTCCCATCGCTTGGGTTATAACGAATAGCGTCGCCAGCCGGGGTGCTCACCGCGTCGATCCGCATGCTATCATGAGGATTCGCCCGCCTAATCCTGGCGGCATGAACGGTCGTGGCGTCGTGAGCCGGCTAATCTCTTGGCGGTCCCGGGCCATCAGGAAAGATGGGAGTAACGGTCGTGAAGATTCTGGTTCCGGTCAAGCGCGTTCCCGATCCAGCCACCACTATCCGGGTACTGCCCGACGGCTCCGGCATCGCCACCGACAATGTCAAATGGGTCATCAATCCGTTCGATGAAATCGCTATCGAAGAAGCCCTGCGCATCAAGGAGAAGCAAGGCTCCGGCGAAATAGTGATGTGCTCGATCGGCCAGGCGAGCTGGCAGGAGCAGCTCCGGACCGGGCTGGCGATGGGCGCGGATCGGGCGATTCTGGTCAAGTCGGATCAGCCGCTCGACACTCTCGCGATCGCGCGGATTCTGGTCAAGGTCGCAAGCGACGAAAAGCCCGAGCTGGTGATCCTGGGCAAGCAGGCAATCGACGACGATTCCAACCAGGTCGGCCAGATGATGGCCGAGATGCTGCGATGGCCACAGGCGACTTTCGCCTCGAAAATCGAGTTCGCCGACGGCAAATGCACGGTCACGCGCGAGGTCGATGGCGGCCTCGAAACTATCGCGTTTCCGCTGCCCGCGGTGATTACCACCGATCTGCGCCTCAATGAGCCGCGCTATGCCTCGCTGCCGGGGATCATGAAAGCGCGGAAGAAAGAGCTGAAGGAGATCGCCGCGGAGAGCCTCGGGATCGATCTCGCGCCGCGGCTCAAGCTGAAGCGTCTTACCGCGCCGCCCAAGCGCGAGGCCGGACGCAAGGTCGAATCGGCCGCCGAGCTGGTCGGGTTGCTGCATAGCGAGGCCAAGGTCATCTGACCGCACGACCGCGGGATTCCTGGAGCAATCGATGAGTGACGTACTGGTAATCGCCGAGTTTCAGGGCGATCGTTTCCCGAAAACCACGCTGGTCGCTGTGAACGCCGGGATCGAGCTGGCGCGCAAGCGCGGCGGGAACTGCCTCGCTGTCGTCGCCGGCGAAGAAGTTGGAGCGCCCGCGTCGGAGTTGGCGAAGTACGGGGTTGCCAAGGTAATCGCGCTCGAAAATCCGGCCTTGAAGAACTATCTCGCCGACGCGTGGGCCGATGCGATAGCGGGGCTGGTAAAGAAACTGGGGGTCGAGCACGTGCTCGCCACCGCGACTGCGATGGGCAAGGATTTGATGCCGCGGATCGCCGCCCGGCTCGAAGCGCCGATGGCTTCCGAAATCGTGGCGATCGGCGACGACAATACGCTGATACGCCCGATGTACGCCGGCAACGCGCTTGCCACTATCGAAATGGACGGACCGGTCAAGGTGGTTACCGTGCGCGCGACCGCGTTCGATGCTGCGCAGCCGGCCGGTAACGGCGCGCCGGTGGAAAAGATTCCCGCCGAGATCGATTCGGCGGCGCTCAAAATGCAGTTCGTGGTTTTCAATCAGACCAAGAGCGATCGTCCGCAGCTTACCGAGGCGCGAATCGTCGTCTCGGGCGGGCGCGGATTGCGCTCGGGCGAGAACTTCAAGACCGTTCTCGAGCCGCTGGTCGACGAGCTGGGGGCTGCGATGGGAGCGAGCCGCGCCGCCGTCGACGCAGGCTTCGTCCCCAACGATTTGCAGGTCGGGCAGACCGGCAAGGTGGTCGCGCCCGAGCTCTATGTTGCGGTCGGGATTTCCGGAGCAATCCAACATTTGGCCGGCATGAAGGATTCCAAGACTATCGTCGCGATCAACAAGGACCCGGATGCGCCGATTTTCAGCGTGGCGGATTACGGCTTGGTGGCCGATCTTTTCAAGGCCGTGCCGGAAATGGTTGACGAAGTGAAGAAGCTCAAGCATTCGTAGATTGACGGCCGGAGCGGACGAAAGGAGTTTCATCCCATGGCAAGCAGCGCGGTAGCGATCGAAAAGAGCGAGTCTCTCGCGAGCGTCGAGGGATCGCTGAACTACCTGGGCGAAATGGACGAACGGCCGCTGACTTATGCCTATCCGCCGCCGGCCGGGACGCCCGAAACCAACCTGCGCTTTGCACCGCGCAAGATGCCGATTA
>DATJRJ010000032.1:0-7980 GCA_035504735.1 Binataceae bacterium (SeqCode)
CCGAACGCCAACGTCGCGAGCGCAGCAAGCACAAGGAAAAGATAACGAGACCTCGACGATCGCGGCGCCTTTGCGTAAACCCACAGGAAGGCATCAGTTACCTGACCTGCAATCCACTCGGCAGTCGGATTGCTCGTCACGCTGATGCTCACCAATCGTCTTCGCGCGTGGCGAAGAATGACCAAGCCGTAGAGCAGCTTGAAGGAGATCGTTCGCACCACGAAAGATCCAGCGAAGCAACACCGGCGGCATGATTGCGCAGAAAGGTCTTCCAACCCTGGGACGGCAGCCCCTGACGCTTGGTCATGTATCTCGCCACGGTTGATTGGGCGACCTCGATCCGAGCATCAGCAATTCGCCGTGTATCCGCGGCGCTCCTCACAGTGAATTCTCCTTGCTCATCCGTCGGATGAGGTCGCTGATCTCGCGGTTGATCTTTGGGACGGTCACCAACTCGGCCGGATTCCAGCGCCAATAGGCGCGAAAGCGCGCCGATGCCACTTGACGTCCTCCCGAATTTCTCCTCCAGCAATAGGGTGAGCAATGCGGCATAATCAGCCTCGGAGGAGGGGCGGATGGCGATGCGGAAAAGCCGCTTTACGGTCGAGCAGATCGCACACGCGCTCAGGCAGGCGGAGACCGGGACACGGGTGGCGCAGGTGTGCCGGGCGGGGGGTGAGCGAGCAAGCAAGCATTCTACCGCTGGAAGAAGCAGTAGGGCGGGCTGGCGATCAACGAGATTCGCCGGCTCAAGCTGCTCGAGGAGGAAAACCGCCGGCTGAAGCAACTGGTGGCGGATCTTTCGCTCGACAAGCGTTAGATGTCAGAAAATCTGCTGTTCGGAAATGCGTCGGACCCCCAAAGGACTCCCCACGTCATTATGCGCCCATCGTCACACCAGGACGTGCCGAGAAAAAACTGTTGATGGCTATAGCCCCTCAGCTTGCCGGCGCGAGCTTGTCCTGCGTTTTGGTGTCGAAATCGCCAGCATCGTGGCGCTCGTGCAACTGGCTCGATGGCTCCCCAGTGATGCGGTTCACCATGCGCCCTCGCTTTACAGCGGGCCGCTCGAGGAGCGCGTCAGCCCAGCGCTGGACGTTTCTGTAATCCTGTACGCTCAGGAAGTCGGCTGCTCCGTACGCCCAGCCCTTCGCCAGTCCGCCATACCACGGGAAGATGGCCATGTCGGCGATCGTATAGGTGCTGCCCGCGATGTATTCAGTCTCGGCCAAGCGACGGTCGAGTACGTCGAGCTGGCGTTTCACCTCCATGGCAAACCGATCGATTGCATATTCGATCTTCTCCGGCGCGTAGGCATAGAAGTGACCAAACCCGCCACCGAGATAGGGCGCACTGCCCATCTGCCAGAACAGCCATGACAGGCATTCGGCCCGTGCGCCGGCTTCCGTGGGCAGGAACGCGCGGAATTTTTCGGCGAGATAGAGCAGAATCGCGCCGGACTCGAACACCCGGATCGGCTTGGGGCCGCTGCGATCCACGAGAGCTGGAATCTTGGAGTTCGGGTTTACAGCAACGAAACCACTACCGAATTGATCCCCGTCTCCGATTTTGATCAGCCACGCATCGTACTCCGCGCCGCGCTGCCCGAGGGCCAAGAGTTCCTCAAGCATGATCGTCACTTTCACGCCATTCGGTGTGCCGAGTGAGTAAAGCTGCAAGGGATGGCGGCCGAGCGGCAAATCTTTATCATGCGTCGGCCCGGAAATCGGACGGTTAATGTTCGCGAACCGACCGCCGCTCGGCTTGTTCCAGGTCCACACCTTTGGGGGAACATATTCAAACGAATTGACCACTTTTCCTGACTCCATTGCTTGCAGAATAAACGATCGGGAACCGCGATCAACCCTCCTGACCTGCTCGCTCTCCATGACTGAGGCCAGGCATGAAAATTTCTCGGCGATCAAATCACCTTTGATTCCTCCAACCTGATCCACGCGCAGAATTTCCCTGAAGTGGCAGGCTTGACGTGTTGGACTTCGGATCGGACGCGCGGCGCCGGGACGGTGACGAAGCGCTCTGCTCAAGCCGCCGGACACCGAAGCAGCGCAATGAGTTAATACGCGATCGCGCCGAGCGGAACGCAGGACGACTTTTCGAACAATAGGGGCAGGCTCTTGTTGACCAAGGGCTCCCCTGATCCCAACCCATACCGTCGCAATCTGCGCGGCCGCCGAGCGCCGAAGCTGGGCCCAATACCATGACTCCAGACCCACTATGAGGCAGGCCATCCCCCCACTTCAGGGGCGACTTCTCGATCCGCCTACTTCGAGAAAAGGTGGCACATAACGCCCGTAAAATAGACTCTTTTCAGCTATTCAAGCGATATTAGGCCTAGACCCGGATCCTCGGATTCGAGGCCGCTCTTGCAGGTCGCGGTGAATTAGACTATTAAGTCTATCACTTTACTTAGCTGAGGGACTTTCCATGTCAGAACCAAGATACGGTGTATGGTCGCCGGTATATGGGCCATGGGCTAGCCGCGTCCATCCTGACGAGCCGCCCCAAGCCAGATATGCGATCAATCGCGAAGTGATCCTTGAAGCCGAACGGTTCGGCTTCAGTACCGTGATGATCGCCCAGCACATCATCAATCCGCTGAACCACGACTACGACCAGGTCGAAACGTGGAGCACGGCCGCCGCCCTGGCCGAGGCGACTCGCACCATCGAACTGATTGCGGCGGTAAAACCGTTTCTGTTTCATCCCGCGGTACTCGCCAAGATGGCGCTCGGCATCGACGCCATCAGCAAGGGACGTCTCGCTATCAACCTCATCAGCGGCTGGTATCTGCCGGAGATGGAGCAGGGCGGCTTCGCGCTGCGCTCGCACGATGAGCGGTATCGCTTCTCAACCGAATGGCTCCGGATCGTCAAGGCGCTCTGGGGCGATCGTCCGGTCACTTACGAGGGGGCGTATTTTAAGCTCAAGAATCTACAGTTTCACCCCGGCCCGATAACCAGGTCTCGTCCTTGCGTTTATCTTGGCGGTGAATCCGAGCCAGCACGACAACTCGCCGCGGCCGAGGCGGATATTTATCTCATCAATGGACGCCCGGTCCGGCTGATTCAGGAAGTTATTGCGGATCTTGTCCGACGCCCTCGTCCCACGGATTCGCAACCGTTGCGTTTCGGAATGGCCGCCTTTGTGATCGCCAGGCCGACGGCCCGCGAAGCGAAGGACGAGTTCGAATATCTCGCGCAGCTCGCCGCACGCAATGAGCGGGACATGCTGGAGTTGCTGAAGGGCGTCGATCCGAATGTTGAGATGTTCAAGACTTTTGCCGCCAGCGAAAAGGGCCTTGGTACCAATGGCGGGACCTACGCGGAACTGGTTGGCGACTACGACACCGTCGCGCGCCGTATTGGAGCTTTCGCGAATGCGGGCATCGAAACCTTTCTCCTGCAGTTCCAGCCACTCATCCCCGAGATGCGCCGCTTCTTCAATGAAGTAGTTCCGCGCGTCCGGCAGTTTCGAAGCGAAGAGACCCGGCAAGCCGTTTAAGGAGCGCGCCAAAGGAGACGATCGTTGTGGAACAAGACCAAATCACACCAAGTCTGGACGCAACTGCCAGCAGGTCGAATCTGATCCTGGCGCTGTGGTCATCTGCTTGGGCCGAATTCATCACGGATTGTTTTATCGCTACCGATACACCGGAGGAAATTCGGATACTGCCTGATCGGTTCGTGCCCTCACGAGAGCATCACAGCAACGGAGATCAATAGATGGCTTTCAATCGTGCGAGTAATCCCCTGACCTACACCACGTTGAACGTCGGACACGAGCGCCAGATTCTCGATGAGTTCGAACGGCGGCTGATTCCCGACCTTAATCACGAAGACAACGGCTGGCGCGCACCGCGGACACCGGAAGAGCTCGATATCTACTATGAACTGTTCGCGGTGACCGCCGCTCAGGATCTGTTTATCGTGCAATCAACCGCGCTCGGTTTTGGGGTCACGGAGGACGCCGACCTTCACTTGTTACTGACGCGGCAGATCGCCGATGATGGCCGGCACGCGAGCTACATGCGCGAAAGCGTCCAGGCGCTGACTGGCCGCGACCCAATCGACGAGATCCAACGCAATGTGAAGCGCCAATGGGAGATCGTCGGGGACCTGCCGCGCCAAGGCTTTCTCGGCTGGATGGCTTTCGAGATCGAGTACGAGCTCTATGCGGTTCCCGAAATAGTCGTTGCGCTCCGCACTCAGAAAATCATCGATCCAAGATTGGTCGAATGGGGACCGGAGGGCGGAGCCGACGAGGCGTTTCATCGTGAATTCATCACGGCCTGGTGGCGCCGCTACCTCTCCCAGCGGACTCCCTCGGTACGCCAAGAGATAGTCGGGCGGATGCTTGAATACGACCGGGAATATCGCGAGCGAAAAGCCAGCTACTACCGGAATTTGATCGATCGTATGGCGTCACTAGGAGCCTGGAACTACGAGCAGGTGAAGGTGATCACCGATAGTTGGCATCGCGAGCTACGCGACTACCTGTTCTCGCAGCCTGGCTTAAGCTCAAACCATACAACCGCTCAGGAGTGACTAATGGCCGCGAGCAAGAAATTCGCCCTCCCACCCAATTCAACGTCCGCTATTGATTGGCAGACGACCGCCCAAATCATAGGAGATGAACTCTCGTCCACTGCTCCACAACGGGAAGCGGAAACTCGCCGTCCGATTACCGAGATCCAGCGCCTTAGAGAAGCTAGTCTGCTGACTCTAACGATCCCGGCTGAACATGGTGGTGGAGGACTGAATTGGCAGTCGGCTCTCAGGATTGTCCGTGAGATCGCGCGCGGTGACGGGTCGGTCGGTGCGCTCTTTGGCTACCACCTGCTCGACCTCGCGATTCCGTTTCTCTCCGGCACCGCCGAGCAACGCGAGCGGTTCGAGTGCGATAGCGCTCGCCATCGATGGTTCTGGGGCGGAGTTATCAACCCGCTCGATGTGGCGTTGGTCGCCGAGCCGGATGGAAACGGTTTCATTCTGAATGGGCGCAAAACGTTCTGCACCGGAGCCGCGCTGGCCAATCGAATCATCGTGAATGCAGAGCTCGCTGGGTCCGATGCGCCTGCTTACTTTATCGTTCCGGCCGATCGCAAAGGGATTAGCCCGGGCAACGATTGGAACAACCTGGGGTTTCGCCTGACCGAAAGCGGCAGCGTTACCTTCACCGACGTACATGCTTCCGTCGATGAGCTGTTGGGTGTCGACGGCCGGCCGCCCGATCCGGTGCGCTCGTCGCTCGCGGTTCCGATGATTCAGATGATGTTCACCAATCTTTACCTGGGCTCCGCGCTGGGCGCGCTCAAGGCGTCCCGAGCCTACACGCTCACTGCGGCGAGACCGTGGTTGCTTTCCGGACTAACGGAAGCGTCGGAAGATCCCTACGCCGTCGAGCAGTACGGCGAACTCTGGATAAAGCTGAGCGCCGCCATCGCGCTGGCAGAGCAGGCGGCCACCAGTCTACAGAGCACTATCGACCAGATCGATTTCATTACGTCCCGTGCCCGTGGCCAAGCGTCGGTCAACGTCGCGGCGGCCAAGGTCTTCGCGGCGCGGACCGCGCTGGAAATCACCAGCGGGATTTTCGAGTTGATGGGCGCGCGCGCCACTGCCACGCACTATGCTTTCGACCGCTTCTGGCGCGATGTCCGGACGCATACCCTGCACGATCCGATTTCGTACAAGGCGCGCGAGGTGGGTGATCTCTTCCTCAACGACCGCGTACCAGAACCAACTTTTTACACTTGATGAGTAGAAGAAAGCGAAAACTTTAATTCATCGGAGGTAACAAAAATGTCTTCAGAGTCTTTGTGGTACACCAGATGCCCCGTCCCCACCGCGTTCAGCGCCGCCATTCGGCTCGGCTGGATCGAGCAGGAGTTCGCGCGCGATGATATTGCCGTAGCCTCACTGCTGCATTCCTCGGCGCGCGTCACGCGCGAATCCCATTTCGCGCACACCAAGCCCAACTCATTCCGGCACGGCGGTAACATCCCGCCGATCTGGGCATATTCGGAAGGCAACGATGTCCGTCTGATCGCCCTGTCATGGCAGGAAGAGCTCCAGGCTGTCCTGGTGCGGCCGGATTCGGACATCCGCAGCGCCGCTGATTTGAAGGGGCGCAGGCTTTCGCTGCCACAGCGCGGGCACGATTCGATCGATTTCTGGCGCGCGACCGTGCTGCGTGGATTCCTGTCGGCCCTGAGCACCGCCGGCCTGACCGCAGAGAACGTCGAATTCGTCGATATTACCATCGAGCGGGCGTTCCTCGATGATTCGCCGGGCGCAACCACGCGCGACGGATCGCTCTGGAATGCCGCCAGCATGCGCGGCTTTCAGCGCGAAGAGGCGGTCGCGCTTCTGACCGGCAAGGTCGACGCGATTTTCAGCCATGGCGCACACGCTGCCGACATCAAGGCCTTCACCGGTGCCCGGATCGTTGTCGATCTTAACCAGCAGTCGGATCGCAAGCTGCGTATCAACAACGCGACTCCGCTGGCGCTGACGGCGAGTGGCTCGTTAATAGACAGCCGTCCCGATCTGGTTGCGCGATGGCTCGCCAGGGTGATTGAAGCGGGCGAATGGGCCAAGACGCATCGAGACGAGACCTTCCGGATCGTGGCCGCTGAGTCAGGCGTTCCCGAGGAAATCGCGCACGAAGCTTACGGCGCGGCGCTGCCCGATTCGCTGGTGCCGAATCTTTCCGACGAAAACGTCGCAGCCATCGAGTCACAGAAGCAGCATCTGCTGCAGCGCGGCTTTATCCGGCGCGATTTCGATCTCGAGCAGTTCATCGCGCGCGGCCCACTCGAGGAGGCGCGCCGTCTTGTCCAGGAGCGGGCGAAAGCAACGGACGGGAATGGCCATCCTCGCGCCGCGAATAGCGCCGCGCCGACGGCCGGCAAATAACTGGGGGCGCAAAGAGTGCGAGCCACATCGGAGCAGATTCATTGGCACACCTTATCAAGTCGGACCAGGAAGCAATCGAAACCGCGGCGCGTCTGGCCCAGCAGTTCGCGGCCGGCGCCGTAGAACGCGATCGTGAACGTCGCTTGCCGCGCGAGGAGATCGATCGGCTCTCGGAAAGCGGATTGCTCGGCATCGCGGTGCCACGGGAGTTTGGCGGAGCGGGGGCCTCGAACCTCACGATCGCCGAAGTCTTTCGCCTCCTTGCCAAAGGCGACCCAAATATCAGCCAGATCCCGCAGAACCACTTTTGTTTCGTCAAGAGCGTCGAGCTCAACGGCACTGCCGGGCAAAAGCGATTCTTTTTCGATCAGTTTCTGCAAGGGAAACGCCTGGGTAACGCGCTTTCAGAAAAAGGCACCAAGCACGTCTTCGACCTCAAGACCACTATCACTCGCCGCGCCGGCGGCGGGTATCTCGTAAACGGTGAAAAGTTCTATTGTACCGGAGCGCTGCTGGCCGACTGGATTCCGACCTTCGGCATCGACGAGCAAGGACGGCTACTGATCGCTTACGTGCCGCGCGATGCCAAGGGCGTTGAAGTGGTCGACGACTGGACCGGAATGGGACAGCGAACGACGGCGAGCGGAACCACGCGGCTCCACGAGGTGCGCATACCGGAAGAGTGGGTCCTGCCGCACTATGAAACCTACGAGGCGCCCCAGATTTTCGGCGCGTTCGGCCAGATAATGCACGTCGCCATCGATGTCGGAATCGCAGAAGCGGCGCTGGATGACACACGTGATTTCGTTCGCAAGAAAACCCGCTACTGGTTCGAGGCGAAAGTAGATAAGCCCGCCGATGATCCATTCATCGTCCGGAGCTTCGGCGAACTTCAGATCAAAGTGCATGCGGCGGCCGGGATGCTCAGGCGCGCGGGAGCGATTCTCGATGACACTGAACGAGAACTCAACGCGGACAGCGCTGCGGCGGCCTCGGTGGCGGTCGCGGAAGCGAAACAAATCGCGGAATGGACTGCGCTGGA
>DATJRJ010000033.1:0-6203 GCA_035504735.1 Binataceae bacterium (SeqCode)
ATGTCTGGTGATCGATAATGCGTCGACCGATTCGACCGCTTCGGTGGTGCGCTCGGCGGCGGCGGCGCTCAGGTTCCCGCTGCGATGCATCGTCGAGGAGCGGCTCGGCTCCAGTTTTGCGCGCAACCGGGCGGTCGCTGAGTCCCGCGGCGGGCTGCTCTGCTTCATCGATGACGACGTGGTCGTCGAGCCTGATTGGCTCCTGGAGCTGAGCCGGGAGTTGATACGGCGGCGCCTCGATGCGGTCTGCGGGATGGTGCTGCCGCAGTTTCTGTCGCCGCCGCCAAAGTGGCTGGGATCGCGCCTGTACGTCAAGCTTGCGGTTCATGACGCGCGCGCAATCGAGCAAATGGAGCCGGCCATGCGTGAACGGCTGCATAATTACTTCAGTGCCAATGTCGCCTTTCAGCGCCAGACCTTCGAGCTGTTCGGAAGCTTTCGTGAAGACCTTGGCGTCGTCGGCGGCAATCCGATCTCCGGCGAGGACACGGAACTGTTCGCGCGAATTATGGTACGCGGCGGCAGCGTCGGCTTTGCGCCGCGCGCCCGCGTTCATCATCTGATCGGGCCCGAGCGGCTGACCGCCAGATATCTTCGGCGCAAGAGCTTCGCCTTCGGGATGGGCAGCGCTTTCGAAGGCGGCAAGACGCACAATCGCCTCGAGAAGCTGTTTCGCAATGGTGGCCGGATGCTGTGGGCGGCGGCGCGCGGTGATCGCGAGGCGATGATTCATCATCAGCTCGAGATCTGGAACTATTTCGGCTTCTGCCGCGGTCGGATGATCCAATGGAACACGAATCCGCGCCCCCGGGCCCTGCGGGACGGCTGATCTACCTTAGAAAATCGAGCAAGCCGCGTTGGAGAATCGCGTCGAGGTAGGGAATCAGCTCTCCAGCCTCGGCGAACTCCGCGAACGTTATCCAGCGCGCATCCGTATGTTCATACGGGCGGATGCGGATTGGTGCAGCCGCGCCGCGCGCGTGGCATGCGTAGATCGCCTGGATGTAGGGCTCGGCGAGCGCCTTGTTCAGCCCTAGCATCCGATCGATCTCGATCGCGAGCCCGGTCTCCTCGGCTACTTCGCGAAGCAGGCAGTCCTCGACAGTCTCACCGAGCGCCAGATGGCCGCCGGGCAGATCCCATGCGCCGGGCCGATAGGTCATTTCGGGCGCGCGCCTGAGGATCAGGACTCGTCCGCCTTCCACTATCGCGGCGTGCGCGCCGAAAAAGAATCGTTCCTCAGCCATGGTTAGCGTCCGCGGCGTCGTCCCCATCCGCCGCCGCCCGGCGTTTCGATTCGGATTCGATCGCCCGCGCGAGCATGGAAATTGGTCTTGGCCGGAAGCTTGATACGCCGACGGCCACGGATCAGAAAATTGGCGCCGGGTTTCGCGTCACCGCCGCCATTGAGCCCCCAGGGCGCCAGCTTGCGACGGTCGGTCAGCAGGCTCGCGTTCGAGTCGACCAGGCATTCGATTTCGCGAATCAGGCCGTCGCCGCCGCGCGCTCGTCCGGCCCCGCCGGATCCGCGCCGTAGACGATACTCAGTGATGCGCATCGGATAATAGGCCTCGAGCGCTTCGATCGGCGTGTTGAGCGTGTTGGTCATATGGGTATGGATACCCGACGCGCCGGGATGGTCGGGCGCCGCACCGGCGCCGCCCGCGACGGTTTCATAGTACGAAAAATGGCGGGCGCGGAATCGATCGTACCCGCCCACCGTGAGATTCGACATCGAACCGGAACTCGCCGCGGGAATTAGATCGGGAGCGGCCTTGGCGAGCGCTCGGAAGAGCACGTCGACGATCCGCTGCGAAGTTTCGACGTTGCCGCCGGCGACCGCGGCTGGGGGCAACGCGTTGACGATTGAGCCGGGCGGGGCGATCACCTCGATCGGACGCATCAGCCCCTCGTTGGCCGGCACAGCCTCCGCGGCCAGACATTTCATCACGTAGAAGGTCGCCGAAAGCGTAATCGCGTAGTTGGCATTGACCGAGCCGCGCACTTGCGAGGCCGAGCCGGTGAAATCGACCCGAGCGCGTCCGTCGCGCACTGTGATCGCGACCCGCAGCCGAATCGGGCCCGTGCCGAAACCGTCGTCATCGAGAAAATCCTCGCCGCGATAGGTGCCGGGCCGCAGCCGGGCGAGCGTCGCGCGCATCAGCCGGTCGGCATAATCCTTGAGCGCATCCATCGCGTCGTTCACCACCCGCCGTCCCATCGTATTGACCAGCGCGAGCAGACGGTCGCGTCCAACGCCGAGCGCGGCGATTTGCGCGCGCAAATCGCCCTCGCGTTCTTCGGGTACTCGCGTATTGGCCAGAAACAACTCGAAGACATCACGCGCAGGCTTGCCGCCGATTACGATCTTGACCGGCGGCAGACGAAAACCTTCTTGGTAGATTTCGGTCGCCAGCGCCATCGATCCCGGCGCCATCCCACCGATATCCGCGTGATGGGCGCGGTTGGCAGCAAACGCGAATGGCCGGCGCTCGCCGGCGATAAAGATCGGTGCCACCAGCGTCAGATCGGGAAGGTGGGTGCCGCCGGCGAACGGATCGTTGACCGCCGCGATATCGCCGGGGCCGAGCGCGATCCGCTCGATCGCGGCGCGCACCGATAATGGTGTCGATCCGAGATGTACCGGAATATGCGCGGCCTGCGCGATTAACTCGCCGCGAGCGTCGAACAGTGCGCACGAGTAATCGCGCCGCTCTTTGATGTTGGGCGAGAAGCCGGTCTGCCCGAGCACCACGCCCATCTCCTCGGCGATCGCGCCGAGCCGGCTGTTCATCACCGCCAGTGTCACCGAGTCGAGTTTCATCGCGACGCCTCGAGGTGCAGATTGCCAAAGTCGTCGACTCGCAGGCGAAACTCAGGCGCGACGTAGCTGGTGGTCGAGAGCTCGACGATCACGCACGGACCCGCCATCCGCAGTCCGGCTCCGAGCGTATCGCGTGCGTAGACCGGCACCGTCCGGGACCGATCGCCGACCAGCGTCGCGATTCGGCTGAGCGGCGCGGGACGGCCGTTGGCCTTCGCGATGCGGGCCGGCGTGACCGTGCGCTCGGTGGTGCTCGCGCGCAGCCTGAGATTCACCACCTCGACCGGCGCGTCGGGCGCACTGTGGCCGAAGGTCCGGCGATGAGCCGCGTGAAAATCGCCGACGAATCGCGGGGTCAGGGCAATCTCGAGTTCATACGATTGTCCGCGATAGCGCATGTCGGCCCACAATTCATGGTGGATACGATCAGGCCGGCCGCCTTCGGCGATCAACTCGCGCGCCGCGCGTTCGGCCAGCGGGCGGGCGCGTCTCACCAGCCGGGCGTGGAGCGGGGCGGCGTCACGAATCGTCAGCGAGTATTCGCGGCCGAGCGGCGCACCCAACGCACCCCATGCGCACAACAGCCCCGGATTTCGTGGCATCACGATGTGCCGGATACCGAGGTCAAGCGCCAGTTCCGAGGCATGCATCGGGCCGGCACCGCCGAATGCCATCAGCGCGAAATCGCGGGGATCGAAGCCGCGTTCGATCGTAATCACGCGCAGTGCGCGCTCCATGTTCGCGTTCACCACGCGAATCACGCCGCGTGCGGCGCCTAGCGCGTCAACGTCCAATGCGCGGGTGAGGCGCCCGATCGCGCGTGCGGCGCGCTCGGGGAAAAGCTTCATACGGCCGCCGAGAAAATTTCCGGCTACGAGCCGGCCCGCGACCAGGTTCGCATCAGTGACCGTGGGCGCTTCGCCGCGCCCATAGCATGCGGGACCCGGATTCGCGCCGGCGCTCTCGGGGCCGACCCGCAGCGACCCGCCCGCATCGACGCTGGCGAGCGATCCTCCGCCCGCGCCGACCGTGTGGATATCGATCACGGGCGTGCGCACCGCATAGCCGGCCGGGTAGCTGAGCGTGCGGATATGCGCGCGCCGATCGAACAGCGATACGTCAGTCGACGTGCCGCCCATGTCGAAGGTGATGAAACGATCGACGCCGATACTGCGCACCAGCGCCGCGGCGCCGATCACACCGGCGGCGGGTCCGGACAGGATGGTACGCACCGGTTCATGCTGCGTCTGTGTCGCGCCCGTGGCGACGCCGTTGGATTGCATCACGCGCAACCGCGCCGGCGCGAGCCGCCGCTCGAGGTTTTGCAGATGGGAGACCATCCGCGGCGCCACGTAGGCATTCACTACCGCCGTCGAGAGGCGCTCGTACTCGCGGTACTCGGGGAGGATTCGATGCGAGACAGAGAGCGGGAGGCCGAGCGGCTCGAGCGCCCGCGCCATCGCCTCCTCGCTTTTCGGATTCGCATAGCAATGCAGCAAGCAGACGGCGAGAGTTTCCGCGCCGCTGCGACGCGCCAGCCGCACCGCGCGTGCAATGGCGGCGTGGGTGAGTGGCTCGGCGATCGTGCCGTCGAACAGGGTGCGCTCTTTGAGTCCGAAGCGGAGATTCCGCGCTACCAGCGGCTCCGGACGCGTGGGCGCGAGCGCGTAAAGATCGATGCGGTTCTGGCGCCCGATCTCGATCAGATCCTCGAAGTCGGCGTTGGTGAAGAGTGCGACCCGCGCACCTTTGCGTTCGAGCAACGCATTGGTGGCGACCGTCGTGCTGTAGGTCACCGTCGCGGATACCTCGCTGCCGAGCATTTCACGGATTCCGGCGATCACTGCGCGTGCCGGATCGTCGGGAGTGGAGAGGATCTTGTGAACGCGGATTTCACCGTCAGCCAGGGCGACCAGGTCCGTGAAGGTCCCGCCGGTATCGACGCCGACCAGGATCTGATTCGCATGGCGACGATTTTCCGGTGCTCGCGGACCGCCGCTACGCCGCACGAAGCATGACCTTGAAGTTCGAGCCGTTGCCGGCGGCTTTTATCGCTGCTACCCCGTCCTCGAGCGGGTAGGCAGCGGAGATGAGCGGGGCGGGATCGACGCGTCCGTCAGCCAGCGCATCGAGCGCCGGCCGCAGCCGGCCGCATCGCGAGCCGATAACGGTAATCTCGTTGACTACCAGGGGTGCGAGGTTGAGCGCGGCGGTAGCAGCGGCAGTACTTTTCAAGATCAGCCGGCCTCGCGGGCGTACCAGTTCGATCGCGCGTGCGAGACCGGTGGCGCGCCCCGTGGCGTCGATCACGACGTCGAATCCGGGCTTGAGCTCCGATTCAAGTGATACTTTAACTCCGAGCGATGCTGCGCGATCGAGCTTGTCGCGATGATGGCCGCCGACGATCGGCTTGAGACCTTCGGCTCTGAGTGCCAGCGCGAGGAGTGCCCCCAACCGGCCGTCGCCGAGGATCGCTATCGAATCGGATGGTGCCAGGCGGGTCTGCTCGAAAATCTCGTAGGCGGCCGCCAGCGGCTCACAAAAGACAGCGCGTTCGTTGGAGACTGAGTCGGGAACCGGCAGCAGGTTGTCATCCGGCAAAATGAGGTAATCGGCGAAGGTACCGTCGCGTCCGAGGATTCCAAGCACGGTGCGGGTTGGGCAGTGGCGTCCAAGCCCTTGCCGGCACCATTGACAGGTCTCGAGGCCGCATGCCGCGTTGATCTCGCCTACTACCCGTTGCCCGGCGAGCCCCGGACGGCCACTCTCGATGACCCGGCCGACAAACTCGTGGCCGGGAACGCCGCGGTAGGTCATGTAGCCGCGCGCCAGTTCTAGATCAGTGCCGCAGATTCCGGCCAATTCGACCCGGACCAGGCTTTCACCGGGTTTGGCCGCCGGGTCGGGATAATCCCGGCGAACAGCGAGCTCTTGGTCGAGGAGTAACGCGCGCATCTATCGCTTTGGAGAAAGCCGCCGACAGTCGCCGTCGCGCCCGCCGCGGATGAAAGCGGAGCACAACTCTAGATTGAAAAACCGGCGAGTTCCAGTCCGATGCGGCGGTTTGTGGCTTGCCAGCGAGCGCGCCGTCGACCGATACCTGGCGCGATTACTTGGCGGCGCTGGAGGGTTTCGCCGTTTCCGTGGACGACGATTTTGCCGTATCCGACTTGGTCGACTCCGACTTGGTTGATTCCGATCCAGATGCTCCTGAACCAGCGGTTTCACCATTAGTCGTCGCAGAGTCGGATTTGGCTGCCGCCTTGCCGTCCTTGGAATCCGACTTCTGATCCGACTTGGCGTTGCGCGCGTAATCGGTCGCGTACCACCCGGAGCCCTTCAGCACGAACGAGGTGCGGGACATCAGCCGCTCGACTTT
>DATJRJ010000034.1:0-7202 GCA_035504735.1 Binataceae bacterium (SeqCode)
CTCCAGCTTGCACGGCATTGCCCAGATACTGATTAGCCGCCGCAACTGCGGCCGCGTCAGCCGCGGTCTGCATCTTGCGCTCCATTGTGTATAGATAGCCCATGTCGGTTGCCAGCCCGGCCAGGCCAATCAGGACCACAAGACCCATGGCAACTAGTGCAATTACCTGTCCTTTTTCTTGTTTACGTTTGCTTTTAGCGGGCTCATTTTTCATGGAACACCACAAGCGCGAATCGGCGCTGTATGGGTTCGTCAGCAAGCATTATGCCCCCTCCAATGAGAAAGCCGGGGAAGAGAAATTCCCCTAAAGAGCAACTAAGCACTACTGTTAGTGAGTGGTTATTGCCGGGCTCCGATAGTCTGTGGCAACCGGTCAACGTTTCGTATCAAGACTGCTACACCAAGACTCACATTCGTCACGACGTTCGGTCTAATCAGGCCACTGCCGGGATATGCTGAGCTATGTTCACCTTATGCAGTTATTGCACGTCCGTGGTGAGGCGCGCCCGCTCAGTCCTGAGCGCATATGAAGTTGACGCGGAAGGGTTCCCGATGCGGAAGCTGGGAGCGGATCGATGTTGGTCAAACTCGCATTTGCGCGATCAGGGAGGCCAGCTTGGCGCGCATTACTTCGGGGCGTAGCCGACCACGATCGCCATGGCCGGGCAGCACCCATTCGAATTTCTCGTCCAGCAGTCGGTCCATCGAGGCCGTCTGCTCAGACCACGAGTACCAGCAGACGCTCCGCGAAGCGCCGAGTGTGCCGGTTTCCGGCTCCCACCATAAATGATCGCCGCTAAACAGGAATCGATCGCCGAACAGCAGCACGCAATGGCCGCGGGTATGGCCGGGCGTCGGGATGATCTTGAACCCCGCATTGACACGCACCGGGTCAGTACCATCGATCACCATTTCCGCGTTACGCTGCGCGCGCGAATCGGCGCGATGGATGATGCGGATAGCGCCGAATTCCTGCGCGTACCGGGCCGCATCGGCAACGTCGTCCTGATGGGTAAGAAAGATGTAGCGGATACCGCCCAGCTCGGCGAAGCGGCGCACCAGGTAGGGAAGAAATTTGGGCGAATCGACCAGCCAGTTGCCATCGTGATGCCGGATGAAATAGCTATTGGCGCCGAAACTCTGGCGCGAATTGAAACCGCAATAATAGACCGGTTCTTCGATCGGTAGCGGAAAATCCCGCATCACGATCTTCGCCTGATTCGGATTGAGCGTCCCGATCGCGCCGACCGGACAGGCCAGCAGCGCGCGCGTCGCCATCCGGACTTCGCCGGCGTTAACCGGCTGGCGGCGAACGCAAAAGAATTCTCCGTCGGCGGTGAAAATTCCGGGCGCGAGCTGGCCGCACGTCTCGCAATCGATACACGTGCGATCGACGAAGAATTCCCCCTCCGCGCCGTGCGGCACTTTTTTTCCGGGATTCGCCAAACCGCGCCCTACCTTCAGTCTAAGCCGCCGCGCCGACCTCGCCCAGCATTTACCGACCGACTACTTGCCGGTCTTAAGCCATCGCTCGGCGGCCTCGTAGAGCGGCTTCACGAGCTCCGGGCGATCGTCGCCGGCCAGATCCGGATTGACCTGGTAGCCGCCGGCCGCCAACGTGTAGGCGAGAAACCTGTACGCCGGACGCATCGTGCTGAGCTTCTTGGTATCGATCGCGAGCCGCTCCGTGGGATTCACCGGCGCGATCACGTCGTGGTCGTAAATCGCTTCGAAAGTCGAGAAGCGCCAGCCATCGGCGGTCCGTACCACCCGCGATAAAAATCGGCAGTACGCGATCAGGTCGTATTCGACGCCTTCGAGCTTGCCGCGAATATGGACCTGCCCGACGCTTTCGGAGAGCGCGCGGTCGCCCTCGATACGCAGGTAGGTCGGCAGGATCACGTGCCGGCTGTGGCCGCCGCGCTCATGCATCTTGCGTGAGCCTTCGACGAACTCGCGCGCAGTGCCTTCGAACCAGCTAACCCGCACTTGCGAAGGTTCGGTGTACGCGGCGAGCAGCCGCTCCCATTGGCACTGGTCGCGCCAGAACCGCTCGAGGCGCACCAGGTCGAAGATCGCTTCGCGGTCGAGCAGTTCCCGCAGTGCTTTCTGATCGGACGACGATAGATCGCTCATATAATATCCTCCCGTGGCGCGCCCTTAGGCTGCGCGCAGCACGATTTTTCCGAAGTGTTCACTGCGCTGCATCATCCGATGGGCCTCGGCGGCCTCGGCCAGCGGCAGTGCGCGGTAAATTGGCGGACGAATCCGCCCGGCTTCCAGAGCCGCTCCGAACTGGCGCAAAAAATTCGATACGATGGCTGCCTTTTCCTCGACCGGACGGCTCCGCAGCGTCGAGCCGATAATCCGCAGATGGTTGCGCTGCACTTTCGCCAGATCGATTTCGCCGCGCGCGCCTTTCATCAGGCTGACCAGGATCATCCGCCCGCCGCGCGTCAGCGAATCAAGATTCTGTTCGAGATACGGGATACCGACGATATCGAGAATCACCTCGGCGCCACGCCCGCCTGTAACCTCTTTGACCTTGGGCGCGAACGGGCCATCGTTATAATTGATCGCCACGTCGGCGCCGAACTTGAGACATTGCTCACATTTGGCGTCCGAGCCGGCGGTCACGATCGAACGGGCGCCCGCCTCACGCAGCATCTGGATCGCCGCCGTGCCGACCCCGCTCCCGCCGCCATGTATCAGCGCGGTACCGCCCTTGGACAACTCGCCGATCATGAAGAGGTTGAGGAAGGCGGTCAGGTAAACCTCGGGGATGCTGCCTGCCTCTTCGTCACTAAGCGTCGCGGGCACGTGGATCGCCGATCCGAAATGGGCCGCGGCCTTCTCGGCATAGCCGCCGCCCGGTATGAGTGCCATCGCGCGATCGCCGACCCGCCATCCCTTGACGGCGGTGCCGACCTCCACGACTTCGCCTGCGCATTCGAGCCCCAGGATTTCCGAGGCTCCGGGCGGCGGAGGATAACGCCCCTCGCGCTGCATTAGATCGGCGCGGTTGATGCCGGCCGCTTTCACTCTGATTACGAGTTGGTCCGGGCCGGGACGAGGATCAGGAGCCTCGCCGAGTTTCAGCACCGATTCGTCGCCGGGCCGGTCAAAGATGATAGCTCTCATGATCTAATCTTCTTCCATAACCGGGACCAAGAGAGAAGCCGAATCGGCTTGCGCTCGTGAAGGCGTATCGCGATGATCGCGGCGCATCATGCGGCATCCTGCGAGTCCCAAACCCGCCATGTTCGAAGCGCCCGGCGAAAAAGCCGAATGGGTGCGCCGGATGTTCGCGCGAATCGTGCCGGGCTACGACCGCGTGAACAGCGTGATGACCTTCGGGATGGACCGCAGCTGGCGGCGCGCGACAGTCGCGGCGGTCGAACCCGCCGGTACGCTGGCGCTCGACGTCGCGACCGGCACCGGAGAACTCGCGATCGAATTGATACGCCAGCGAGCGCGCATGGTGGCCGGTGTCGATTTCGTGGTCGAGATGATCGCCGCCGGCCGCGCGAAGACGGCGCGGACCGCTACTGCGGGCCGGATCGGGTTCGCCGCCGGCGACGCGCTCGCGCTACCATTCGCCGATGATACCTTCGGCGCGCTGGTCAACGGCTTCCTGCTGCGAAACCTGGTTGATTTGCCGGGTGCGCTGCGGGAGTTCCATCGCGTTCTGAAGCCCGGCGGACGCATCGCGTGTCTTGATGTGACCCATCCGCCGGGCCTGTTGCGGCCCTTGAGCCTGGCCTATTTCAACCGCATCGTGCCGCTGATTGGCGGGACGTTGAGCGGCGACTTCGCTGCCTATCGGTATCTGCCGCGCTCGCTCGGCGAGCTTCCCGACGCGCAACGGCTCGCACAAATGATGTCCGAGGCTGGTTTCTCGGCGGTCGGCTACCAACTCTTCAACTTCGGCCTGATCGCGATTCATAGCGCGCGGAAATGACTTCCGCCGCTGCTCCGCAGCGCCTCGTTGCCATTTTCCCCGACTTGAAGCGTACTGGTAGAATCATCCGCGAATGGCTTTCAAGCGTTGCTTATCCTTCGCCACCAGGATGGTCGTGCTGGCGGCGATCGCGCTCGTTCCCGGATGCCGCGGCAGCGCCGGAGAGCAGGCGAAATTCGCCCGTCCGCCGGTGCCGGTGCTGGTCTCACAGGTCACACAGAAAACCGTTCCCTACCAGGTTCATGCGATCGGCTCGGTCGAGCCCTATTCCACCGTCTCGCTGATGGCGCAGGTCGATGGACGGCTCGACCAGGTGCATTTCAAACAGGGCGACGAGGTCAGGCAGGGTCAGTTGCTGTTCACGATCGATCCGAGACCCTTTCAGGCCGCGCTCGAGCAGGCCGAGGCGCAGATGGCTCGCGACCACGCCCAGATGATCCAGGCGAACGCCGACGAGCGCCGCTACACCTATCTCCTGAAGGAGCGCGTCGGCTCGCAGGAGCAGTACGATCAAGCGCACGCTACTGCTGCGGCAATGCGCGCGACGGTGGCCGCCGACCAGGCGATGGTCGCGACCGCCAAATTAAATCTCTCCTACACGAGGATCTATTCGCCGCTCAACGGCCGCACCGGCGACCTGAAGCTCCACCCAGGCGATCTGATCAAAGCCAACGACGCTTCGGGGATCATGGTAATCATCAACCAGGTCAGACCGATCTATGTCGACTTTTCGCTGCCCGAGAGAGAGCTGAGTGAAGTCCGGCGATTCATGACCGAACATCAGCTTCAGGTCACTGCCGCGGCACCCAGCCAAGAGCAGGAACCTGCGCGCGGCATCCTGAGCTTCGTCGATAATACAGTTGATGCGAGCACCGGCATGATCGCGCTCAAGGGTCTGTTCCCGAACGAGGCCGAACGGCTATGGCCGGGCGAATTCGTTGACGTATGGCTCACACTCGGCGAGCATCCCGAGGCCCTGGTCGTACCTGCGCAAGCAGTCCAGACCGGGCAAACGGGTGCGTACGTTTACATCGTCGACGGTCAGATGACGGCGGAGACCCGTCCGGTAGTGGTCGGTGACACGATTGACGGCGAGGTGATTATCGAACGAGGCTTGAACAAGGGCGAGACCGTTGTGACGGACGGCCAGTTGCGGTTGATTCCGGGAGCAAAGGTTCGTATCAAGGGTTCGCTCGCGGCTCCGCCGAGCGCGGCCTCGTGAGCCGTTTCGATCGATGAGTATCTCCGACCTCTTCATCCGCCGCCCGGTGATGACCACGCTGATCTCGCTGGCGATCGTCGCCTTCGGGCTGATCGCCTATCGCTATCTGCCGGTCAGCGATCTGCCGAACGTCGATTTCCCGGTTATCGTGGTCGAAGCGCAACTGCCCGGCGCCAGCCCCGAGACCATGGCGTCGTCGGTCGCGCTGCCGCTCGAGAAGCAGTTCTCGACCATCGCCGGAATCGATTCGATGACTTCCACGAGCATCCAGGGCTCGACCAGCATTTCGCTGCAATTCAACTTGAATCGAAATATCGACGCCGCCGCGCAGGACGTCCAGGCTGCCATCGCCCAGGCCAGCTCGGATCTGCCGCAGGGGATGCCGACGCCGCCGACCTATCAGAAGGTGAATCCGGCCGATAAGGCGATTCTTTACCTCGGTCTCTCCTCGGCCACGTTGCCGCTCTCGACCGTTGATTCATATGCCGAAACCCAACTCGCCGAGCGTATCTCGATGATCAACGGGGTTGCGCAGGTCCAGATTTACGGCGCGCAGAAATATGCCGTGCGGGTACAGCTCGATCCGCGCGCGCTGGCCGCGCACAACATCGGTATCGACGAGGTCTCGCAGGCGGTGAAGGGCGGCAACGTCGATATGCCGACCGGCACCCTGTACGGAATGAATCAGGCGTTCACGGTCCGGGCCGACGGACAGCTCTTCAACGCCGGCTCATACCGGCCGCTGATCGTAACCTATCGCAAAGGCTCGCCTGTGCGCCTCGGCGACCTGGGCCGCGTTATCGACAGCGTCGAGAACGACAAAGTGGCGAGCTGGATCGATGGCGACCGGGGCATCGTGCTCGGTATCGAACGCCAGCCCGGCACCAACACGGTACAGGTAATCAATAACATCCAAAAAATCCTGCCGGCCTTCCGCGCCGATCTGCCGGCCGCGATCAAGCTGTCGTCGCTCTATGACCGCTCGGAAACTATTCGCTCGTCGGTCAATGACGTGCAGTTCACCTTGATACTGACGGTGTGCCTGGTGGTGATGGTGATTTTCATCTTCCTGCGCAACCTCTCGGCCACCATCATCCCGAGCCTCGCCCTGCCGATGTCGCTGATCGGCACCTTCGCCGTGATGTGGCTGCTGGGCTACACGATCGACAATCTTTCGCTGCTCGCCCTCACCCTCTCGGTCGGCTTCGTGGTCGACGACGCGATCGTGATGCTCGAGAACATCGTGCGCCACATGGAGATGGGCAAGGGCGTGCTGCAGGCGGCTTACGAAGGATCGCGCGAGGTCGGCTTCACGATCCTGTCGATGACGTTCTCGCTGGCCGCGGTGTTCATTCCGGTGCTGTTCTTAGGTGGCGTGCTCGGCCGATTGCTGCATGAGTTCGCGGTTACCATCGCCGCCGCCATCCTGGTCTCAGGCTTCGTCTCGCTGACGCTGACCCCGATGCTGTGCAGCCGCTTTCTGCGCCCACCGCAAAGCCAGCATCACGGCCGCGTCTACCTGGCGACCGAGCGCGGCTTCGGTGCGTTACTCGAAGCATATCGGGCGAGCCTGAACTTTGTGATGCGCCATCGGCGCGCCACCATGGCCGGGCTCGGGATGCTGGTGATCGCGACCGGCTACCTGTTCACGGCCGTCGAGAAGGGCTTCATTCCGAGCGAGGACACCGGCCAGCTTCTGATTTTCACCAAAGCGGCGCAGGGAATTTCGTTCGATTCGATGGTGCGCCATCAGAAAGCGCTGGCTGCGATACTCGCGAGGAACCCCACCGTGGCAACCTACTTTTCGAGCTGCGGCGCGGAAGGCGACTTCGGCGCGCCCAATTCGGGGGTCCTGTTCGCCCACCTGAAGCCGCGGTCCGAGCGCAAGCTCAGCGTCGATCAGCTAATCGATCAGCTCAGACCCGAGCTGTCCTCGGTTCCGGGCATTCTGGCCTTCATGCAGAATCCGCCGATCATCCAGATGACCGCGCAATTCACCAACGCGCTGTATCAGATGAC
>DATJRJ010000035.1:0-3676 GCA_035504735.1 Binataceae bacterium (SeqCode)
GTAGCTGCCAATGTCGCTGCGCATCGTCTGGTAGGCATTCGCGCTGACCGGAAAATTCTGCGAAGCGGTGGCGCCGCTGACGTAGACATTACCCACGGGGTCAGCCGCGATATCGAATCCGGCGTCATCGTGAACGCCGCCCAAGTAGGTGGAAAAGATCAGCGCGGGATCGATAATCAGCGGGCGCCCATGGTCATAATCTCCAAGCCCAAAGCCGTAGCCGCCGCGGCCGTCGAGCCGAAAGCTCGCCGCGACCGCCACTCGCTTGCCGGCGATATCCTGGTAGGCGAGCGGCTTGCGCTCGCGCAGCGTGCCCGCGGCGGTATCGATCGCCAGCGAGCCGTCACGATCGATCGAGAGCGCCCTGGCGCCGGAGAGCGCGAAATGGATCCGCGCCGGATCAGCCTGCGGACTTACGACGAAGGCTTGTTCGAGGCCGCCGTCGCGGCCGTATAGGCGGAGATTGGTGCCCTTCCAGACGTCACGCCAGACCAGCATCCGGTAGGTCTTGAGATGGCGATGCCAGTGCGCCGGGTTCGACCCAATCAGGTAGTTGAATTCACCGGGCGTCTGTAGATCGGCTTCGAGCCGCGCCAAACGATTGGGATCGACTAGCCGCTGATGTATCTGCGCACGCTGATACGGCCCGCTCGCAGGCGCGCCGAGTTTCGGGCTCGCGCCGCCTCCATGATAGGCAGGCTTGGGGAGCTGGCGAGTAAGATCGAACAGCAGACCATCGTTCGTGAGCCCAACCGTCGCGCTCTCGAGATGGGTATAGAACTCGACTTCAGGAGCCGCTTGACCGCGGTTCTCGACGAATACCAGCGGCATCCGCCCGAGCTGCTCGATCGCGCGGCGGCGTGGATTAACGATCCGGGCCGGTTTCGCGAGCGCGGCCGGGCCGGATGAGGTCGGGCCGGAGATGCGGGCTGAGGGCTCGGGCGAGAGCGGGAGGGCGTCGGCAACGACCCTGACGCGCTTGAAAACATCGCGCGCCGAATTCGGGTTCGCGAGTGCCTCGCGGAACTGCACTACGGCGTCAGAATCCGGATTGCTTGCAGAGCATTCGAGCGGCGCCGACACGGCATAGGCGAGGCCGTCGAGAAGCGGCATCAAGACCATCGCCAGTGCGGCTACGAAGGTGGCGAATCGCTGGAAACGGCTACGGCGGGCAGTCACCAGAATCATGTGGCGTCCCCTCCAGCCCAATTGATGCGAACATAAAGATACCAGATTGGGCTTTAATGTTTCTGGTTAGAGCAGCCGTGATTATAGGAAAGGGAAATGCTTTTTCAAGTGATTACAGTAGAGGTTATGGCGATTTAATAGGCGTAACGTCACAACGAACGGTGTCCGCATCGGTTGAGAGCACGGTTACGTCACCGATCCCACAGAGTCCGAAGCTTTTGGGACAACGCTATTTTCTCCCTTGTTTCGACTCGATCGTGATTGCCGCCGAGGGCGGCCGACGACTCTGATTAGATACTTGGGGATCTACTCGGCGAGACATGTAGGCCGAGATTTAGGAGCAACTCGTTTGCGATTTGCTCTTCGCCCCATCGGGGCGTTCTCGCGAACTATCCGGGCGGCGAATCAGGCATCGGAGCACCAGCACAATCCGTGGCCGACCAGCGCCGGATGTAGGCCGGCCTCGTCCACCGTCATTTACCTTCCAGTTCCTTGAGAAAGGCGCCCAGCAAGTCGGTAGTCGAGACTATACCGACCAGCGTTCCGTCTTCGACCACCGGTAGGGCGCCGATCTTTCGCTCGCGGAGAAGACGGGCGGCCTCTTCGATCGGTGTCGCTGGAGTCACGGTCAGGACCTCCTCGCTCATCGCCATCTTGGCTTCGGTATGAGGCAGATAGCCGGTATGGCGCCGCAGGTCGCGCTCGGTGACGATTCCGATCAGCTTGCCGTCCTTGACCACCGGGACCGATCGGTAGCCGCCTTCCTGCATGATTAGCTCGATATTTGAGAGCTTTTCATCGGGCGTGACGGTGGTCGGATTGGTGGTCATCCAGCCGCTAACCCGGCGCCGATCGGCTGCGGTGGTATTACGAATCGTGAGCACCGGGCAGAGCGCCTCGCGCATCACAATTTCGGCGACGCTACCGAGTACGATACGCGAGAATCCCTTGCGGCCGTGAGTCGCCATTACGATCAAGTCGGCGACAATTCGCCGCTGGGTGCCGAGAATTGAGGCCGGAGGATCACCGGATTGAACCAATAACTCGTGTTTAATTCCGGAGAGGTGCTTACGACCGATTTCCTTGAGCTTTTCGCGTGCGACCTGCTCCTGCTCTTTGTACATGTCGACATAGATTGGAGTGCCGGTCGGCGTGATGATCATCGGCACCACGTGCATAACATAGACGACGCCATCGGCGTTGCGCGCCAGATGCGCCGCGACGTCGAGAGCCGCGAGCGAATTGTCGTCGAAATCCAGCGGGCAGAGAATCTTTTTGAATGGAAAAGCCATCGTTGCCTCACTTGGTCCTGAGCAGTCTCGGAAGCGTTAAAGCGATCACCATGCCATCGAAAGTTTTGAAGAGCCGAATTTTTCTTAACCCGGATGACGACAAGAAACCTGCCCTGCCGGCCTTTTCCTGGTCGGCTGTTTCCTTTCGGACCATCAGGGGCTGCGGGCAGTACCGATAGGCAACAGTATCTCGAGGAGGTCCGAGTTTATCAGGAGGCAGAATCGCTAGCTCCTCGCGGTGCTCTGTATGGCAGATAACTTGCGTAACGTACTTACGATTTCGTCGAACATTTGTCACAAGGTTTCGCGGTGTGGCTTAGATTCGCTAACGATCCGGGAGAAAACTATGCATACCAATGAATACATGACAAACAAGCCGATCTGTATCGGGCCGCGTGATCGTCTCGAAGACGCCCAGGCGTTGATGGACGCTCAGAAGTTTCATCGATTGCCCGTGATTGAGAACGGTCAGTTAATCGGGATCCTGAGCGAACGCGACATCAGGTCTCACCTCGGATACCTGAAGATTACACTGGTCGACGCTGCAATGTCCTCAGATCCGGTTACGGTCACTCCGACGACGTCGCTGGAAGAGGTCGCGACGCTGATGCTCAATCGGCAGATCGGCGGACTACCGGTGGTCGACAACGGCCAGTTGGTCGGGATCATCACGGTTAGTGACATGTTGAGGGCTTTTCTCGACCTGCGGCGAGAAAATAAAGGCGCTATCGGCGCCGGTCTGCCCTAACGGACCAAGGCGACGCGCCTAACGATGAGGGACGGCAATGGCGTCTACCATTGAACGATGGATGAAGCTGGCACTTCATACCGTGAAACCTCGGGATTCGGTCGCGTATGCCCGCGCGCTTATCGAGGAACATCGGATCAACCACTTGCCGGTAGTGCAGGCGGGGCGATTGGTCGGAATCGTCACCGACCGCGATCTTCGTGACGCGCCGCGGGTGGTCCAAATCGCAAGCGCCGAAGCCAGCGGCCAGCGGGGCAAGGTCGACCCCGATCAGATTCCCGTCGAAGCGGTGATGAGCAGCAATGTGATTACACTTCGTCCAACCGACACGATCGACGAGGCGGCGCGCGTGATGCTGAAAGAACGCTTCGGAGCGCTGCTAGTCACCGAGAACGGAGCTTTGCGCGGAATCCTGACGCGTAGCGACTTGCTCGAGGCCTTACTCGAC
>DATJRJ010000036.1:0-21533 GCA_035504735.1 Binataceae bacterium (SeqCode)
CGGATTTGATCACGCTGGTGATGGTAGGGGATGGCGAGTCCGAGACCGGACCGCTCGCGACAAGCTGGCACAGCAACAAATTTCTGAATCCGATCAGTGACGGCGCCGTGCTGCCGGTCCTGCATCTCAATGGTTACAAAATCAACAACCCAACCGTCCTCGCCCGCATCAGCCACGAGGAGCTCGAAGCTCTGTTCGTCGGATATGGATACACGCCCTACTTCGTCGAAGGCAGCGAGCCGCAAAGCATGCACCAGGCGATGGCCGCGACGCTCGAGCACTGCGTGCTGGATATCCGCAAAATCCAGGAGGAGGCACGGCGGACCGGGAAAGCAATACGCCCGCGTTGGCCGATGATTGTCTTGCGCAGTCCCAAGGGTTGGACGGCTCCGCGCCGGGTCGATGAGCATTATTTGGAAGGCTTTTGGCGCGCACACCAAATCCCGATTGGCGACATCGCCACCAATCCCGGTCATCTGAAGATTCTCGAAGCTTGGCTGCGCAGCTACAGGCCCGAGGAACTCTTCGATCAGACCGGCCGCTTAATTCCCGAGTTAAAAGCGCTGGCGCCCAAGGGAAGTCGGCGGATGAGCGCAAATCCGATCGCTAACGGCGGCCTGGTGCGTAAGCCTCTCGATATCCCGGATTTTCGGAGCTTGGCAGTCGAAGTTAAAAGCCCCGGCGCGACCCTGGGCGGCAATGTCCCGGCGCTCGGCAATTTCCTGCGCGAAGTGATGCGGCTGAACATGGATCGGTTCCGCGTCTTCGGACCGGATGAAACGCAATCCAACCGGCTCGAGGCGATCTATGAAGTCGCCAAGAAGACCTGGCTGGGCGAATACTTCCCGGAAGACGCCGACGGCGGCGAACTCACGCCAAACGGACGCGTCATGGAAATACTCAGCGAGCATACCATCGAAGGATGGTTGGAAGGTTACCTTCTGAGCGGCCGACACGGCTTGCTCAACAGCTACGAGCCGTTCATCCATTTGATCGACTCGATGTTCAATCAACACGCGAAGTGGCTGGAAAAATGCAACGAACTGCCGTGGCGGGCCAAAGTGTCGTCACTGAACCTGCTGATCACGGGACTGGTCTGGCGGCAGGATCACAATGGCTTTACGCATCAGGATCCCGGCTTCCTCGATGTGGTCGCCAACAAAAGTCCGAACATCGTGCGTATCTACCTGCCGCCCGACGCTAACTGTCTGCTCTCTGTCGCTGACCACTGTTTGAAAAGCGTCAACTACGTAAATGTGATCGTGGCCGACAAGCAAGTACATCTCCAGTACCTGGATATGGAAGCGGCAATTGAGCACTGCACGAAGGGCGCTGGTATCTGGAATTGGGCGAGCAACGATCAGGGCGCTGAACCGGATATCGTCATGGCCAGTTGCGGTGACGTACCGACGATGGAGTCTTTGGCCGCCGCCGCCTTGCTCCGCGAGTATCTGCCCGAGGTGAAAGTGAGATTCGTCAACGTGGTCGACCTGTTCAGATTGGTTCCCAGCATTGAACATCCTCACGGCCTGACCGATCGGGAGTTTGAGGCGCTCTTCACCCCGGACAAGCCGGTCATCTTTAATTTTCACTCTTATCCATGGCTGATTCACAAGCTCACTTATCGCCGCCCCGGCCAGCACAACATCCACGTGCGCGGTTACAAGGAAATGGGGAATATCGATACGCCACTGGAATTGGCCATCAAGAATCAAACCGATCGTTTCAGTCTCGCGATTGACGCCATCGATCGAATGCCGCGCTTTCGCGTCACGGGGGCCGGCATGCGCGAGGCGTTACTCAATCATCAAATCGCGGCCAAGACCTATGCTCACGAGTTCGGGATCGATCCCCAGGAGATCACGAGTTGGCAATGGCCGTTCTGAAGACCACGCCGCATTTGGAAACAAGCTCATGAGCGAAACGCTGCCGGTTCTTTACCTCGCAAGGCATGGTGAGACCGCGTGGAGTCTCTCGGGACAACACACTGGACTTACTGATCTGCCGCTGACCGACCGCGGCGAGCGTAACGCCCGCCGGCTACGCGAGCGGCTGAAAGGACAGAGTTTTGCCAAGGTGTTTACCAGCCCATTGCAACGCGCGTTTAGGACTTGTGAGCTGGCAGGCTTTGGCGCCCAGGCCGAGGTCGATCGCGACCTGGTCGAATGGAATTATGGCGAATATGAAGGGCAACGCACGTCCGACATCCATGCCAAGCGACCGGATTGGCAACTGTTCCGCGACGGTTGCCCGGGCGGAGAATCGCCCGCTCAGATCGGCGCGCGGGCTGATGGGGTCGTTGGCCGCGTGCGAGCGATCGCAGGCGACGTCCTGATTTTTTCGAGCGGGCACTTTATGCGGGTGCTAACCGCTCGTTGGCTGAGGTTGGAACCGGGTGCGGCGAGATATTTTTTGCTGGACACGGCGAGCTTCAGCGCGCTGGGCTACGAGCACGATCTCGCCGAACCGGCCATTCGATTGTGGAACGATACGAATCATGTCGGTCCGTGATTCATCACCGCGCGCTCTTTCGTCATTGCGTCGAAAGCGCCAGACTAGCCGGGTAAATTCGCATCAAGCTACCGATTAGGAAAACAACCATGGCAGTATCGCGCAAGGTAGCAAGCTCCGACTCTTCCGCGGCGCTTATCGAGCATTACGGATACGGCTCAATTGATTTCACGGGGAACGAGGAGGCGCTTTACGAACGCCATCTCCTGTTCGACAACATCCTCGATGCGGGCCATGTGACCTTGCGTGAGCGCTTCGAGGCCGTCGCGCTCTCGGTGCGCGACATTCTCTCGCAGCGTTGGATACATACTGAGCGAACCTACGATCGCGAAAATCCAAAACGCATCTACTATCTATCGATAGAGTTTCTGCTCGGCCGTTCACTCGCCAATAATCTCGAAAATCTGCTGCTCAACCCGATCACGAAACAGTTAATCCAGGAGAAGGACCTCGATTGGCTCGGCCTGCTCGAACAGGAACCCGACCCGGGCCTGGGTAATGGCGGGCTGGGGCGGCTGGCAGCGTGCTTCCTGGATTCGATGGCGACGATGCAGCTGCCCGCAACCGGTTACGGGCTGCGTTACGAATACGGGATGTTCAAGCAGTCGATTAAAGACGGCTGGCAACTGGAACGGCCGGACCATTGGCTGCGCCGCCCCGATCCCTGGCAGATCCTGAGAACTCAGGACTACGTCGAGATTAAGCTGAATTGCACCTTCAGGATCACTGACGGACGTTTGCGCGCCGAACCCGGAAAGGCATCCAGATTGTTCGGCGTTCCGCGCGATTTCCCGATCGTCGGCTATGGCGGCAGGACCATCAATTCACTTCGATTATGGGCCGCCTCGACGCCGGACTATTTCGACTTTCAGGAATTCAGCCACGGCGATTTCGTCGGCGCACTGGCCGAGAAGCTGGAAGCCGAAACGCTGACGCGGGTGCTGTATCCCGATGATTCGACCAGCCTGGGGCAAGCGCTGCGGTTCGTACAGGAGTACTTTCTGGTCGCCTGCTCACTCGCCGACA
Source organism: Binataceae bacterium (SeqCode) (assembly GCA_035504735.1). Taxonomy (GTDB): domain Bacteria; phylum Desulfobacterota; class Binatia; order Binatales; family Binataceae; genus JAJPIG01. Next base: position 3,538 of record DATJRJ010000036.1, read on the forward strand.
TTGTGCGGCGCTTTCGACGGCAGAATGCCGATTGGAGCACGCTCGCCGAGAAGGTCGCGATCCAGCTCAACGACACCCATCCGACGATGGCGGTGGCCGAGCTGATGCGGATTCTGCTCGACGAGGCGAAGCTCGGCTGGGATCAGGCCTGGGACCTGACGCGGAGAACGCTGGCCTACACCAACCACACGCTATTGCCGGAAGCGCTCGAGAAATGGCCGGTGGCATGGTTTCAGCTGTTGATACCGCGTCATCTGGAGATCATCTACGAGATCAATCGGCGGTTCCTCGACGACGTTCGGACCCGTTTCCCAGGCGATGAGGGCCGCGTCGCGCGCGTGAGCCTGATCGAGGAAGGCCCCATCAAGCACGTTCGCATGGCTAACCTGGCGATCGTCGGCTCTCACAGCACCAATGGAGTGGCCGCGATCCACTCTCGTCTGCTGCGCACGACGACGGTTAAGGATCTGGCCGAGATTTTTCCCGAGCGCTTCAACAACAAGACCAATGGCGTCACCCCACGGCGCTGGTTGCTGCTGGCAAATCCCGTCCTGGCCCGCACGATTGCGGACGCGATCGGCGACGGCTGGATTACCGACCTCAGCCAATTGAGCAAACTGAAGCCGCTGGCCGAGGATCAGAACTTCCGCGAGCACTTCCGGGCCGCGAAGCGTGAGACCAAAGTCCGCTTTGCCGACTGGCTTAAATCGAAATCCCACGAAACGGTTGATCCGGATTCAATTTTCGATTGCCAGGTTAAACGGATCCACGAATACAAACGGCAACTGCTCAACGCGCTCCGCATCGTCGTACTTTACAACCGGCTGAGGGAAAACCCGGGATTGGAGATGGTGCCGCGGACGTTTTTCTTCGCCGGGAAGGCGGCGCCGGCCTATCAGCTCGCCAAGCTCATCATCAAGTTCATCAACAATCTCGCCGGCACGATCGACGGCGATCCCGCGATGCGTGGCCGGCTCAAGGTCTTGTTCCTGCCCGAGTACAACGTATCGCTCGCCGAACGCCTGATTCCCGCCAGCGATGTTTCCAACCAGATTTCGACCGCCGGCTTCGAGGCGAGCGGCACCAGCAACATGAAGTTCATGATGAACGGGGCTTTGACGATCGGCACGCGCGACGGAGCGACTATCGAGATGGCGCAGGAAGCAGGCGAGGAAAATTTCTTTCTCTTCGGTCTCACCGCACAGCAGGTAGCCGAGAGCCGCGGCTGGTACAATCCTCACTGGCACTACGAGCACGAGCCCGAAACGCGTGCCGCGCTGGATCTGATTTTTTCAAACCATTTCAGCCGCTATGAACCGGGGACGTTCGAGCCGCTCCGGGAGACCCTGCTGACGCATGGCGATTACTACATGCATCTGGCCGATCTCAAATCTTATCTCGAAGCCGACGGCAGGCTGGTTAAGCTATATGCGAACCCGGAAGAATGGGCGCGCAAAGCTATCCTGAACGTAGCCGGCTCCGGCAAATTCTCGAGCGACCGCACGATCACCGAGTACGCGGGAGAGATCTGGGACGCAAAACCGTGCCCGGTCGATTAGCGGAGATTGCATCTTTCCGGAAGCGCAAATTATGGAAGTCAGTCCGCTTGCGGGTAAGCCGGCGCCCTCCTCGATTCTTATCGATGCACCCAAGCTGGTAGCGGCCTATTACAGCGGGCGACCGGATCCATCCCTCCCCGCGCAGCGCGTGGTATTCGGAACCTCCGGGCATCGCGGCTGTTCGTTCGACAACTCGTTCAACGAGGCCCACATCCTCGCGATAACCCAGGCGATCTGCTTTTACCGCAAAGAGCAGAGCATCGATGGACCGCTTTACATCGGCATCGATACGCACGCGCTCTCCGAACCGGCTCTTAAGAGTGCGTTAGAGGTGCTGGCGGCCAACGGCATCGACGTCATGGTCGACGCGGACAATGGCTACACTCCTACGCCGGTAATCTCGCACGCGATTCTGAGCTACAACCGCGGCCGCAAGCGCGGCCTTGCAGATGGTGTCGTAATCACGCCATCCCACAATCCTCCGCGATTCGGCGGCTTCAAATATGATCCGCCGCACGGAGGCCCGGCGGATACCCAGGTAACGGGATGGATCCAGGAACGCGCCAACGCCTTGATCGCGGACGGCCTGCGCGGAGTCGCGAGGATGCCGCTGGAGCGCGCACGCGCGGCTGCTACGACCCATCGGCACGACTATCTGAACTTCTATGTGAACGATCTTCCTACGGTGGTCGAGATGCAGACTATCAAGGAGAGCAAGGTTCACATCGGGGTCGATCCGCTCGGCGGCGCCAGTGTCGCCTATTGGGATACGATCGGCGATCGTTACGGGCTCAACCTCGAGGTCGTTAATCATACCGTCGACCCGACGTTCGGCTTCATGACTGTCGACTGGGACGGACAAATCCGCATGGATCCTTCGTCGGTTTATGCGATGGCGCGCATGGTCGGGCTGAAAGACCGATTCGATGTAGCTTTCGCAAGCGATCCCGATGCCGATCGCCATGGTATTGTCAGCCACAGCCAGGGGCTGCTCGATCCGAATCATTATCTGTCGGTTGCCATCTCCTATCTGTTCTCAAATCGTCCGCAGTGGTCCAAGGCAGTGGCCGTCGGCAAAACTATCGTGAGCAGCAGCATGATCGATCGAGTAGCGGCGAGCCTGAACCGCCGCCTGATCGAAGTGCCTGTGGGGTTCAAGTGGTTTGTCGAGGGTCTCATCGATGGCAGCGTAGGCTTCTGCGGCGAGGAGAGCTCGGGGGCGACCTTTCTGAGACGCGACGGGACGGTCTGGACGACGGATAAAGACGGACTGGTTCCGAACTTGCTCGCCGCCGAGATCACGGCTCGCACGGGTATTGATCCCGGAGAGCATTATCGCAAACTTACTGCGAAATTTGGCAACGCATTCTACGAGCGCGTGGACGCACCCGCGACCACGGAACAGAAAAAGAATCTCGAAAAACTCTCGCCTGAAGGCGTACGCGCATCGACGCTGGCGGGTGAACCAATCACGTCCAAGCTCACCAAGGCCCCGGGCAATGATGCTCCGATCGGCGGGCTGAAAGTGATTGCGGCTAACGGTTGGTTCGCCGCGCGCCCGTCCGGAACGGAAAGCATCTACAAGATTTACGCCGAAAGTTTCGAGGACCGCGCGCAGCTCGCGGCCATACTTCGCGAAGCCCAGGAAATCGTGAACAACGCTCTGAAAGGCAAGTGACGCCTTAGGATACGCGGGCTGCCAACCGCATGCAGTTGAGCTAAGGTAGCGTCAGCTTGCGGGACGAACGCGTGTCCGCGAATCCGTCTGATTTCGCGGCGCGGGTATTTCCAGGCGCTCAACGAGGTGAAAAATGCAATTCGGAATTATGTTCGATACCCACGTCGACAAGTGGGACTTGATTCGTTACGCGGAAGAGCTCGGCTACGACCGTGCTTACGTGCCGGACTCGCACATGATCTGGTCGGATTGTTACGTGACGCTGGGGCTGGCGGCGGTCAACACCCGGCGCATCAAGATCGGCACCGGCATCGCGGCGCCGGGCACCCGAATCCCGCCGGTGACTGCGCATTCGATCGCTACCATCAACCAGCTTGCGCCGGGGCGCGTCTTCCTGGGCATCGGATCGGGCCACACTTCGATGCGCGTGATGGGGCAGAACCCGGTCTCGATTGCCGAGATGCGCGAGCACGTGCGCGTGGTGCGAGCGCTGCTGCGCGGCGAGGAGGTCGACTACGATTATCGCGGCAAGACCCGGCCGATAACCTTCCTGCATCGCGATCGCCACTTCATTAATATCGACGACCCGATTCCGATCTATATCGCGGCTAACGGACCGCGCGCGATCGAGTTGGCGGGCGAGACCGGCGACGGCTGGATCACTACTACCGCGAAGCCGTCTGAGGCGCGCGCCTTCACCGCCCATCTGATGGACGGCGCCCACCGGGCGGGCCGCACGCTGCCGAAGGATTTTCTGCGCACCTTCGTCACCAGCGTTTGCGTGCTGCGGCCGGGCGAGAAGCTCACCGACGAACGCGTCATCAACGAGACCGGATCGCAGGTCACCTGCATGCTACATCTGATTTACGAGGTCTGGGCTTACCTGGGAGGCAAGCAGGAGGAGATCGTGCCGCCCTACTTCGCCGATGTCTGGGAGGACTACGTCAAACGCGTCGAGAGCTACCCGGAGAAGACACGCTTCCGGCATATCCACGATGGCCATTGCACTTTTCTGCAGCCCGAGGAGCGGCGCTTCGTGACGCCCGAGGCGGTCGCCGAGATTACGATCACCGGCGAGCCGGATTACGTCGTCAGCCGTATCCGTGCGATGGAAGCGGAGGGGATGCAGGAGGTCACACTGCTCCCGCCGGCCGATTATCAGCGCACAGTGTTCCGCGACTTCGCGGAAAAGGTGATGCCCGCGTTTCGCTGAGGCGAGCCGCAGCGAAACGTTTACCCGCGGTAAGAATTGCGCCGACCAGCTAGGGCCATCCGACGCCGGCGGCATTCACCGGCATCGTTTCGATCTTGCCGCCCCGAAGCTTTACAGCTTCGCCCGGATCGGGATTCGGGGCAGTGACTATGAACAGGGTCTTGCGATCCGGCCCGCCGAGCATCACCGCATATGGCGGCTGGCTGGGTTTGACGCGTTCCAGCACTTCGCCGCCTTCGCGCACGCGCAGAACCTCGCCGGTGTGCGGCGAGGCGAACCAGATGGCACCTTGGGCATCCATCGAGATTCCATCCGGGGTCGCGTCCCCGACCTGTGCCCATACGCGCCGCTCGATGAGCGAGCCATCGGGTTGAATCTTGAACGCGGTCAGGCGATTAGCGAATGACTCGCCGATGATCAGCGTCCCGCCATCGGGTGTGATCACGGTACCGTTGGGAAAGATCAGATCGCGGGCGACGACTCGGGCCTTGCCGTCAGCTTCGACGAGGATAAGTTCGGCGGGCTTGGGCGCCTCGCCGCTCATCAAATCGTAGCCGAAGTTGCCGACGTACGCGCGGCCGTGCCGATCGACGACCATATCGTTACACCAGAACGACGCAAGATCGCTAAGGTCGGCAACCGTCTTGAGCCCATCTGAATCCAGGCGCAGCAACTTGCGATCGTGCATCGATACCACGAGCAAACGACCATCCGGGGTCCATCCCAGCCCTGAGGGCCACTCGGGGACCTCGCAGACCACGGTGGTTTTGCCCGAAAGATCGGCGCGCGAGACGCGGCGCGCGTGGAAGTCGGAATACCAGAGCTGGCCATCGTGCCAGCGCGGTCCCTCGCCGAAACACAATCCCTCGATAAGCGTCGTCAGCTGCGGCATGGTAGCTCCCTATTTCGATTCCAGTTCAAGGCTGATGGACTTTTAGCATATCGGCTGGTCATGTCACGGTCTGGTGTGATAGTGGCACGAGGGCGGGCCGCAAAAAGACTCTGCGCGCCCGCTAGACAAGCTCCAGGAGAACGATACGGCATGCCGGAGAGCCCGGAAATTCAACGTGAACTGCGCGCGCTGGGCCGCGCCGCGCGGATCCTGCATATGGAAGGTCATGGCGACCTGACGCTCGGTCATGTCTCGATGCGCGACCCGCATGGGCGTGGCCTATGGATGAAGCGGGCGACGCTCGGCCTCGAGGAAATCTCCGAGAGTGATTTCGTGCTGATCGATTTCGACGGCAAGACGCTGGGCGGCAATGGTCCGCGCCACGCTGAATGGCCAATTCATTCGGAAATCATGGTGGCGCGACCCGACGTCAACTTCGTCGGCCATACTCACGCTTTCTATATCACGCTGATGTCGTGCATTACCGAGGAGTTGCGTCCGTACAGTCATTCCGGAATCTGGCTCGAAGGCGCACCGCCGCGCTATACCGAGACCAGCGAGCTCATCACCACGCGACAGATGGGCAGCGATGTCGCGCGCATCCTCGGCAATTCGAGGACGATGCTGATCCGGAATCACGGCTGCGCCTTCGTCGGAAAATCGTCGCAGGAGATGTGCCTCGGCGGTATCTTCCTGAATGAGGCTTGCCGCCTCCATGTGACGCTGGCCCAGATGGGCGTAAAGACGGTGTGGCCGGATGACGACGAGGTCAAGCGCAAGCTCAAGTGGCTGCACAGTCCGGCCCAACTCGAATCGTACTGGCAATATTACAGCCGCAAGCTCGATCAGCACGAGTGATCGGCGATCACAGCGCGAATTTTCGGAGGTTAATCGCCATGGCAGTAAAGCCACCATCCGTTGAGGATCTCGCCCGGATTTCAGACAGCTTCGGGATGCGCCTGACGCGCGAGCAGGTCCAGGAGTTCAAGCAGATCATCGACCCGATGCTCGCCACCTACGATCGGCTTGATCAGCTCCAGGAGCCAACGCTGGAGGTCAAGTATCCCGATCGCAAAAACTGGAAGCCGAGCGAAAAGGAGAATCCGCTCGGTGCCTGGTACTGGCGATGCGAGATCAAGGGCGCGCCCAACGGCCTGCTCAAGAACAAGACCGTTGCGATCAAAGATAACGTCTGCGTAGCGGGAGTTCCGCTGATGTGCGGGACGCGGCTGCTGGAGGGCTTCGTCCCCAAAGTCGACGCGACCATCGTGACCCGCATCCTCGATGCCGGCGGCACCATCCTGGGTAAATCAGTCTGCGAAAGCCTCTGTTTCTCGGGCAACAGCCATACTGCCGAATGCGGCATCGCGCGCAATCCGCACGACCTCTCGCGCTCGCCCGGCGGCTCATCGACCGGCAGCGGCGCGCTGGTCGCGTCCGGCGCGGTCGATGTTGCGATCGGCGCAGATCAGGCCGGCTCGATTCGCATCCCGTCCGCATGGTCGGGAATCTACGGTCTCAAGCCCAGCTACGGACTGGTGCCCTATACCGGCATCGGCCCGATGGAGCTGACTATCGATCATACCGGCCCGATGGCGCGCAGCGCACGTGACACCGCCCTGCTGCTCGAAGCGATCGCCGGGCCCGACGGCCTCGACCCGCGCCAGCGCGCCGGCCTGATGCCACAGAAATACAGCGCGGCGCTGACCGGCGACATCAAGGGACTCCGCCTGGGCATCGTCAAGGAAGGGTTCGGTCTGACCGCGCCGGTGCGTTCGGAGAAGGACGTCGACGACGCGGTCCGCGAAGCCGCAAACGCACTCTCGAAGTGCGGCGCTCAGGTTAAGGAAATTTCGGTGCCGATGCATCCGGACGGTTTTCATATCTGGGCCGGTATCGCCGCCGAGGGCATCGTGGCTTTTATGATCGAGGGCGGCGGCGCGGGCCGGCATTGGAAGGGCTACTACCCGACCGAGATGATCGAAACGTTCTCGCGCGCCGTCTCCGCGCATGGCGACTACCTGTCGGACAGCGCCAAGACGTTCTCGCTCATCGGGCGATATCTGAGGGAGCAGTATCACAATCGCTATTATGCCAAGGCCCAGAACCTGAACCGCGCGCTGCTGGCCGCCTACAACGAGGCGCTCAAGGATTGCGACATCCTGGTAATGCCGACCGTGCCGACCAAAGCAGCCAAGATTCCGTCCAAGGAGTGCACGCTGGCCGAGTCGGTGGCATGCGCGATCGAGGCAGTGCCGAACACCTGTCCCTTCAACGCGACCGGGCTGCCGGGACTCAACGTGCCATGCGCGATGTCCGAGGGCTTACCGGTCGGAATGATGTTCGTTGGACGGATGGGAGAAGACGCGACTCTGCTGCGAGCGGCCGACGTTTTTCAGCACAAGGTCTTCGATACGCCGGTCCCGCAGGGCAAGGCCGCCTGAGCGGCGGACGAAAGGATGAATCGATCGGCGAAGATCCATGAACTTGCGAGGTGATCGTCGCTGATGGCGGTCCGACGACCAGAGATCGAAGACCTCACGCGGATCGCCGACAGTTTCGGCATGAAACTCTCGGCGACGCAGATCAAGGACTTCAAGGCCATCATTGATCCGATGATGGCGACCTACGATCGGCTCGACCAGCTCGTCGAGCCGGTGCTGGAGGTCAAGTATCCCGATCGCCGTAGCTGGGAGCCGACCGCAAAGGAGAACCCGTACGGCGGATGGGCCTGGCGATGCGAGGTCAAAGGCGCCGCGAGCGGCCCGCTGGCCGGCAAAACGGTCGCGCTCAAGGATAACGTCTGCTTCGCCGGCCTGCCGATGATGTGCGGATCGAACCTGCTGCGGGGTTTTATTCCGGACTTCGATGCAACGCTCGTGACGCGCATCCTTGATGCCGGCGGGACCGTCCTCGGCAAAGCGATCTGCGAGAGCCTGTGTTTCGCCGGCAACAGCCACACCAGCGACAGCGGAATCGCACGTAATCCTTACGATCTGGCCCGCACTCCCGGTGGCTCATCGACTGGATGCGGCGCGCTGGTGGCAGCCGGTGCGGTCGATCTCGCGATCGGCGCCGATCAGGCCGGCTCGGTGCGATGCCCGGCTGCGTACTGCGGAATCGTCGGGCTGAAGCCGACTTACGGGCTGGTGCCGTACACCGGTATGGGCCCGATGGAGCTTACGTTCGATCACGCCGGACCGATGGCGCGCACGGCCGCGGAGGTCGCTCTGCTGCTGGAAGTGATCGCCGGGCCGGACGGTCTCGATCCGCGCCAGCCGGGAAAGCTGGTGGCCGGGAAATATGTCAGCGCGCTCGACGGAAACGTGCGCGGGATGCGCGTCGGAATAGTCAAGGAAGGCTTCGGGCTGACCGGCGTGCCGCGCTCCGAGCCCGAGGTCGACGACGCGGTGCGCGATGCGGCCCACGCACTGACGCGCCTCGGATGCGAAGTCGGCGAGCTTTCGCTCCCGTGGCATCGCGACGGCTTTCACGTCTGGTCCGGCATCGCGTGCGAAGGCATCCTCGGTTTCATGCTCGAAGCCGGCGGCGCGGGCCGTCATTGGAAAGGCGTCTACCCGACTGCGCTAATCGAAACCTTCGACCGCGCGATGCATACCAAGGCCGACCAGCTTTCCGTCAGCGCCAAAACTTTTGCGCTGTTCGGCCGCTACATCCGGGAGACCACTTACGGTCATTATTACGCCAAGGCGCAGAATCTCAGCCGCGTGATGACGGCCGCCCACGACGAGGCGCTCGCGCGTTTCGATGTCCTGGTGATGCCGACCGAGGCCATGGTTGCGCCGCTGATTCCACCGAGCGATGCCTCGATCGAAGAACAGGTGCTGCGGGCGATCGAAAATATCGTCAACACCGCGCCCACTAATATCAGCGGCCATCCGGCGCTGAGCGTACCGTGTGCGATGTCACGCGGACTGCCGATCGGAATGATGATCATCGGCCGGCATGGCGAGGATGCGACCATCTTGAAACTGGCCGACGCGTTCCAGCGCGAAATCTTCACCCCTCCGCCGCCACCGGTGCTGGTCTGAGCCATCGTTGCGAGCCGGCGTTTTGCGGATCAACGGCGTTTGAGTAGAATCAGCGCGAAACCTGAATCTTCCGTCGAGGCGCGCCGATCGCGTGTCGGAATTGAATCGTCGCACAATATAAGGAGTCCAAAATGGCCGCGAATCTGAAAGATTTCCCGATGTTGATCGGCGGCGAGATGACCGCCAGCCGCACCGGTCAGTGGCTGACCTCGATCAATCCGGCCGACGAAGCGGAACTCGGACGGACGCCGGCCGGCACCGCCGAAGACGTCAATCGCGCAGTCGAGTCCGCCGAGGCGGCACAGTTCGCATGGAACGAGCTCACGGTGCTGGAGCGCGGCAATCTCTTGCGCAAGGTGGCTAACCGCCTGCGCGAGCGGGCCAAGGAACTGCTCGACGTCGAGGTCGCCGACACCGGAAACACCATCGGATCGCTGCGCGCCGATGTCGAGTTTGCCGCCCAGGGGCTCGAATATTACGCCGGCCTCGGGACCGAGATGAAAGGCGATACCATTCCGGCGACTTCCACCAATCTGCATTTCACGCTGTGTGAGCCGTACGGCGTAGTCGGCCGCATCATCCCGTTCAACCATCCGATCCTGTTTGCCGCTTCGCGGATGGCAGCGCCGCTGATGGCCGGCAATACGATCGTGATCAAACCGGCCGAGACCAGCCCGCTTTCCGCTTCGATTTTTGGTGATATCTGCCGCGAGCTGCTGCCGCGCGGCGTAGTCAATATCGTCACCGGGCTCGGCAATCCGGCCGGCGACGCGCTGGTGCGCCATCCGCGCGTCAAGCGGATCGCTTTCACTGGCTCGGTAGCGACCGGAATGGCGATTCAGCGGTCGGCCGCCGAAGTTGGCGTAAAGAACGTCACTCTCGAGCTGGGCGGGAAGAATCCGCTGATCGTTTTTCCCGACGTCGATCTCGACACCGTCGCGAAGGCCGCAGTAGGCGGGATGAACTTCTCATGGCAGGGACAATCGTGCGGCTCGACCAGCCGGCTGATGGTGCACGAGTCGATTTATCCGCGCGTGCTCGAGCGCGTCGCCGATATCACGCGTTCGCTCAAGGTCGGCAATCCAGCTGACCCGGCCTCGCAGATGGGTCCCATCAACTCTGCCCGCCAATACGAAAAGGTCAAGTACTATATCGGCCAGGGCAAGGAAGAAGGCGCGAAACTCGTGACCGGCGGCAATCGTCCGTCAGGCAAGGACTTCGAGCGTGGCTACTGGATCGAACCGACTATCTTCGCCGACGTCCAGGGCGACATGCGGATCGCGCGCGAGGAGATTTTCGGCCCGGTGCTCTCGGTCTTCCGATGGGACAAAGTCGACGATGTCATGAAACTGGCCAACTCGACTGATTATGGGCTCACCGCCTCGATCTGGACCAATGATCTGAAGACCGCGCTCAACGCCGCGCGCCGCGTGCGCTCGGGATTTGTCTGGATCAACCAGGTCTCGGCTCACTTTATCGGCGTGCCGTTCGGCGGCTATGGCAACAGTGGCACCGGGCGCGAGGAGGGCCTTTCCGAGCTCCTCAGCTACGTCGAGCACAAATCGGTCAACGTGATGTTGCGCTAGCGTCCTGATTTATAAATCGGGCTTACCTCGAAGGATCTCGCGCGGCGGACCGCGCGAGATCCTTCGTCATCGAGAGCCTCCGCCTCGGCGCAGCTACCAAGCTGCCGTCATCGTTCTGCGGCTTGACCGCAGAACTCCAGCCGCATTTTTCCGAGTATAGATTTCGGCGTGTGCCCGTAATCTTTCCCGACGAACGCACAACTACATCTCTCTTCAAATTGCATTTGTTGGCGGAATAGCCGTGGACTTGACTTCACATAGGCCCAATGGGTATTACCTCGCCATAATTAGCTGAATAAGCCGAACAACAGAGAACCAAACCTGTCCAGGAGGGAAAGATGCTGCCAGGGAAGATCAAGCCAAAAAGAATCACGGTCGGAATCGCGATCGCTGCGCTAATCGTCTCCGCCGCGCCGGCGGCTATGGCAAAAAAGCCTGTGAAGGTAACGGGTACCTCCGCGGGTAGCTTTTCTACCGCCAATTTTAGTTATGATGGCGTGGAACCCGGCCTCACGAGTATCGTCAACGGCAACGATACCAACGGAGCATTCGGCGGGCAGACCTATACAGAGTATGTTGCCACCGGCGAAGGTTGCACCGCTCCCGACAAGACGGCCGGGAGTTTGTATCGGCTGGTTGGAGCCTGGTCGGTCACCAATTACAAGAATTCCGTGCAGCTCGTGGCAGGTTCCAAAGACGGCAGCGAGTGCATCAGCACCTCCACCGGTGTCTTCGGCGGAACGAGTACCTACACGATCGCTGGCGGATCGGGCAAGTATTTTGGAGCCACCGGTACCGGAACCGACAATTTCGAGGGAGTAGTGTTATTCCCTAACGTTAGCCCTGGCGGCGGGCTGGTGGGCACGATTGTAAACCAGTACACGGAATCGATAACTCCCTGACATCGCCTTCCTTTCTCGCGCATCGGTCAAACTGATCCGCGCGACCAACCAGACCGTCGGTACTGAGCGCCACGCGGTGAGGATGTGTACTTGACGCGCAAGAATCAAAAGGTTTAACTCTTCGAAGACTGTCGATGCTGTTGCGTGTTGATCGGCCCGGCGCCGACACACCGCATCCGATCCGGCACAAACCAACTGACCGACCAGATATAGATGGCTCAAGCAATTTGGCCGAACTTTTTCATCGTCGGTGCGGCGAGCAGCGGCACAACCTCGCTCTATACCTATCTGAAACAGCATCCCGAGGTTTTCCTCCCGGCCCTCAAGGAGCCACACTATTTCGCCCAGCTCCGACCGGCCTACGAACAGCGATATCTGTTCACCTACGTCACCGCCGAGAAGGACTACCTGGCTTTATTCGGCAAGGCGGCCGGTCGCAAGGCGATCGGTGAGGCCAGCCCGTCGTATCTTTGGTGCCCGCCGGCTCCCGCCCGAATCCGTCAGGCCGTTCCCGCGGCGAAAATCGTCATCCTGCTCCGCGATCCGGTTGAGCGTGCCTATTCGCATTACCTGATGAACATGCGCGAAGGGCTTCAGTATCGTCCATTCTTCGAGTCATTGCAGGAAGACTGGCATCGCGCAGAGAAGGGTTGGGGAGTCTCGCAACTCTACGTCGAGCTCGGGCTTTACGCCGAGCAGGTCCGGCGTTACCTGCGGGCGTTCGGTTCCGCTCAGGTGCGGGTTATTCTGTTCGATGAGATCAGGCGCGGGGCCGAGAACCGGAAAGCGACGCTGGCCGAAATTCTGCGCTTCATCGGGGCCGATCCTCGCTATCTCGATCGGATCGACATGAGCTACGTCGAGAACAGCTTCGGAATCGCTCGCTGGCCGTGGGCCCAGCGAATCGCCGGCAGCAACTGGGCACGACGCGCCGGGCAGCTGCTGGTGCCGAAAAGCATGGGGGCGAACCACGCGATCAAACGGTTGATTTTCCAGCGGTTCTTCGTGAAGGCCGTCCCGCGCCCGAAGATCGATCCGGCGGCCAGGGATTGGCTGTGCGAGATCTTCGAGCCCGATCTGAGGGCCCTCGAAGAGCTGCTCGGCCGCTCGCTGCCTGAATTGCGCCGCTCGTGGACACCGCATGAGCCGGCGGCCGCGCCGCGGCACCACGTCGCGGTTTGAGATCGACCCTACTCAAAGCCCTCGTCGCCGGAATCCTGGCGCTTATCTTCCTGAGCCAGGGAATGACCGCGCCGTTCCAGAAAGATGAAGAGTCGCGGCCGGCCGGAATCATCATCGATGTCGTCACTCATGGCAATTGGCTGATTCCCGACGATCTCTATGGTGAGGCAACCCGTAAACCGCCGCTCTTCTATTGGCTCGCGGCGCTGATCGCTGAGGCCCGAGGCGGTATCGTCGACGAACCCGGCGCCCGCGCCGTCTCCTTGCTCTCCGCCGCGATAATCGCCGGCCTGGTGATGGCTTTCGCCTGCATCAACCTTGAGACCTCCGCCGGAGGGCTCGCGCTGCTGTTCCTGCTCGGCATCTATGGGTTCGCCTCGCGCGCCGCGCTCGGACGCACGGACATGCTGTTCACCTGTTTCCTATTCGCCGGCTACTGCACGGTTTATCCGTTGGTTCAGGGTGGGACGACCTCGACCTCGCGCGCCGTTGCGGCCGGAGTTCTGCTCGGACTGGCGGTGGCGACCAAGGGACCGCTCGCGATCGTGCTCGCGGCCCTGGCCCTGCTCATCTATGCGGGCTTGCGACGATCCAATCCTTTGCGGATGGCCGCACAAGCGTGGCCATGGATCGTGCTCGGGATCGCCGCGGGGATTGGCGCCTTATGGTACGTGCCGGCGTTTCTCAGGGATCCGCAGTTGTTCCGGGTGCAGTTTTTCCAGGAGAACTTCGGCCATCTCGTCTCCGCGAAGCTCGGCGGGACGGGCGAGGCGGCGCGCCCCTTTTACTACATCTGGCTGCGTTTCATAGGCGCCGCGCTGCCACTGATTCTCTATCTGCCGGCCGTCCTTGCCCGGCTGGTTCCAAAGTGGAAGTCGCGCGATCCGATCCTCTACCAACTGGCGTTGATACTCGCGGTACTCGGGATCTTCACTGTCGCGAGCAGCAAACGCGATATCTATGTCTTGCCCGCACTGCCATCGCTCGCAATCGTACTGACCGGATGTTTCGTGTCCGATCCGGGGTCTGAACGAGCGCGCCGCGTTTCGATTCTCACCGACAGCGCCACCGTTCTTGCTGGCTTGGGGATACTGCTAATCACCATCGCCGGCTTGGTTCTCGCCCTTCGACCTGCGTTGATCAGCCGGATGCTGGGATCGATGCAGTCGAGCGATGCAGCTTATCTGAAGTTAACGCTGAGCGATTTCGCTCACGCTCATGTGGGGTTCCTGCTCGTGATGCTGGTCGCTGCCGCGAGCTCGATCGCCGCGCTGATACTGGTGAAGACCCATCGCAGCTATACCGCCGGCGTATGTGTCGGAATCGCCAGTCTTGCTGCCGTCAGCCTGTGGACGGGTATGCTTAAGCCCCAGCTTTCCCGCCATCGCACGCTCAAGTATTTCGTGATGCGCGCTGAGCCGATCGTCGACCGCCACGACCTCTACGTCGTCGGCGCGCCGGAGTACGAGCTGTCATATTACTTCGGCCGCGGAATTCCCGGATGGCGCCGCTCGGTTATCCGGCCCGGCTCGAACTGCGCCTCGTACCTGATGCTCTGGAGCGACCAACTGAACCAGGTCTTTCACGGCACCAAAGTCGCCCCGCCGCCGATTCTCGAGTCCGATTCCATGACCAGCCATGGGCGGATGCTATTACTCAACGTCGGCGGCCCGGACTTGTCTAACGCCTGCGCTGACCGCTAATCCTGCGGCCACCCGCAGTTCGCTCAGCTCGGATAGGGGTAGCCGGCCTCCAGGACTCGCTCGAGCTCGGCATCATAACCGTAAATATCGGGGAAGAAGCGGACTTCGCCATCGGGCACGACCTCCGCCGTGCTGTAGAGGATCAGTACCGGGATCGGTTTGGGCAGGTTGACCTGAAGGTTATTCCGCGTGGCGTCGTTCATCGCCGCCTGAACTTTGTCCAGCGTCCAGCCCGGAATGTCGCGCAATACCCACACCGCCAGCGCGGCCGGCTCCTGAACCCGGATGCAACCATGGCTGAAATCGCGCCGCGATTCGGCAAACAATTGGGGCGCCGGCGTGCTGTGCAGATAGACATTGTAGGAATTAGGAAAGATAAATTTGACTAGACCCAGCGCATTCTTGGGTCCGGGCTTCTGCCGGATCCTGAGCGCTCCCGAACGCAGTCCCTGCATCACGCCGTCCGAGATCGCACCATCCGTGACTATCTGTCCGTCGTTGTTCACTACCTCGTAGTTGTTCTCGGCCACATAATTCGGATCGCGCTGGATTTTCGGCACCAGTTCGGCACGCTGAATGGATGATGGCACCAGCCAGTACGGGCGGAAAATCACGTAGCGCATATTCTGCGCAAAAACCGGCGTCTTATGATGGTACGCCTTGCCGACTACCACCCGCATCGAGAGGAATCCGGCCGGCTGCCGACGCAGCGTCCGGAGCCGGAACTCCGGGATGTTTACGACGATCGGCGGCTGGGGAAATCGCGGCGGAATCCATCGGTAGCGTTCCAGCGTCATATCCAGTTGCCAGACTCGAAAGCTCAAGGGGCGGTTGAGCTCGGTGATAGTCTCTCTGCCCAGTATGCCGTCGGGGTCGAGCCCGTGGCGATTCTGAAAATGCTTCACGCCTTCGACCGTGACATCGTCGTAAATCGCCGGCGCACCCAGCGTCGTCGGCGGGGTCGCCGTCGCGCCGTTTGCCGGGGGGAGATCGCCCAATTGACGCAGACGCCACAGAAGCTGCGTCATCCCGGCATACATGTCGCCCGGCCTTACGGACTTCGCCGGGATCGGCAAACTTAAACCATCGCCCTGCGCCGCCAGCTTCAGATAATCGCCCAGCGCCGCCTCGGTGCGTTGATATCCGGCGTACGGCGGCTCGAAGCTTTGAATCACCTTGTTCAGGTCCGATGCCTGTATCACCTCGCCGCGCAGAACCTGGGACAAGTCGTATGAATAAGGTCCGATGTCGAGGCCGAATTTGAAATGCTGCGGGTTAACCCGTCCGACATGAAGATCCGAGATGTAACGCATCGCACAGAACGTCAGCATCAAGTCGAAACCCGCGAGATCGGACGCCGGCGCCGTGGCTCCGAGTTTCTGTAAACGTCCGTCCCAGCTCGCCGCGTCGTAGTCCTGTGGATTGAGGCCTTTCAACTGCGCCTCCTTGAACTGAAGAATGATCGCGGCCGCCTGCGGGGTTGGCTCGCCGTCCTTGGTCCACACCAGCGAGTATCCGCCGGCGTCATAGAATGTCCGCATTTGGTTCTGGTAGTCACCGAAATTCCGCCAGCGGGATTCCGGTAAGGCGCCGGTATCGATCAGTAAACGGAGCTGGTCCTGGATCTGATTCGACGGCTGCGCGGTAGCCGTTGCTTTAGGCTCCTGCTTGTCGACGAGGCCGTTGAGACCGGCCGCGAACAGCGGTTGGGCGCCGGCCGCCATCCCGAGCGCAACCATGATTAGCACGACGCGCAGAGACCCTCGCGGGCGGCTTCCCAGGCGACCGGCCGCCGCAATCCGGGCGATACTGATATGCAAGGTTATTCCCCCCACCCACTTTGATGTGGAGGAATCTACCAGAACGCGCCACACTCGGTCACGCCCGTGAGCGATCAGGGCAGCACATCTGATCGCTCGGGCCTGCTACAAAGCTTTTGATCGACCCCGATTGCAACCGTGAAGGTGTCACATCTCAGGGCGTCGCAGCGATCTACTGTGAGGCCATCATTTGTGAGGTACTAGTCAGATTCAAAACAACGGTTGTGGTGAATGGGATCGAAACAGTGGTTGGATAGGTAATAGTTACTTTGGCGTCCTCGCGCGTGGACAAATTGGGATCGGTCACCCAGCTAACGGCAACGTCACTGTTGGTAAGAGCAACTCCTGGGGCAGCACCTATCGCGACTTGCTGAATCTGGGCGTTGGTAGCTGGCGTAGGGCTGTTAGGACCGAGGGCAGCGGCGTATCGCGTCGCTTGCCTGGCCGCATAACTTATCGTGTTGTAATCGAACACCACGATCGCCATCTCGATAATCGCAAACAGAACGAGCAGAAAAACCGAAGCCCCCAGCACAAACTCGGTCAGCGTCTGGCCGGTCGGTCGGCGCGCTGCGATCTCCTGAAATCTGCCCCATCTCATTGTTGCACCTGCATTATTGCTTTGCCCGGTATCGTGGTCGTCGAAGGAATACCCGGATACGTAACTACCGTCGTGAAGACCGCCGAGGTATCCACCTCGACGTAGGTCGCTTCCGGGCTATCCGTGCAATATGACGCCGCGCACGCTGTTTGTCCGCTTGGCGTCGGCGACTGGCAGGTGCAGTAGCTTGACGTTACCGTCATGCCGGAGACATTTGCCGCATCATTTTGCGCCGCTAGTGCGATACCACTGGAGTCGGCCGCCGTGACGACGCTCTGCGATCCATATTGAGCACCGGCGCGGGCGGCGTTCGCCACCTCGGTGCTGGTATAAAAGGCCCGCGCAAAATCGGCCCCCGTCAACAGCAGCAGAATTAGCACCGGGATGGCGATCGCGAACTCGGTCGCGCTCTGTCCACTCGCAAAACCAAGTCGACCCCTCCGGTCCGATTTATAGCCTTGCTTCTCCATCGACGAACCCCTCATTTGTACAGAGCGCAACTGGTTATTGGCGACATGTTATTGCTCAGCGAACTGTAGTCGCACGACACTGTTGTAGTATTCGAGGCAAGCTCTACTGAGTCGGCAACGACTATGGTATAGCCACTGCTGCTGCTCGAACTGCCGCCATAAGCTAGCGATGCGCCGGGAAAGTACAGTGCGCCGTTGAAAGTTGAACTCGAATCACCTTTGCAAGTACACGATGATGCCGAGCCCGAACCCATGGAATGCCACCATCCGTTTCCCGAGCTGCCACCAATCGAACTGTCCTGAAAGAACAGAACTCCTTTGAGTGAGCCTGAGGTCGG
>DATJRJ010000037.1:0-7068 GCA_035504735.1 Binataceae bacterium (SeqCode)
GAAATTACAACCACCGCCAAGCTCGATTATGGCGATATTGTACGGGACACCGTGCGCAGTATCGGCTATGTCGATTCGGCGATGGGATTCGATGCCCGCAGTTGTGCGGTGCTCACCGCGATCGAGCGCCAGTCGCCCGATATCGCGCAAGGGGTCGAGCAGAAAGAACAGGGCGCGGGAGACCAGGGCCTGATGTTCGGCTTCGCCTGCAATGAGACGCCCGAGTTGATGCCGCTGCCGATCTCACTGGCGCATCGCCTGATGGAATATCTCGCCAAGGTGCGTAAGGAAAACAAGTACGACTTCCTGCGCCCCGACGCCAAAAGCCAGGTCACGGTGCGCTACGTCGGTGGAGAGCCGGTCGGGGTCGACGCGGTGGTTATCTCGACCCAGCATACGCCCGAGGTTTCGAACGAGACGTTGCGCCAGGCGATGATCGAAGAGGTGATCAAGAAGGTCATCCCGTCGCAGTACCTGCACAAGTCGACCGCTTACCATATCAATCCGACCGGCCGCTTCGTGATCGGCGGTCCGCAGGGCGACTGCGGACTTACCGGACGCACAATTATCGTCGACACTTACGGCGGCTACGGCCGTCACGGTGGCGGCGCGTTCTCGGGCAAAGATCCGAGCAAGGTCGATCGCTCGGCCTGCTACATGGCGCGCTACGTCGCCAAGAACGTAGTCGCTGCGGGTCTCGCAAAACGATGCGAGATCCAGGTCGCCTACGCGATCGGCGTGGCGGAGCCGGTCTCGCTGCTGGTCGACACCTTCGATACCGGCCAGGTCCCCGAGCACAAGCTTTCCTCAGTATTGCGCGAGTTGTTCGACTTCCGTCCCGCCGGGATCATCAAGACACTCGAGCTCAAGCGGCCAATTTATCAACCCACCGCCGCATACGGCCATTTCGGCCGCATCCCCAAAGATGGCCTCTTCACCTGGGAGAGGACCGACATGGTCGACGCGTTGCGTAGCGCGTTCGGCATGAAGGCCGCCCATTAACCCGCGGCCTCGCCGCCACTTTTCGAAATAAGATTCGGAGTCAAAACAGGTGCGATTAAAAGACAGCAAGCGTAAAGCCATGCCCGCGCCCCGCGCAAAGGGACGCAGCAATTCCGATTACGACGTCCTCGACCTGGGGCTCGCCGCCGAAGGCAAGCGGCGAATCCTGTGGGCTGACGAACGGATGCCGGTGCTGAGGAAAATCCGCGAAGATTTCGCCAAGAAGCAGCCGCTGCGGCGGATGCGTCTGGCGGCGTGTCTTCATATCACCACGGAAACCGCGAATCTGCTGCGCACGCTGAAGGCCGGCGGCGCCGACGTTATCTGCTGCGCGTCGAACCCGCTTTCCACGCAGGACGACGTGGCCGCGTCGCTCACCAAGGACTTCGGTATCAATTCGTTCGCGATCCGCGGTGAGGATCGCGACACCTACTATCGCCATCTGCGCACCGTGCTCGAACTGCATCCGCAGGTCACGATGGATGACGGGGCTGACCTGGTGAATCTGCTGCATACCGAGTTTGCCGATCAGGCGCAGGAAGTGGTCGCCAGCATGGAAGAGACCACCACCGGCGTTATCCGGCTGCGCGCGATGGAGCAGGACGGCGCGCTCAAGATTCCGGTGGTCGCGGTGAACGACGCGCAGACCAAGTTCATGTTCGATAATCGCTACGGCACCGGCCAGTCCACGATGGACGGGATTATTCGCGCAACCGGCGTGCTGATCGCCGGGTCGATAGTGGTGGTCGGCGGTTACGGATGGTGCGGGCGCGGCGTCGCGTCACGCGCGCGCGGCCTGGGCGCCAATGTGATCGTGACCGAGGTCAGTCCGATTCACGCGCTTGAAGCGGCGATGGACGGTTTCCGCGTGATGAAGATGAGCGACGCGGCGCGTATCGCCGATATCCTGGTCACCGTCACCGGCGACAAGGGCGTGATCACCGCTGATCATTTCAACGTGATGAAGGACGGCGCGATTCTCGCCAACTCCGGTCATTTCGACGTCGAGATCGATATCGACTCGCTGACCAAGATGGCGGCCAAGGTCGACGACAAGGTCGCACGTAACGTCACCGCCTATCACATGCGCGACGGCCGCCGGATCTATCTGCTCGGACAGGGCCGCCTGGTGAATCTGGCCTGCGCCGAAGGCCATCCCGCGCAGGTGATGGATATGAGCTTCGCGACGCAGGCGCTGGCGGCGCAATGGGTCTCGAGCGGCACGCGGCTCGAGGTCAAGGTGCATAACGTGCCGCAGAAGATCGAAGAGCAGGTGTCGAGCCTGAAGCTGGCCGCGATGGGCATCAAGATCGATCGTTTGACTCCGGAGCAGAAGAGCTACCTGACGAGCTGGCAAGCGGGCACATAAGCACGCGGCGACATTCGGTCGGGGCGGCATCAGGGGGTTTGCCTGCGGCGAATCCGAATCGGCGCTGAGTGAATCGCCTAGCGGGAGCGGCGGTAGTTGGCGATGTAGCCGGGCACGCCGATCGATTGCGGAAGTCGCGTGTCGGCGATCGGCGGCTGCACCTCGAGCTCGAACGGAAGCTGTCCGGCCCATACCGGGAGCGCGTAATCCTCTTCGTCGTCGATCGGGCCGCCGGTGCGGAGCTTGGCGGAGGCTTCCGAAATCGGAAGCGTCAAGACGCTGGTCGCGGTCACCTCGGATTGATTGGGCTCGCGCACTTCTTCCCATCGGCCCGGAATTACGCGATCGGAAATGGTTTTCAGCGCCGCGATCTTGGCTTCACGATCCACTACCTCGACCGCGGTGCCGAGGATCACCACCGAGCGATAGTTCATCGAATGATGGAACGCGGAGCGCGCCAGCACTAATCCGTCGAGCAGCGTCACGGTGAGGCATACGGGGATGCCGCCGCGTATCGCACGCAGCATCCGGCTCGCCGCCGAACCATGAAAAAAGACGCGGTCGCCGTCGCGTCCGTAGATGGTGGGAATCACGAAGGGCTGCGAATCGAGGCTGAAACCGACGTGGCAAATCAGGCCTTCGTCGAGGATCGCGTCGATGGTGGGGCGATCGTAGTGGCCGCGCGCGGGAATCCGTTTGACGGTTACGCGCGGGCTCGGGGCCGCTGGCTTTTCGGACATCGTAGGCACCTCGGATCGTGAAACGATGTATTCGGTGGGAAGAGAATACCAATTTTGACGATCGGCGTCAGCCAGGGGCGTGTTGACGCTCGCGGCGCGTCGGCTAAGGTGGAAGTCATACGAGCGAAGGAGGCGAGCGATGAGCGAGCGTTATGTGACCGCGCAAGTGCGCACTTACAGCACCGGCGTCCCGGGACGCCATCTGTGCGACGCGCGGCACAATCATTTCGTGGTCGACGACATGGCGCATCATGGCGGCCCGGCCGAGGCGGTGAGCGCGGCGGAACTTTTCCTTTCGGGAATCACCGCGTGCGCGACGCTGATGATGGAGCGGCTGGCGCGCGAATCAAATCTGCCGCTCAAGCGCGCCGACGTCACGATGGAAGGGACGATCGACACGCAGATGCAGCGTGAGGGGCCGGTGGTGCTGGATCGCGCGCGGATGAACTTCGTGCTGGCGGGAATCAACGACGCGCAGGCGAAGCAACTGGTCGAGACCTACAAGCGGCGTTGACCGCTGTATGGATCGGTCGCCGTGGCGACCGCCAATACCGTGGTGGATGTGAAGACCGTGGCCGAGTAGGTGTCTGCGATTGTCGTGAGGGGAGTTAGAACAGGACCTGGAATTGCCCCGGTTTGATGGACACTCCGAAAAGCGCGAAAGTGAGCGCGACAGGAGTGGGAGATGGAGCAGGAGACGAGGCGGAAGCGGCGGAAGTTTTCGGTTGAGTACAAAGCCGAGACGGTGCGGTTAATCCAGCGCAGCGGCAAGAGTATCGGGCAGATGGCGCTGGAGTTGGGAATCGGCGAGACGGCATTAAGGCGCTGGGTGGACCAGGCCGAAGTGGAAGCCGGGCGTGGGCCTGAAGGCGCACTCAAGCGCAGCGAGCGCGAAGAATTAGTAGAGCTCAGGCGCGAGAACCAACGGCTGCGGCTGGAGCGCGAAATCCTAAAAAAAGCGACGGCCTTCTTCGCCAAGGAGAGCGAGTGAGATTCGCATTTATCGCAACGGAGAAGGCCCACTATCCGGTCACAATGCTGTGCCGCGTATTGCAAGTGTCGCGGGCGGGATTTTATGCGTGGCAGAAACGGCCGCCGGCCGCGCGCACGCTCAAGGATCAAAAGCTGAAGTTGGAAGTGGCAGCGATCTTCGCGCAGAACCGCGGCCGCTACGGCAGTCCGCGGGTTCACGCCGAGCTGCACCAGCGCGGTGAGCGCACCGCGCGTAAGCGAATCGCGCGCTTGATGCGCGTGGCGGGTTTGCGGGCGCGCGGACCGCGGCGCTTTCGCCTCACCACCGATTCCAATCACGCTCTGGCAATAACAGGAAATCTGCTGGCGCGCCGCTTTGCGGTGGCTGCGCCCGACCGCGGCTGGGTCGCGGATATCACCTACTTGTGGACTCACGAAGGTTGGTTGTACCTGGCGGTGATACTCGACCTTTACTCGCGCCGGATAATTGGCTGGGCGCTCGGCGAGCGGCTCGAGCGCAAGCTGGCGCTGGACGCCCTGCGCATGGCGCTTTCTCAGCGCCGTGCGGGAACCGGACTCCTGCATCACTCGGATCGTGGCAGCCAATACGCCAGTCACGAGTATCGGCAGTTGCTCGCACAACACGCGATCCAGAGCAGCATGAGTCGTAGGGCTAACTGTTGGGACAACGCGGTGGCCGAGAGCTTTTTCGCCACTCTCAAGCGCGAGCTGGCTTACCAAACCCAGTGGCGCACGCGGGCGCAGGCCTGCACTGAGGTCTTCGAATTCATCGAAGTCTTCTACAACCGAAAACGCCGCCACTCGGCACTCGGCTACATGTCGCCAGTCGACTTCGAGCTTAGATATCATGCACCAATGGCCGCCTAACCTGAGTGTCTACGCATTCGGGGCAACCCCAAAGTTACCACTTCGCAGATTCTCGACCTGATACTGCCCGAGCTTCATCTCCTGAGCGAACCCTCTGCTCCCGGCGGTGATGAGGAAGGTATTCGCGCGCGTCATCAGAACCCTTTCAAGCGCAAGGGCCAGAAGCCGGTAGCGTTCTGGTGCGGGATAATCGAGTCCGACGGCAAGCCCGCCAGCATGAATTTACCAATCCCGGATTATTTCAATGGGACCATTCGTGTGATCGCGGTCGCGGTTTCGGAGGGCGCGATTGGGGTCGCCGAGGACAAAACGATTTCGCAGGGCTATTTCGTTATTCAACCTCAAGCTCCTTACTTCGCCTCTCCCGGAGATGAGTTCGAGGTTACGGCTTTGGTCGCAAACAACCTACAAGGTACCAGCGGCGATTCCTCGACAGTAACGGTTCGATTAGATACGGCGTCAAGCCTCGAGCTGATGGGTAATAGTGAGCAGCAAGTCTCTATCACACCGGGCGGTGATTCGACTGTTCGGTTTAGGGTTCGAGCCAAATCGATGCCAGGCGCCGCGCCGATGACCATCATTGCATCCGGGCGCGGCAAACGCGCTACTTATACGCTCGACATGAGTATTCGTCCGGCGTCTCCTTTGGTAACGACGATCACGTCGGGATACGTCAAGAAAGGACTGTTGACCAGTGTCAAGGCCGATTTGCCTTTGCACCGGAAGATGTATCCGCAGTATCGCGACGTAGAGGTGGCGGCGTCCGCTATGCCGCTGGGGCTGAGTTACGGAATGATCCGGTACCTTGTCAATTACCCGTACGGATGCACCGAGCAGGTAGTTAGCGCGGCGTTTCCGGGTGTGGTACTTGGCAGCAGGCCGGAGTTAGGCTTGGGTAAGGAGCGTGTGAGCCAAAGCCTGGCGCGCGCGATGGCAACCCTGCAAGGGCGCCAGAACTCCGATGGTTCGTTCGGTCTTTGGACTTCGGGCGCCGACACAGTACCGTTCATCAGTGCTTACGCAACTCATTTCTTGCTCGAAGCGCGCGAGCACGGATTAGAGGGGCCACCGAGTCTGCTCGAGCGCTCGCTCGGAGCGATGCGCCAACTGGCCGCGTCGCCGCAGGGCGGCTTGGATGAGATGCGCGCGCAGGCGTACGCCCTTTATCTACTGGCACGCAGTGGAGTTGTAGTTACGAATCAGCTTGTAACGCTGCGCGAGGCGCTCGATCGTGACTATCCCAAAACCTGGCTTAATGACATCGCCGTTGACTATATGGCCGGCGCCTACAAATTGCTGCGCATGGATTCCGAAGGGGCGCAGCTGATTCGGTATGCGCAAGCCGCGCAGCCAGGGATGGAAAACAGCACTGGATATTCCGATGAATTGGTTGCTCGTGCGCTCTATATATACATTGTATCGAAGCATTTCCCGGAGATTGCGAAAAAGCTCTCGCCCGACGATCTCATAACCCTGGCCAACCCAATTATCCAAGGACGCCAGAACACATTCTCCTCCGCCTATGCGATCCTTGCGCTCGAGGCTTACGCCAACACAGCCGCCCCCACGCAAAGAGCCAAGCTGGCCTTGACCGAAAAGCTTACGGACGGCAGTTCTCGCGCGCTTGTGCCGCAAGGTGACTTGTTCACGCGCGCAACTGTTCCCGCCGACGCCGTCAGTGTTCACATCGAGGGTGATACTCCATTTATCTTGTTCTATCAGTTGCTGGAGGCAGGGTTCGATCTTGAGCCACCAAACCAGGAAATCAAGGACAAGATTGAAGTCTTCAGGGAATTTCGCGATGAGCAGGGTCAAACCGTCGACTCTGCTTCGCTCGAATCCAAGATAAACGTGGCCGTGTCGGTGCGAGCGCTCGACGCGCCGGTGAGTAATGTTGCTTTGGTCGATTTGTTACCCGGTGGTTTCGAGTTGGACCTCTCGCGCGAAGGAATTGCGAATCGTACTTCGCAGGTCCAGGGGCCCGGAACCTGGCATCCCGATTATATCGATGTGCGAGAAGATCGCGTGATCTTCTACGGTACGGTTGATACGCAAGCACAGACGTTCGTGTACCGTTTGAGGCCGACCAATCGCGGC
>DATJRJ010000038.1:0-3546 GCA_035504735.1 Binataceae bacterium (SeqCode)
GATGAAAATAACTCGCCGCCTGGGCCATGAGACTGATCGGCTAGCTGATCAAGAGACGGATCGGGACAAGCTGTCGATAACTAGGGAGAAGGCCACGGCTTTTAGGCCAGCGCAAGCACCATGGGGGACAGAGCCGCAAGACCATCCACATCGCTGCCCGTTTGGGACTGCAGCACGACCGCAAGCTCGCTCATCGGTGAGATGTGGATAGAAAATGCCAAGCGCATCGGAACTGCCCGCAAACATTGCCGGAATTTCTCCACATCACGCCGATCGGTCGGCCATGAATTACGGGACTATGTGCATAGGGCGTGGACGAAATGTGGGTGCCGAGATTATGAGTCTAATCTACCGTCCAACCTTAACTACAGACTCTCTTTAAATATGATTTAGTTTAGGATTGCAGTGTGCCCAAGCTTCAGGCGAACAAACCGCTGCTAGGTGTTCTCGAAGGTAAACGTCTTGCCGTGCCGCCGATTTGGCTGATGCGGCAGGCCGGTCGCTACTTGCCCGAATATCGGACAATCCGCGAGCAGGCGGAAAGTTTCCTTTCGCTGTGCTTTAACCCCAGGCTGGCGGCGGAAGTGACCTTGCAGCCTATCCGCCGCTTCGGCTTCGATGCCGCGATCATCTTCTCCGACATTCTGGTCGTGCCCCATGCGCTCGGTCAGCATGTGACGTTCGAGGCCGGCGAAGGACCGCGGCTTGATGCGCTGCGCGATCCGCAAGCGCTGCGTCGTCTGCGGCGCTCGCTCGACGACGACGTGCTGGCGCCGATCTACGACACGATCGGCAGAGTGAAGAGCAAGCTGCCGGCCGAGGTGACGCTGCTCGGTTTTTGTGGCGCGCCGTGGACGGTCGCGACCTACATGATTGCCGGGTACGGCAGCACCGATCAGCTTCCGGCCCGGCTTTTTGCCTATCGGCACCCGCAAGCTTTTGCCGAGCTTATCGGGGTGCTGGTCGAAGCCTCGGCGGATTATCTGGCTCGTCAGTTTGAGGCAGGCGTGGAAGCTGTGCAGATTTTCGACAGCTGGTCCGGCATTCTGCCGACCGGCGAATTCCGCAAATGGTGTATCGAGCCGATCGCGCGGATTGTCGCGATGGTGCATGATCGCGTTCCGGGTGCGAGGATCATCGGCTTTCCGCGCGGCGCCGGTACCGAGCTGCAACGCTACCTCGCCGGCGTTCCGGTCGATGCCGTGGGACTCGACTGGATGACCGAACTTCATTTTGCGCGCGATCATGTGCAGAAGCGATGCCCGGTTCAGGGCAACCTCGATCCGCTTGCGCTGGTGGTCGGCGGCGAGACGCTCGATCGCTCGGTCGATGCGATTCTTGAAGCCCTGGCCAGCGGGCCGTTCATCTTCAATCTCGGCCACGGCATATTGCCGGACACCCCGATAAGCCACGTCGAGCGGTTGATCGCTCGCGTCCGCGGCGCGTCAGCCGCTCGTTGAAGGCCGAGCAGGCAAGCGCGATGACGACGATCTACCCTTCGCTCTATCCCTGGATCAAAGCCTTCCATGTCATCGCCGTGATCGCCTGGATGGCTGGCATGCTCTATCTGCCGCGGCTGTTCGTCTACCATTGCGCGGCCGAGAAGGGCTCGGTGCAGTCCGAAACTTTCAAGGTCATGGAGCGCCGGCTGCTGCGCGCCATCATCAATCCGGCGATGGTCGCGACCTGGGTTCTGGGACTGATCTTGGCCTTTATGGGCCACTGGTTTGATTCGGGCTGGCTGCAGGCCAAGCTCGGCCTGGTCGTGCTGCTGTCGGCGCTGCATGGATTATTGGCCCGCTGGGTTAAGGCTTTCGGCGCCGATGCGAACCAGCATTCGCAGCGATTCTATAGGATTATCAATGAAATACCGACACTGCTCATGATCGGGATCGTCATCCTGGTGGTGGTGAAACCGTTCTAAGCGTTGCGCGTTGCCAGTGTAAAATCTGTCTGCCCGCTGTCTGCCCTCTTGCCTGAAGTGCGGTCTTTTCCTATCTTTGCGCCATCCCACCGAACGTAGGCGGATGCAGTTTAAGTCCTGGCTCCAGTGGACTGGAGCCGATTGATGCATCGGGGTTCGGGGCCAAGCTCCCTGCAACCTTCCAAACCTGCGACCCTTCTTCCCGCCAGCGACGCTACCAACAATCCCGCTGGCCAAATCCCCATAGGATTTTCCTCTATGCAGGAAATGAAACTCCAAGAGCTCAAGGCCAAGACTCCGGCAGAGCTCGTTTCCTTCGCCGAAGAGCTTCAGGTCGAGAACGCTTCGACCATGCGCAAGCAGGAGCTGATGTTCGGCATTCTCAAGCAGCTCTCGGCCCGCGAAACCGATATTGTCGGCGAAGGCGTGGTCGAGGTGCTGCCCGACGGGTTCGGCTTCCTGCGCTCGCCGGAAGCGAACTATCTGCCCGGCCCGGACGACATCTACGTCTCGCCGTCGCAGATCCGCCGCTTCGGGCTGCGCACCGGCGATACCATCGACGGCCATATCCGCAGCCCCAAGGAAGGCGAACGCTACTTCGCGCTGCTCAAGGTCAATTCGCTCAATTTCGAAGACCCGGAGAAGGCGCGCCACAAGGTCAACTTCGACAACCTGACGCCGCTCTATCCGGACGAGTGGCTGAAGATGGAATTCGAGGATCCGACCAAGAAGGATCTCTCGGCCCGCGTCATCGACATCGTTGCCCCGGTCGGCAAGGGCCAGCGCGCGCTGATCGTGTCGCCGCCCCGCACCGGCAAGACGGTGCTGTTGCAGAACATCGCCCACTCGATCACCCACAATCACCCGGAGTGCTATCTGATCGTGCTCTTGATCGACGAGCGGCCCGAGGAAGTGACCGACATGCAGCGCTCGGTGAAGGGCGAGGTCATCTCTTCGACCTTCGACGAGCCGGCGGTGCGTCACGTGCAAGTGGCCGAGATGGTGATCGAGAAAGCCAAGCGCCTAGTCGAACACGGCCGCGACGTCGTGATCCTGCTCGATTCGATCACCCGACTGGGCCGTGCCTATAACACGGTCGTGCCTTCGTCCGGCAAGGTGCTGACCGGCGGCGTGGACGCCAACGCGTTGCAGCGGCCGAAGCGGTTCTTCGGTGCTGCCCGCAACATCGAAGAGGGCGGCTCGCTGACCATCATCGCCACCGCCCTGATCGATACCGGCAGCCGCATGGACGAAGTGATTTTCGAAGAGTTCAAGGGCACCGGCAATTCGGAACTCATTCTCGATCGCAAGGTGGCGGACAAGCGCACCTTCCCGGCGATGGACATCACCCGGTCCGGCACGCGCAAGGAAGAGCTTCTGGTTCCGCCCGATCAGCTCAAGAAAATGTACGTGCTGCGCCGCATCCTCAACCCGATGGGCACGATGGATGCGATGGACTTCCTGCTCGACAAGCTGCGCAACACCAAAAACAACGGGGAATTCTTCGATTCGATGAATACGTGAGGTCGTGAGCGCGGTACCGGGCATCAGGATCGCGGAAGCGCGCTGGCCCGAAGACCAAGACACGGTGCAGGGCCTGTTCCGCGAATACGTGGCGTCGC
>DATJRJ010000039.1:0-6765 GCA_035504735.1 Binataceae bacterium (SeqCode)
CGATCATTGGGGCGCCGGCCATGTCCATACCTTCCCCAACGAGGGCTCTGCGAATGGGACCGTCGTGATCCAGCGCGGTGATATCGTGATTCTGCCCTACTGCCGGTACGTCCAGGATGAGATCCGTCTCGAGGTGCGCGAAGGCTTTATCCGGCGCATCGAAGGCGGACTGGACGCCAAGCTGCTAAGCAACTGGCTCGAGGACAACCGCCGCTTCCCCGAGGATATGGACGGCCACGCGATCTCGCATCTTGGATGGGGTCTGAATCCGCAGGCGCGTTGGGATTCGATCGCGCTCTATGGCGACGATCCGGAGCGCTCGCGGGCGGCGGCGCGGACCTTTCCGGGCAACTTCCTCTTCTCGACCGGTCCTAATACGCAGGGTGGCGGAAGCCGCAACACGCTGGGCCATTACGATGTGCCTATGCGCGAGTGCACCGTGATGCTCGACGATGAAGTGATAATCGATCGCGGCAAGTTCGTCGACGAGAAGATGATCGTCGAGCGCGAGGACCGCTAGCGTAAGGGCCGGGCGAACCTTGTCAACGCGCACGGTAGTTTTCCGAACCTATCTGGTGGACGATTCCCGGGCTGAGTACTACGCGGCGGCTGAGCAGCTATTCAAAACCGCCGCCGCGATGCCGGGGTTCGTGGCCGCCAAAACGTTCGCAGCGGCCGACGGCGAGGAACTGACGGTGGTCGAGTTCGAGTCGGATGAAGCGCTGAACGCCTGGCGTCGACACGCCGAGCATCTCGCGGCGCAGAAATTCAGCGGCCGATTCTTTGCGGACTATCGAATCACGGTCTACGGTGATCCGCTTCGGGATTACGGGATCAAGGAAAAGGAGCCCTACCGCAAGTAGCCGTACATCGCGGACCACGGTCCCTGATTCGATACCGGAAAGAGCCGCGGCGGCGGACGGAACATTCTCGGATTGGCGGCTGGAATCAGGCGGGCGCGCGCCGCCAGCGTATTCCACACGCCGCCGGGATCCGCGCTGAACACGATATTGGCCTCCGCTGTTACGGTGTACCAGGAGCCTTCCATCATCTCGCTGTGCAGTTGATCGGGCGTCCATTGCGAGCGTCCCAGGACCAGCCGGAAATCGTGCACCCGCTTGGGATCCTGCGCGAGTGCCGTCGCTAAATCGGGGTCGAGGCTCACATAGACGTCGCCCGCGAGTCGCGTGCTCTTGTCGATCGCCCGATCAGCGCGATACACGATCGCCGGAGCTTCGATATCGACCGGTCCGCCAAAATATGCGGTGTCGGAGCGATTCTTGAGCGCCGCGTCCTGGGGGAAAAGCTGGTTCAACGGCATCTTGCGGATCGGTTTGTTGACGATCAGTCCGGCCACCAGCGGAAGATCTTCGGAACGCGGCAGCATCAGGATTACCGATTGCGCAAACAATGGGTCGGGCATCTCGGGCTTCGCCACCAGGAATAACGAAGTACCGGGCTCAACTGCACGCGCACTGACCGTTATCGCTAACGCCGCGATAAGCACGACAATTTCAACAGCCATGCCGCGGTAGCTTCTGCGCCTCATGGATTCGCTCGCCTCCTGACTCCGTCTATCGGCTGCTGCGTGCCTCGATCCGCTCCGAATTTCGTTTCAGATCACGATCATACAACGAGTTTGCGCCCGATGCTCTTGCGGCAGCGCACCGGGCGGAATGACCTGCAGGTAACGCGCCGCGCCGGAGGCTTGCCTTTCGACGGCCGGGGCGCATAATGCGCGCAGGTGAAATCATGCGTATCGAGGATTACCCGCCGCAGGAGCCGCTTTCCGAAGCGGGCCAGGCATTTGCCGATGAAGTGATGAAGCGCGGCGCGGGCGTCGCTGCCCAGGATCA
The DNA here is from genome assembly GCA_035504735.1 of Binataceae bacterium (SeqCode). Taxonomy (GTDB): domain Bacteria; phylum Desulfobacterota; class Binatia; order Binatales; family Binataceae; genus JAJPIG01. Next base: position 1,857 of record DATJRJ010000039.1, read on the forward strand.
TTCCTATGGAGCCGACCCTTACCAAGGCATCGCGCTCTGCCTGCCCAAGCAAGCCAACGGCACCGTGGTCGCGTTCGTACACGGCGGCGGATGGGTCAGCGGCTACAAGGAACATTTGCTGTTCATGGCGCCGGTACTCAACGCCGCCGGGATCATCCTGGCGAGTATCGGCTATCGGCTCGCGCCGCAACATATGTTCCCGGCCGGCTACCACGATGTCGCCGACGGGGTCGCCTGGCTCCATCGCAACATCCGCCGTTACGGCGGGGATCCGCAGCGAATTTTCATCGGCGGCCATTCGGCGGGCGGTCATTACACCGCCCTGCTTGCAGTGCGGCGCGATTGGCAGGAGCCGCGGGGATTACCGCGCGACGTGATTCGAGGATGCCTGCCGATCTCAGGCGTGTACGATTTTCGTGACGGCGCGGGCATGGCGATACGTCCGCGGTTTCTAGGTCCGCCCGAGGCGACCATCGACGTCGCAGCCAGTCCGATCTGCAACATCCAGGGTGTGCCGCCGCCGTTCCTGATGGCGCATGGCAGCGATGATTTTCCTCATCTGTCGCGCCAGGCCGAGCTGATGGAACCGGCGCTGCGCGCGGCGGGCGGCGCGGTCGAGCGTATTGTCCTGGCCGGCCGCAATCACTTTAGCGCCTGCTATGCCGGCGGCGAGGCTGATGGACCATGGGCTCCGCGCGCACTCCGATGGATCGGCGAGCATTGATGGCGCGCCGCGTTCGACGATCGCGCTAAGCCGGAGCCAGCGCCAATACGCGCGCCGGACTCCCGCTGCCTTCTATAATCTTGAGCGGCGCCGCGATCACCACCGCTCCGATCGCCGGGAGCCGGTCGAGATTGCACAGGCTGGCGAGTCCGAACTTACCGGCCCCATGCATCGTAGCGTGATTCGGAAACGGCGGCTCGAAAGTATGCGCCTGCCCGGCGTCGGTGCCGACGGTTTCGACTCCAACGCCCAGTACGTCGCGCTGCAAGGCCAGGAACTCAGAGGCGGAAACGAGAGGCCCGGGACTGTGGGCGCCCTTCGCGTCTTCGTTGAGAAAGGCCGCGCCCTCGCGCTTGCTCCAATCGGTTCTGAGCAACACCCAGGAGCCGGCAGGAATCCGGCCGTGCTGCTGCTCCCATTGCTGGATATGCTCGGGCATCAGCAGAAAGTCCGGATTCTTTGCCGCCGGCCCGCTCAGATCGATAACGCAGGCGGGTCCGACAAACTTTTGCGCCGGGATCGTATCGCAGGCATTATTCGGCAGGTCTTTGCCTGTGACCCAGTGAATCGGCGCGTCGAAATGGGTTCCGGTATGCTCCCAGACATGCATCGTGTTCGAATATGAATTTGGTCCGCGCGCGTCGTACTTGTTATTGGTCTCGATCACGAATCCCGACGGCTGTATAAAGGGCGGCGGCAACGTGATCACGGGCGTGTTGGGCGAGAGCGGCTTGGTCAGGTCGACGACCTTCACGCGGCCGGCGGCTAGACCCGCTATCAGATCGGCAAGCACCTGCGCCATCGAGATTACCTCTCCGGTTCGATCCTCAGCTAATGTGATGTCATCCGGTCAGGCGCGATCATGGCATAGCTGCGGCCAATCGCGCCAATGCATCGCGGCCCGCGGTGCTGTGCATCTTCGATGTTCCGGATGGCCCGGAGTAGCGCCAATCCGGCGAAAGCAAAAAGGAGATTGTGATGCCCTATCTGACCACCGATGACGGGGTGCGGCTCTATTACGAAGAGGCGGGTATCGGTAACGCGATCGTGTTCGTGCACGAGTTTGCCGGCGATTTGCGCAGCTATGAACCGCAACTGCGCCATTTCTCGCGGCGCTACCGATGCGTCGCGTACAATGCGCGTGGCTATCCGCCCTCCGACGTTCCCGCAGATCTCACGCGTTACTCGCAGGATCGCGCCCGCGACGATATCAAGTCAGTGATCGAGGCCCTCGGGCTTGAACGGCCGCATATCGTCGGAGTCTCGATGGGAGCGTTCGCGACCCTGCATTTCGGCCTGAACTATCCTGATCGCGCGCGATCGCTGGTGGTCGGCGGATGCGGGTATGGGGCCGAACCTGCCAAGCGCGCCCAGTTCCAGGCCGAGGCCGAGGCGGCCGCACAGCGCTTCGAAACCCTGCCGATCGCACAGGCCGCCGAACGCTACTCCCAGGGGCCGGGCCGGATGCAGTTGCGCGACAAAGATCCGCGCGGTTTTGCCGAGTTCGTCCGCAACCTTGCCGAGCATTCGTCGCTCGGCTCCGCTTTGACGCTGCGCGGCGTCCAGAAGATGCGGCCGTCGCTTTATGAGATGACCGATCGGTTGAGCCGCCTCACGGTGCCGACGCTCGTGATGGTCGGCGATGAAGACGAATCGTGTCTCGAGCCGGCGGTAATGCTGAAGCGCACGATGCTAGCGGCTGGATTGGCGATTCTGCCGCGCACCGGCCATGCCCTGAATCTCGAAGAGGCCGTGCTGTTCAATGTGCTGTGCGACGACTTCTTCCACCAGGTCGAGTCCGGGCGCTGGCCGATTCGAGAGACGGTCCCGGGCACCGGCAAGATTCTCTGAAATGCCGCAGCGCAATCGCTCCGACACGTATACGAAGGATTGGCTCCAAGACCCGATTTATGACAATTTGAATTTCGCTTTCGAACACGAGACGGAAACTACTAATTGGAAGTGGCAGCCGCTCTAGACGCCCGCTTCACCGCGCACTTGGGGAGCGATCCAAAATGGTAAAGGCAAAACGGCCCGTCTTACTGATTGGAGGGCTGCCGGGAAACTCCGCCGAAGAGGCCTTCCGTTCGTGCGCCGAGGTCGGCGATATAGCGATCGGGCTGACCGACGGCGAGACCAACGAGCGCCGTTTCTGGGTGCTGTTCATAGCGATTCGCGCCTGGGAGCCACATCCCGATCTTGAGATCATACGCCGGCCGAAAGGAATTCCCGGGATGCCGCATTACATCCCGACCGGCTACGACGATATGTACAAGTTTAGAGTGAGACCCGGCATCGATAGGATCGAGGTGCCAACGCTCACCTACCCGATCGAGACCAAGGCGTCGTACCTGGTGTTCCGCAACCTGCGCGACCGCGGCGTGATACCGCGCGACGCACGCTTCCAGGTCTGCATTCCGTTTCCGGAGGATGCAGCGCGGCTATTCGCGCACGCAGCGCGGGACATGGAGATCATGGCGAATGGCTATGCCGAGGCCGCGGCGCGCGACGTGCAATCGATCCTGCACGATGTTCCGGCCGACGATCTCGTACTGCAATGGGATATCAACTGGGAAACGCTGGCGGTCGCCTTCGACGATTACGTCGGCGAGGAACCGATGGAATACCGCGGCATCGGCGACCCGATGGAGCGCTACATCCGTTTCGTCAAACAGCTCTGCAGACCGGTGCCAAAGGAAACCGTACTCGGGCTCCATCTCTGCTACGGCGACCTGCATCATCGTCATTTCCTCGAACCCAAAACGCTGGCGACCTGCGTCCGGCTGGCGAATGCCGCAGTGATCGAGGCGGGACGGCGGATCGATTTCGTACACGTACCGATTCCGCGCGCCCGTGACGACGACGAATACTTCGGACCGCTCAAAGACCTGAAGATCGGCGACTCCACGCTCTACGCCGGACTGGTGCATTACACCGACGGCGTCGAGGGCACCCGCCGCCGGCTCGAACGGTTGCGCAAGCATTACTCAGGCGTGGTCGGAGTGGCGACCGAATGCGGGATGGGCCGGCGGCCGCCCGATCAAAGCTTCAGCGAGCTGCTGCGCATCCATCGCGAGGTCGCCAAGGCGATTTAGGCGCGGCTGGCGAAACCAACCTGATCGCTAATCGTGCCGCGCGCCGTTGGCTCCAGAAGCTCTATTGCGCTTGATCGCGCCCCAATCCGGGGCCTGCATGATTTCTGAGTAGAAGCGGTAGAAACCGCGCAGCGCCGTATCCGATATGAGATTGTCGCCGATCGTTCCCGGCAGATCGGCGTGCGGCGCATCGCGCCCGAGTCCCATCACTCCCTGCAGCGATTGCTCCCGCACCATTGTCCCGCGATTAGACCACGTACAGGCATGAAAGTTCTGACCATCGTCGCTCTCCCAGGTACCCGCCACGCCGAACATCCGCAACGCTTCCTTCTGGATGTTGCGCTTCAACTCCGGCGGCATGTCCTTTTCCACCAGCGCCCAGGTCCAGACTTCACATTCATGCGGTCCGCGCGGATGCCATACCTTCCAAACGTTTGAGCCCCACAAAAATGAGCAGTTCGGAAAGATCGTCGCGTCCCAATGCGCCGCGTAGAGCTCGGCGCGCCGGTCACCCAGGAGCTGCCGCACCTCCGGCTGCTTGAGCTGGATGAAATCGAGGAAGTCGTTTCCTCGATAGGCGTGCGTGGCTCCATCCCACATGACGCCAAAGCCGTGACCGTGGCGCGCGGAAACCTGGATACCAATATCCTCGCGTAGCTGGGCATTCGCGATCGGAGGCGCCATGCGGCTGGTTACCACTTTCAGAATCGCCGCGTGGGTCCATCCGACGTGGTAGGCGTCAGAGGCGAAGTTCTCGGCCGGTATCTTCCAGTTGCAATGCAGTACCGACTTTAGGGGCGGCCCCAGCAACTCCGCGCCGCCCCGCGCCGTGAAGGTCTCCAGGTACCACGCCATCTCACCAAGATATTCCCGCAGCGGTGGCGCCTCCGGATCGAAGCAGCCAAACACGAATCCTGCGAAGCTCTCAACCTTCGGCACCGGCCGCATCCCCAGTTGTCCCTTATCCAGCAGGTTGTGGTACGACTCGCGCTCCAGCGGAACCACTTGCAGGCTTCCGTCCAGCCCATACGTCCAGCCGTGATAGCTGCACGTGAACGACTTGGTGTTGCCGCTCTCGGCGTTACACACC
>DATJRJ010000040.1:0-5129 GCA_035504735.1 Binataceae bacterium (SeqCode)
CGACGGCTGGACTGAGGTGATCCTCGCGATTGCTGCCGGCCGTGCCACCGCCCCGGCCTAGAAGCGTTGCAGGCAACCGCCGGCTGGCCAGCCGGCGGTTTCATCGGTTTCATCTTCGCGAGCTTGAACTCAAGCCGATGATGCTTTAGAGATCGGCGTGCGACATGAGGCAGCTTTTTTCAAAGCGCGAGTTGCGGGCGCTGAGTTCGGTTCTGGCCGTGATGCTGTTTTTGGCCAGCGCACCGCTAACGGCCGGAATCGTGATCGTCGCTGGTCCTCACCATGTTGAACTAACGATCAATACCTGCCATCCGATTCAGGCGCTCGATCTCGTACCGGCAATCCTGCTCGCTCGCCCCGCGGCGCCGGTGCACGAGTCAATGCTCAGTGATCGTGGCTCGACGATCGCCGATCCCGCCGCGCAACTGATCGAGCTGCGTATCGCGCCTGAGACCCCGCCGCCTGAGCTCCCCGTCTAAGAACTTTCGTTCGATCACGTTTCCCTGATTTTGGGTTGGTGACGCCGCAGATCCCGCGGCGTCGAGTTTTTAATTCGTGCAAGCGGCGCACCGCAAGGTGTCCGCTGGGAGAGATTCTAATGCGACGGATCTTGTCGGTTGCTATTTTGGCGCGCGCGGCCATTTCGATGCCTGGGGTCGGAAAAACGTGCCGACTCCTTTTGGCCGCGGCGGTTTTCGTCATCGGCCTGACACCCGGGCTTGCCTGGGCCTGCGCCTGCGGCTGCGGCGTTTTCGATGTCGGCACCTATTCGCTAATCCCTAACGGTTCGGGAGGCACCGTATGGTGGGAGACCGACTTCATGAACCAATACATCAATTGGCACGATTCATCCCCCTCGTCCTGGGGCGCGAATCCCGATAAGCAAATCAAATCGGAATTTCTGACCGCGGGCGGTCAATACATGTTCAACCGGAGCTGGGGGATGATGGTGACGGTCCCTTATACGATCCGGACCTTCAGGACCGAAGCCGATGGCCAGACCTCCGATGGTAACCAAATAAACCAGTACCGACATTCCAATTTCGGCGACGTGCGCATCTGGGGCATGTACACCGGCCTGCTGGAAGACATGTCGCTCGGATTATTGGCCGGCTTCAAACTGCCGACCGGCGACCATACTTATGCAGATTTTGATCGCGATACTTCGATCGGGACCGGCAGCACCGATCTGCTTTTGGGCGCGTATAAGACCGGTACCTTTCCGACGCACATCGGGAACGTAAATCTGACCTTTCGCGAACGCCCGTTCCAGTGGTACGGGCAAGGCCAGTTCGAGTATCCGTTTACGAGCACCGGGAACTACCAGCCGGGCAAGGAAACCGATGCCGCCGCCGGTGTGATTTACAACTTCGGGGCGATGGGTCCATTCAAAGAGCTGGCTCCGATCCTGACCTTCTTGGGCTCCGTTCGCGCGCATGATACGGGCTCGGAAGCGACCCCTACCGACAGCGGCTATGATCGGCTGCTCGTCGCCCCGGGAGGGGAGTTCAGGCTGAGCGTCTTGAGATTCTACGCGGATATAGAGTTCCCGATGTATCAACACGTGAACGGTCAACAGTTGACCACTCCATGGCTGCTGAAGACGATTGTCAGTTATGATTTTTGAGGACAGATCGGTTAGATGCGGGTAGCCTTGCCAGTTATCTCTGCTTTGTGGGCGATCTTGATCCTCTTGCCTGCGACTGGCGCACTTGCGGCCCCGGACGTTGGGCAACCGGCGCCGGCACTGGTGGCGCAGGAGTTAAACGGTCAGACCTTCAATCTCGCCGCACAGCGCGGCAAGGTCGTGATCGTCAATTTCTGGGCCACCTGGTGTTCTCCGTGCCGCAAGGAGATGCCGGCTCTCAACGCCTTTTACCGGAAATACCATTCGCAGGGCCTCGAGATGATCGGGATGAGCGTCGACCGCTCGCACGACCGCAGTGAAGTGCAGACCGTGATGCAATCGTACAGCTACCCGGCGGCTATATCTGAAGATGCAAAAATCAATGACTTTGGCATGCCCGGCGAAGTGCCAGAGACGTTTATCATCGGCGTCCACGGAATCCTCCGTGCCGAACTGACCCCCGACAAAACAGCTGTCACCGAACAGACTCTAGCAGCCGCGGTGCTGCCGCTGCTGCCGAGGGCGTCTGCGAATAACGCTGGACTTAAAGGAAGCGGCGCCATGCCGCAACGCTGAACCATGAGTTCTAAATCAATCACAGCAGTAATCTTGACCAGCCTCTCTTTGACGATACCGCTTATCCTCGCGAGTACGTTGACCCTGAGCGGTTGCCGGCAATCGGCTCAAGATATCGGGGAACGCGGCGGATTTGCGGTGCGCGATAACGGCGACTGTTTGCCCAACATCCCGTTGATCGATCAGAACGGCCGGACGGTTTCTCTGGCCTCGCTGAAGGGCAAACCGGTGCTGTTTGATTTTATTTACACTTCCTGTCCCGGACCCTGTCTTCTGCTCACGGCTCGGATGAAACAGGTCGCCGATTCCCTCGGCTCCAGGCTTGGAACCGAGGCCCATATCGTATCGATAACCGTGGACCCCGAGCATGACCATCCCAAGCAGCTCCTCGCGTACGCGAAGGAGCAGGGAGCTGACCTTAGCGGCTGGCTGTTCCTGACGGGAACGCCCAAACAAATCGATGCGGTGCTGGCGCGGTTCAGATTGTTCCGCCAGCGCGAAGCCGATGGGACGGTCGATCATATCCTCGAATTCTTCCTGGTTGATGCGAATGGCCGCCCCTTGCTTCAGTATCAGGGCGAGAAAGCCGAACCCGAGCGCGTCGCCAGCGACGCGGAGCGAGCCGCCGCAGGCGAGACGGTGACGACTGGCGACGGCACCAAAGTAGCCTCGGCCTTTTAGCCGGCGCGCACATGAAATCGTCACGAGTGGCGGCGGGATACTTGATCGGTCTGGCGTTTATCTGCGCCGGTGTGATCGCCCTCGTGCGACTTTCCGCTCCTGGCTCGCCTCGGCCCGCGCTTACGATCAAGGCGGTAGCGCATCAGTGGTGGTGGGAATTCGACTACCCCTCGCTGGGTATCAAGACCAGCAATGTGTTATGGCTCCCCAGCGCCACCGACGTTCGGCTGGAGCTGGCCTCCGCTGACGTGGTCCACAGCTTCTGGATCGCCGGGATGAAGGACCCGATAGATCTGGTGCCGGGCAAGACCCGCCCGCTGGATCTGATCGTCAAGTCACCCGGCGAGCTGCATGGAAATTGCGATGCCGGCTGTGGCTGTGGAACCGTCTGCATGCGCTTTCGAGTGCTGGCCCGAAGTCCCGGAAACTTCGATCAATGGGCGGCTCGCGAGCGTTTGCATCCTTCCGGCTTCAAGCCGCCGCCGATAGAAGCTGCACCCGCCTGTGCTTTGAACGGCGGCCACGAGGGGCACTCGCGTCACAACAGCCCGGCAAAATTGTCGAACTACCGAACGGACTGATTATCGAGCGGACCGCATCGTGACTCACTCTGTTGACGGGCGTGGCTTGACGATGCCGCCCGGATACGAACTAATCGTGGGAAGACGATGTATTCTCTTCTGGTGGCAAGTCCGACCACATGACTTCGCCGGTCTCGATGATCCGGCTCGATTCGGATCGCCTGCCGCAGCGCAATAGTCCGCGCCGCCACCTCGCGCGCGACCTGGGTCTGGTCGCTTTGCTGGCGATCGCTGCGCTGGCTGCCGGGCTCGTAATCAATCGATACTCGTCGCAGCCGCTCCCGCTGGTCTATCAAACGCCGGAGCAGCGCTTCGACGCCGAGTTGACCACCCTGGTCGCGGCCCCGCCGTTCAAGATCGCGCCGGCGCAGACGATGGGGCTGGCGGATTTTCGCGCCACGGTGGACGGCAAGCGTGCGCTCATCCTCGACGCGCGCCCGTCGCTTTTTTTCGAGCAGGGCCACGTGCCGGGAGCGTTGAATCTTTCGCGCCAGGATTTCGCGCGTGATTACAGGCGGCTCGAGCCGACGCTCAAGGCGGCTATCGACAAACCCATCGTGGTCTATTGTTCGGGTGGCGACTGCCACGACAGCCGGCTGGTCGCCAACGCGCTGCTGACGCTCGGCTTCAGCAACGTCACCGTCTTTACCGGCGGATGGGAGGCGTGGTCGGCGGCGAAGCTGCCGGCCGCGACCGGTAGCGCGCCATGATCGCCATCGATACCCGCCGTGACTATGTCGCACTCGCGGTCAGTTTCGCGATCGGGCTGCTGTTTATCTTTGCGGGCGCCGACAAGCTCCGCGATCCGCTGCAATTCGCCGACAGTATCGCAGCCTTCGCGATCTTGCCGGCGAAGTTCGTCAATCTGCTCGCACTCGGCCTGCCGCCCTTCGAGATCGGATGCGGCCTGCTGATGCTGGTGCCGTCCACGCGGCATGTTGCGGCGCTGGCCCTGGCGATAACCTCGGTGATTTTTTTCGCTGCACTGGCCTCCGCGCTCGCACGCGGCCTGACGCTCGATTGCGGATGCTTCGGGGTCGGCGCGCCCTCGCGTCCGCGGATGTGGCTGGAAGCAGGGCTCAACATCGCACTCCTCGCCGGCTCATTGATGGTCTATATGCGCTCGACGGCATCGGAAGTCGCCGATCCCGGCGCGCTCCGCGGCGCGTAGACTCGTAACTACGCTGCGTTCCCCTCGGGATAACACGCCCCGGCCGCCTGATCGGCGGACTTTTCGATTCCATAACAATCGTGAAATAATTAATCAGGGGATAGGACGGCAGATTTCCGGAGGTGAACCTCGATGAGAGCAGAGCGTCACAGCGAAGAGACCAAGGCGCAAGCAGAGAAGCGGCCGTTGACCGGGGCGGAATTCCTCGCGAGCCTCAAGGACGACCGCGAGGTCTACATCTACGGCGAACGGGTGCGTGATGTCACTGCGCATCCCGCGTTCAGAAACGCCGCGCGGATGCTGGCGCGTCTCTATGACGCCCTGCACGATCCGGCCCACAAAGACATCCTCACCACCAGCACTGACACCGGCAACGGCGGCTTCACCCATCGCTTCTATCGCGCCGATCGCAGCGCCGAAGAGATGGTCAAGACGCGCGATGCGATCGCCGAATGGGCGCGGGTGACCTGGGGATGGATGGGGCGCTCGCCGG
>DATJRJ010000041.1:0-2244 GCA_035504735.1 Binataceae bacterium (SeqCode)
TTGGCGATAAACCCCGAGCGGCCGCCCTCGCCTTCCAGATCGCCGAGCCGCTTTTCGGTGTAGCCCGACATGTAAAGCACGCCGAGCCCCGGCCGCAGCCGCCGTGCGGCGATGGCCATTTCCGCTCCGTCGAAACCGCCGGGCAGCACCATGTCCGTCAGCAGCAGATCGATCCGGTGTTGCTTCCCAGCAGGATCAACGCCTCTTCGGCGCTTGCCGACACGATCGGACTGTAGCCGAGATCGGCGAGCATCTTGGCGACGGCGTTGCGGACCAGCGGCGCGTCCTCGACCACGAGCGCCGTCTCGCCGCGGCCGCGGCAGGGCGGCGGCGCCGTCCGCCGCTCGACAGCCTCGACATCGCCAAAACGCGGCAGAAACAGCTGCACCGTCGTGCCGTGCCCTGGCTCGCTGGCGATCCGCGCAGAGCCGCCCGATTGCTTGGCATAGCCATAGACCTGGCTCAGCCCGAGACCGCTATGCTCGCCGCCGGTCTTGGTCGTGAAAAACGGCTCGAATGCCCGCTCCACGACATCGGGGGTCATGCCCGGCCCGGTATCGCTGACTGCGACAAGGGCGTAGCGGCCGGGCGCGATCCCCGGATGCTGTTCCGCATAGGCCGCATCGAGCGTGATATCGGCGGTGCCGATCGTGAGCCGCCCGCCCTCGCGTGTCATCGCGTCGCGAGCGTTGAGCGCGAGGTTGAGCAGCGCGTTCTCGAACTGGTTGCGATCGGCGAGAACCAGGCCGGCCGTTCGGCCGAGCCGAGCCTCAATCTCGATCCCGTTAGGCATCGCCCGGCGCAGCATGAGCTTGGTGGCGAGGATGCTGCGGTTGACGTCGACGCTATCCGGCGACAGCGGCTGGCGCCGGGCGAACGCCAGGAGATGGTTGATCAGACCGTGCGCCTGATCGATCGCCTGCCGCGCGCCGTCGAACAGGGGCTGCGTCCGCGCGCTGTCCGGGACTTCCTCGGCAAGGGATTCGAGATTGAAGTTGATCGCCAGCAGCAAGTTGTTGAAATCATGCGCGATCCCGCCGGTGATCTGGCCGAGCGCATCCATCTTCTGGGCATGGTGCAGCCGGTCCTCGAGACGAGGGCCCGGGAGAGGCTCGGGTTTGTAGGAATTGACCGGCCGCGCCGCAAGGGCTTGAGCGATCACCTCCGCATCAGTCACTAGATGAGGCCCAAACACGCAATACGCGAAATATCATTCTTGAAGGTTCTATCTTAAAGAATCATTATCGATAAAGCTGTTTTCACCAGCTCAGGCAGGTCACGCCGTTTGCCGCTTTTTAACTTTATACGCCTAGCGTCCTTCCACCGCGCCGCGATTGACGGGCCGTCGTATCGGTGCGTGATGGAAACGCATGAGAATCCTGCTCGCCGACGACCATCACCTCGTGCGCGAAGCAATCGCCAGCTATCTGACGCGCGCGGCAGCGGATATTTCCTGTGTCGAGGCCGCGGACTTTCAGCAGGTTCGCGAACGGCTGGAACGCGACGACAGCTTCGACCTCATCATACTCGACTGCCGGATGCCGGGGATGGACGTTCTCGCGGGGCCCGACGAGGTCAGGGAAAAGCTGCCCGAGACCCCGGTCGCGCTGATGTCTGGCGCGATGAATTCCGACGAGGCCGAACGCGCGCTCGAACGCGGCGCGGCGGGCGTCATCATGAAGAATCTGCGGGGCACGGCGCTATTGACCGCGCTACGGCTGATGGCGACCGGCGAGACTTATGTGCCGCGCGCGGTGGTGAATGCACTGCCGGGCCGACATGCCGCGCGAACCTCCTTCGACAACCTGACGCCGCGCGAACTGGACTGCATCGAACATCTCGTGCGCGGCTGGGCCAATCGCGAGATCGCCGAGCGGCTCGCGATCTCGGAAGTCACCGTCAAGCTCCACCTCAACAGCGCCTTCAAGAAGATGGGGGCGTGCAACCGCTCGGATGCGGTGCGGATCGCGATGCTACAGGGGATGAGCGGAATATTATCTGGCCATGGAGGCCCGGCGATGAATTCGGTTCTGGTGATCGATGACGATCCGGTGTTCTGCACGGTAGTGCAGGGCATCCTCGAAAACGACGGCTACTCGGTCGAAGCGGCAGGCGACGCACAAACCGGCATCAGCCGCTTTGACGCGCTCAACCCGGACCTCGTGATCGTCGACATCCTGATGCCCGGCAAGGAAGGTATCGCGACAATTCTCGAACTGCGCGAGAACAACCCCGAGGCGCGCA
>DATJRJ010000042.1:0-39659 GCA_035504735.1 Binataceae bacterium (SeqCode)
CGGCACGCTAGCACGCTTTTACCTGGCTGCGATGGACCAGGTGCCGTGGAGCGCCACGCCCGCGCTGCCGATCGAACTGGCGTTATTGCCGGACTGGTCGCCGCTCAACATCTACGAGCTTTCATCGTGGGCGCGCGGCACGGTTATGGGGCTGATGCTGCTGCAGGCGACGCGCCCGGTGGTGAATGTCGATTACCGCGATGGCGTGCTCGAGCTCTACATCCTGCCGCCGCATTTCACGAAATTTAAACCGAGCCGCAGCGCGGCACTCTTCTCGCTGCGCAACCTGCTTAATCTGACCAATGGCGCGCTCAGCGCCTACGGCCGCCATCCTCTCAAAAGCTTGCGCTCACGTGCCATTCGCCACGTCGAGCGCTGGATCCTGGACCATCAGGATCAGAACGGCTCCTGGGGCGGCATTCAGCCCTGCTACTTGCTCAGCGCGATGGCGCTTAAGGGGCTCGGCTATCGCAACGAGCATCCGGTGATCCGAAAAGCCCTGGAGGCGAGCCACGAGCTGACCTGGGATTATGGCGACCGGGTGCTCTACCAGCCATGCGTGTCACCCAACTGGGATACCGCTTTGGCCGCCAAGGCGCTGATCGACTCGGGATGGGAGCGTGGCGATCCGGCGCTTATCAAGGCCACGCGCTGGCTGATCGATCATCAGATTTTCAAGCCCGGCGACTGGTCAATGAAACGGCCGCACCTCGAGCCGGGCGGTTGGGCCTTCGAGTTCTTCAACGACTGGTATCCCGATGTCGACGACTCGGCTGTGATCCTGATGGTGATCGCGGAGACCGAGTATGGCGATGCCGCAGCCAAGGAGCGCGCGTTGCGCGCCGGCGCGGATTGGGTCATGGGGATGCAATCGAGCGACGGCGGCTTCGCCGCGTTCGACGTCGACAACGACTCGACCTGGCTGAATCAGGCCTCGTTCGCCGATGCCGAGGCCTCGACCGATCCGACCTGCCCCGATATCGCGGGCCGCGTGCTCGAGATGATGGCGGCAGTCGGCTATCGCGCCGACCATCCGGTGGCGCACCGCGCCATTGAGTGGCTCAAGCGCGAACAGGAAGGCGACGGTTCATGGTGGGGACGCTGGGGCGTCAACTATATTTATGGCACCGCCTCGGCGCTCTCTGGCCTGCGCGCGATCGGGCTCGATCTTGGCCAGCCCTGGATTCGGCGCGCCGTCGAGTGGCTTAAAGCGAAACAGAATACCGACGGCGGATGGGGCGAGAGCTGCCTGAGCGACAAGGAAGCGGCCTGGCGCGGACGCGGCGTCAGTACCGCCTCGCAGACGGCGTGGGCTTTGATCGGCCTCGCGGCCGGCGAGGATGACCTCAGCGAACCGGCGCGGCGCGGCGCGGAATGGCTGCTGGAGCGTCAAAACGAGAGCGGTAGCTGGGACGAAACCGAATTCACAGGCACCGGTTTTCCGAATCATTTCTACCTGCGCTATCACCTGTATTGCCATTACTTTCCATTGATGGCGCTGGGACGCGTGCGGCGCCGCCTGCACGATCGCGCCGGGCGTTGACCGGGACCAGCGATGAAGTCGATAGCGATTCTCGGTTCGACCGGATCGGTCGGCGTCACCACGCTCGACGTGGTCGCGCGCTTCGAGGATCGCTTCCGTGTGGTTGCGATGGCGGCCGGCCGCAATCTTGATCTACTGGTTGCGCAGGTCCGCCGTTTCCGGCCCGAGCTGGTCTCGGTCGCATCGGCGGAGCTGGCGCGCGAACTGGCTGAACGCCTCAAGCCGGAGCAGGTCGCGATCGTTCACGGGATGGAAGGCGCGATCGCGGTTGCAACCCATCCCGCGGCCACGCTGACGGTCTCGGCGCTGGTCGGCGCCAAGGGGCTGCGGCCGACGCTGGCCGCGATCACGGCCGGCAAGGATATCGCATTTGCCAACAAGGAAGTGCTGGTGGTGGCGGGCGAGCTGGTTATCCGCGCGGCCCGCGCGCAGAGGGTCAAACTGCTGCCGGTCGACAGCGAGCATAACGCGATCTTTCAGTGCCTCGAAGGGCGCGACGGCAAGACACTGCGCCGCATCATCCTGACCGCGTCGGGCGGCCCATTCCGCGAGCTGGCGCTCGAACAGTTAGCGAACGTCACGGTCGCCGATGCGTTACGCCATCCGACCTGGCAGATGGGCAGCAAAATCACCATCGACTCGGCGACCCTGATGAACAAAGGACTCGAGGTGATCGAAGCGCGCTGGCTGTTCGATCTCGAACGCGCGCAAATCGCAGTGGTGATACATCCTCAAAGCGTGATTCATTCGATGGTCGAGCTGGTCGACGGCTCGGTGATCGCCGAGATGGCGATCCCCGACATGGCTATCCCGGTAGCCTACGCGCTGGCTTTTCCCGAGCGCCTGCCGCTCGATCATCTGCCACCTCTTTCGCTTATCGATCGCGGCAAGCTGACTTTCGAGGAGCCGGATGTCACGCGCTTCCCGTGTCTACGCCTGGCCTACGAAGCGCTGGCTGAGGGCGGCATGATGCCGGCTTGTCTGAACGCCGCGAACGAGGAGCTGGTCGCCGCGTTTTTGGCCGGGCGCGTGCGCTTCATCGAGGTCGCGCGCCATATCGAAACCGTGATGGAGCGCTTCGACAACCGGCCGGTCACGAGTCTTGAGGATTTGCTCGCGACCGACGGTTGGGCGCGCGCGGCAGCCCGCGAACTGGCCGGACTGGAGCCGGCGGCCTCGGCTGCATCGATATGAACGGCCCACTGGCAGAGGCGCGATCATACGACGCGAATCGCGAGACGCTCGCTGGTTCTGCCGCCACGGCGGCCATGAGCCTCGATGAGGCCTACGCCTTCTGCGGGCGCCTGGCGCGGAGCCATTACGAAAACTTCACGATCGCTTCGTGGCTGATGCCACGCGCGATGCGGCCGCATATGCATGCCATCTACGCCTACGCGCGGTGTGCGGACGATTTTGCCGACGAGGAGCGGAGCCTCGCGCGGCTCGATGACTGGGAGCGCGAGCTCGACCTGGCTTACGCCGGCCGTCCGCGCCATCCGGTGTTTATCGCTCTGGCCGACACCATTCGCCGCTTCGATATTCCGCGCGCGCCGTTCGCTGCGCTGCTGCGCGCCTTTCGATCCGACGTGACCTTTCAAGGTTTCGAGACTATCGACGACCTGATGGGCTACGCTCGCGATTCGGCGAATCCCGTCGGCCATCTGGTGCTCTATTTATTCGGTTACCGCGACCAGCATCGCCAGCAGCTTTCCGATCGGGTTTGCAGCGGGCTGCAGCTTGCCAATTTCTGGCAGGATGTCGCGATCGATCTGGACAAGGGCCGCATCTACTTTCCGCGTGCCGACCTGCGCCGCTTCAATCTGAGCGCGGAGCTGCTCGCGCGCCGCGCGGCGACACCGGAGTTTCTCGCCCTGATGCGCCATGAGGTAGCCCATGCGCGCCGGCTGTTGGGCGAGGGTGCGGCGCTGGCGAAGCTGGTCGATTCACGTCTGCGGCGCGACATCCTGATGTTCGCGGGCGGCGGGCTGGCGATACTGCGGGCGATCGAGGCGGTCGGCTGTGACGTCTTTCAGCGCCGGCCGCAATTGTCGAAACTGGATTATGTGAAACTCGGATGGCATGCGTGGCGTGGAACGATTAAGGTCTGAAGCAGACGCGGACCGTCTGGCGCGCGACTATGAACGATGCGCTCGTATCACCCGGCGCTCTTCGTCGAACTTCTACTATGCCTTCATGCTGCTTCCGGCCGTCCGCCGGCGCGCGCTCCACGCGGTCTATGCCTTCTGCCGTTTCATCGACAACATCGCCGACGACGAGATGATCCCCGAACCGGCCGCGATGCTGGCGCGCTGGCGGTGCGAACTCGACAAGGTTTACGGCGGCGCGCCGAGCCATCCGATTTCGACGGCGCTGGCAGACAGCGTCGCTCGATTCCACATCCCGCGCCGCTATTTCGACGAAGTCATTGCCGGCGTCGAGATGGATTTGACGCATCGCCGCTACCAGAGCTTCGATGAGCTACGGCTGTATTGTTATCGCGTCGCCTCCGCAGTCGGCCTCATCTGTATTGATATCTTCGGCTACCGTAACCCACGTACCGAGATCTATGCCGAGAATCTCGGCATCGCATTTCAATTGACCAACATTCTGCGCGATGTGCGGGAGGATGCGGCCCGCGACCGCATCTACCTGCCGCTGGAAGATCTCGCGCGTTTCGGCGTGGACGAAGCCCACATTCTTAACGGCGTCTATACACCTCAATTTCGCACCCTGATGGAGTTCGAGGCAATGCGCGCGCAGAATTTCTACTCGGCAGCCGAGCAGAGCCTGCCGGCCGAGGACCGCGACGCACTGCTGACGGCCGAGGCCATGCGGCTCATCTACGGCGACCTGTTGCAGCGGATCGTGCGCGACGATTACCGGGTCTTCGACCATCGCTGCCGTTTATCAGCGCCGCGCAAGCTGTTTCTGGTCGGGCGCGCATGGGCCAACGGCCACCTGCGCTTTGCGCGTACCTGAGAGGGCGCCGATGAGCGAGAAGCGGGACGTAGCGGTGGTCGGCGGCGGCTTCGCCGGCCTGAGCGCCGGGGTGGCACTGGCCGAACGTGGCTTCCGGGTCGCGGTGGTCGAACGCAAGCCGGCGCTGGGCGGCCGCGCGTACTCGTTCCAGGATCCGGATAGCGGCGACTTCATCGACAACGGGCAGCATGTGCTGATGGGCTGCTACGGCGAGACGCTGGATTTTCTCGGCCGCATCGGCACTCGCGATCAGCTTTTTTTTCATCCCAACCTCGAAATCGAGATGCTGGAGCTCGGCGGACGCCGAGGATGGCTACGCACAGCACCGGTGCCCGGACCTTTTCATATGAGCGCGGCGCTGCTGCGCTACCGTCTGCTGACGCCGCGTGAACGATGGCGCGTGATGGCCGGCAGTGCGCAGATGCTGCGGCTGCGGCGGCGCGATCCCGCGGCCCTGGAGTGCATCACGGTGGCAGCGCTGATGGACCGGTTGGGGCAGGGCGCGCGCGAACGGGCCTGCTTCTGGTATCCGCTCGCGACCGCGACGCTTAACGAAGATCCGGAGATTGCCTCCGCCGCGTTGCTGGCCGAGGTCATCAAGCGGGCCTTCTTTGGCCGGCGCAGCGATTCTGCCTTCGTCTACTCGCGCGTCGGTCTGAGCGATCTTTATTGCACCGCGGCCACCGAATTCATCGAACGGCGCAGCGGCGTGGTCGCTCTCCATAGTGCGGTCGAGACGCTTGAGCTTGGCGCCGACGCCAAGGTCTCGCGTATCCGGATGCGCGATGGCTCCGCGCTCCAGGCCGCTAACTTCGTGCTTGCAGTGGCGGTGCCGCAGTTGCTACGGCTGCTGCCGCGCCCGCTGGCTGACGACCCGTTCTTCGCCGCGCCCCAAGGACTCGGCGTTTCGCCGATCATCTGCGTGCATGTGTGGCTCGATCGCGAGATTACCGACGCCGCCTTTATCGGCTTTATCGGCACAGCTACTCAGTGGCTGTTCAACAAGCGGCGCATCTTTGCGCAGCATGGCGCGCATCACGGCGGCTACCTGAGCTTCGTGATCAGCGGCGCGCGCCAGCTCGTCGATCGCTCGAACGACGAGCTGCTGGAACTCGTGATGAGCGATCTGCGCGCGATGATTCCGGAGGCGCACGCGGCGAAGATCGTCAAGGCGTTGGTTATCAAGGAAAAGCAGGCGACGATGGCGCCCGACCTCAAATCACATCGCCTAAGGCCCGGTACTGTGACGCCGATCAAGAATCTGTTTCTCGCCGGCGACTGGATTCAGACTGGCTTGCCCGCGACGATCGAGAGCGCGGTGGTTTCGGGACGCATGGCTGCCGCGGCCGTGGCGGCGCGGGTTGGAGTGCTGGAGGCGGCCTGAAGAGGTATCGGCAATGGCGGCGGGGGTGATGCTGGTCACCGGCGCAAACGGCTTTATCGGCGCACACGTGGTGCGCGCGCTGCTTCGGGAGGGCGCGGCGACGCGGGCGCTGGTGCGCGAGCAGGCCGACCTCCGCGCGCTGCAGGGTCTCGATTGCGAGTTGGTGCGTGGCGATCTTCGGGATCGCGCGGCGATCGAGCGGGCCGTGCGGGGCTGCGAGCAGGTCTTTCACGTGGCGGCGGATTATCGGCTGTGGGTCATCGATGAGGCGCCGATGTACGCGGCCAACGTCGAGGGCACCAGGAACCTGCTGACCGCTTCGCAACGTGCGGGTGTGCGGCGCATCGTCCATACCAGCACCGTCGGTACGCTAGGCATCCCGCACGGCGGATTGGGCCGCGAAGATACTCCAGTCACGCTCGCCAACATGGTCGGGGCGTACAAGCGCTCTAAGTTTCTCGCCGAGCGGGAAGCGCTCAAGGCGGCGGCCGAAGGCGTGCCGGTAGTCATCGTGAATCCGTCCACGCCGGTCGGCCCGCTCGATTACAAACCGACACCGACCGGTCGCATTATCGTCGATTTTCTTAATCACCGGATGCCCGCTTACGTCGACACCGGTCTGAATCTTGCCGACGTCGAGGATGTCGCCCGGGGCCATCTGCTGGCGGCTGAGCGCGGCGTGGTGGGGGCGAAGTATATCCTGGGCGGCGAGAACCTGAAGCTGGCCGAGATGCTGGCGCGCCTGGCGCGTCTCTCCGGCCTGCCTGCGCCGCGGGTCAAGCTGCCGTATGCGGTGGCATGGGGATACGCGCTCGGTGCCGAGGCGGTGGCGCGAACGCTGACCGGCAGGGCGCCGCGCGCGAGTCTTACCGAGGTGCGGATGGCGCGGAAGCGGATGTTCTTCGATTCGACCAAGGCGCGCGACGCGATTGGCTACAACCCCGGGCCGATCGACGATGCGCTGGCCCGCGCGATCGGTTTTTTTCGCGAGATCGGCGCGGCGCGCAGCGCCGCATGAGCATCGGCGATGCATCTGCTGATAGCGACCATTGAACTGCGGCCGTACGTATTCGTTTTTTTTGGCGCCTTTCTGTTCGCCGGGTTCGTCAACTACGGAGCGCGCACGACGCTGGCGTTCACGATCGTGAGCTATGCGATCGCGCTCGGCTGCGAGTGGAGCTCGATCCACAACGGCTTTCCGTTCGGCCTCTACCACTATGTTACGGCCACCCGCGGCCGCGAGCTGTGGGTGGCTGGCGTCCCGTTCATGGACTCGATCTCGTTCACCTTTCTCGCCTTTGCGAGTTATACGGTCGCGATGCTGCTGTCGGCGCCGCTTTATCGGCGCGGATGGGATCTGCGGCTGCTCGATACCTGGCGGCTGCGCGGCGGCTGGCGGGTATGGCTCTTGGCGGCGCTGTTTATGGTGATGGTCGACATGCTTGCCGACCCGCTTAGTGTGCTCGGCAATCAATGGTTCCTCGGCAAGATCTTCTGGTACGACCCACCGGGCCCATACTTCGGCGTCCCAATCAGCAATTATCTCGGTTGGTTTCTGGTAGCCGCCGCAGCCGTCGCGTTCTTCCAGGTTATCGACCGCTGGTTCAATCGCGGCTTCGGCAGACCCTTCGGCGCGTTTCCGATGGTTACCTCACGCGCGCTGCTCGGGCCCGCGCTCTACGTAGGAATTGTCGGGTTCCTGATCACGGTGGCATTTCGGATCGACGCGCGCGACCTGGCCTGGGTCAGCGTCTTCATTTTCCTGCCCGCCGCCGCTCTGGCGATCCATATCCTTACCCGGCGCGACAATTATGGGGACGCCGGCACGATCGAACGCCATCTCGACGACTTCCCGTACGACCGCGGTATTCCGATTGGACCGCTACGGTCAGATCCGCCGCGCGATGAGCAGTTGCGCCGGCGCGCGTGAAGCACGGGCAGCTACGTGGCGGCGCGGAGCACGGCGTCCAGTGCGGTGGCCAGCGAGCGAGTCGCGAGCGACAAGTTATACATCATGCGCGGCAGCCGCAGGATGGTACCCGGCTCGGTGGCCAGCGTGCGCATCGCGGTGAGCGCGCTGACGTGACCTTCGGTATTGGTAAAGCCGGCGCCGAACACCTCCTCGCCGGCCGCATCCATCACGGTTCGCAAACATATCATTCGCAAACCCTCGCTGGCCGCCTCGGCCGCGATACTCGCGCTCTCCATATCGACCGCAATGGCGTTGCTCGCTTCGCGGGCCTGCTGCTTGTCGGCCGCGGTCGCCAGCACGCGGCGCGTAGTGAGCAAGCCGCCGGTCGAGACGGCGAGACCGGCCTCGATCAGAATCGCGCTCAACTCCTCGACCCGTTCCGGCGGGACAGTGATAATTCGCTTGGCGCCGATGTCGTCTTCGGACGCGGCGATCAACCGATCAGCGACCACCACGTCACCGACCGCGAGGCCCGGCGAGAGCGCGCCTGCCACGCCGGCGCTGATCACCAGCGACGCATGCGGCAGCGCTTTGAACGCGCGTTGCGCAATCTCAGAAGCACGGCGCGGGCCGATGCCGGTGGCAATCGCAGCGAGTTCGAGAGTGCCGGTGCGCGAGCGGAAACCCTTGAGGCCGTCGATTTCCAGCGGGCGACGATATTCGAGGCGCCGGCGAAACGGTCCCAGTTCCATCCCAAATGCATAGAAAAGCAGAATCATGCGCCTGTCCAATCGATCGCCCGGACCGACATCTCACCAGATGCGGCGGGCGCGCGAAAGCGTCACCCGATGAGGCAGGCGTGATCGCAGCGAAAACGGTGATCGTGACCGGCGATGATTTTGGCCTTTCGCCGGAAGTCAACGCCGGCATCCTGCGCGCCCATCGCGAAGGCGTGCTGCGCGGTACGAGCCTGATGGTCGCCGAGGCGGCGGCGCCGGCGGCGGCCGAGGCGGCGCGCGCAAACCCGGGGCTCGACGTGGGGCTCCATCTTGCCGTCTGCCGCGGACGTAGCGTGCTGGCGCCGGAGCGGCTTGGCGGCCTGGTCGATGCCGCCTCCGAGTTTGCGCATAACCCGACTCTGGCCGGGATGCGTTACTTCTTCGACCGGCGTATCCGCGACGCTCTGCGCGCCGAATGCCGCGCGCAACTCGAGCGCCATCTCGAACTGGTCGGCTATCTCAACCATCTCGATGGGCATCTGAATTTCCACGTCCATCCGGTGCTTGCCGCGATCGCGATCGAGCTCGCAACCGAGCATCAGGTGCCGTTCATCCGTCTCCCGCTAGAACCGCTGAGGACCACGCTTGGAATCGCACGCGACCATGCGCCGCGCAAACTCGTCGAGGCGATCATCTTTCACACCCTTGCGCGGCGCACCCGTCGGCTGATGGCCGAGCGGGGCATTCGGTCGAGCGACCGGCTGTTCGGACTCCATCAGAGTGGTCATCTCAGCGAGCAGTATCTGCTGGGTGTGATCGGGCGGCTGCCCGAGGGGATTACCGAACTCTATTTCCATCCGGCCGCGGATATCGGCACCACACCGCCCCCGCCCGCAGCGCAGCGCGATCTGCAGCTCCTGACCAGCCCCGCGATCCGTGCTGCGCTGGCTCGCGCCGGCGCGGTCCTGACCAACTTCGCTGAATTGGCCGCCGCGGCGACACACCCGGTTCTCGCAGAGTCGCCGCGCTTAACGTAATCTCTACGCATACGAGCGGGCGCCCGCCCCGATTCAAGCAACGTCTTTTCGAGAGGCCAGACCGATGTATGACCAGGATAATCCCACCGCCGTCGAGGTCGGGACCGACCCCCGCCTGCCGACGATCGTCAAACCCACGCGCTACGATCTGCGCCTGGAGCCGAATCTTCCCGCCGCCAATTTCAGTGGCGAGGAGACTATCGCGATCGAGGTCGAGCGGGCGACCGATCAGATCGTCTTGCATGCGCTGGAGCTCGAGATTCTCGAGGCCGAAGCTGCGCGCGGCGCCACGCGTCTCCAGGGCAAGGTCGAATTCGTGCCCGCGCTGGAGCAGGCTCGTTTGCGCTTCGACCACGCGCTTGAGCCCGGCGGTTGGACGCTGCGGCTGCGCTTCAAGGGCATCCTGAACGACAAGCTGCACGGCTTCTATCGCAGCCAGTATCGCGACCCGGCCGGCGCCGAGCATCTGATAGCGAGCACCCAATTCGAGGCGACCGACGCCCGCCGCGCCTTCCCATGCTGGGATGAGCCGGCCTTCAAGGCGCGCTTCAAAGTCACGCTGGTGGTGGCGCCAGGCCTGACCGCGATCTCCAATGCCGGTGTTGAAAGCGAGCGCAAGTTGCCCGATGGCCGCCAGGAGGTGGTTTTCCGCGACAGTATCCCGATGTCGACCTATCTGGTCGCATTTATCGTCGGCGAGTTTGTGGCGACGGCGCCGGTCGACGCCGGCACGCCGTTGCGCGTCGTCCATGTTCCCGGCAAGCAGGCGCTTACCGGCTGGGCGCTCCAGATCGGTGCCTTCTCGCTAAAGTTTTTCGCCAACTATTACGGATTGCCTTATCCGGGCGACAAGCTTGACCTGATTGCGATTCCCGATTTCGCCTCGGGTGCGATGGAGAACCTGGGCGCGATTACTTTTCGCGAGACCGCGCTGCTGATCGACGATCGGCAGGCCTCGCGCGCCGAGCTCGAACGGGTCGCCGATGTGGTTTCGCATGAGAATGCGCACATGTGGTTTGGCGATCTGGTCACGATGCAATGGTGGAACGGGATCTGGCTGAACGAGGCTTTCGCGACCTTCATGGAGATGCTCGCGGTCGACGCCTGGAAGCCGCATTGGCGGCGATGGGAAAGCTTCGCGCTGTCGCGCGGCTCGGCGATGGCGATCGACGGACTCAGCTCGACGCGCTCGATCGAGTATCCGGTGCGCACTGCCGAGGACGCGCGCGCGATGTTCGACGTGCTGACCTACGAAAAGGGCGCGGCCGTGCTGCGGATGCTCGAGCAGTACCTGGGCGCCGAGGAATTCCGCAAGGGCATCGCGCTCTATCTGCGCCGCCACGAGTACGGCAATACCGAGACCGGCGATCTGTGGGATGCGCTCCAGGAGTCCTCGCGCGAGCCGGTGCGCAGCCTGATGGACTCGTGGATTTTTCAACCCGGCTTCCCGATCGTCGAGGCCGCCAAAACCGCTGATGGCAAAGGTCTGCGGCTCAGCCAGCGCCGCTTCTTCTATCTGCCGCAAGCCGATGCCGAGCCACAGCGTTGGCATATTCCAGTGATGGTGCGTGTGCGGACCGCCGATGGCGCCGTCAATCACAAACTGCTGATGGATGCGGCGGAGGCCAAGCTTGACGCCGGAGAGCCCTTCACCTGGGCGCTGGTCAATGAGGGCGGCCACGGCTTCTACCGCGTCAGCTATGCGCCCGAGTTACTCGCCGCGCTGACGCACAGCCTGGGCGAGTTGAAGCCGACCGAGCGCTTCGGGCTGATGAGCGATAGCTGGGTGGCGACGGTGGCCGGACTTAAACCGGTAGATGAATTTCTGGCCTTCGCGCGCCGTTTCAGCACGGAGACCGATCTAAACGTCTGGCGCGCGCTTGCCGGCGCTTTTAATTATCTGGATTTGATCGTTGACGACAGAGAGCGCGCGGAATTTGCCTCGGCGGTGCGCTCGGTCGCCGGCCCCGCCTTCGAACGGATGGGCTGGGAGCCCAAGCCGGGCGAAGACGAACTGACGCGGCAGCTACGCGGCACGCTCGCCAACATCAGCGGCACGCTCGGCGAGGACCCCGGCATCCAGCGTCAGGCGGTCGCGCTTTATGAACGCGCACGTAAAGATCCGGCCAGCGTCGATCGCGACGTGATGCCGGCGCTGGTCGCGATCGTCGGGCATAGCGGCGACGCGGCGCGCTACGCGGAATTCAAGCAGAACTTTAAGTCCGCGCAGACCCCGCAAGGCGAGCAGCGCTATCTGTTTGCGCTGGCCGCCTTTACGCGGCCTGAATTGCTGCGCGAGACGATGGCGATGACGCTGAATGGCGAAGTGCGTACCCAGAATGCGCCCTACCTGATGCATGCGTTGCTGGTGAATCGGGCCTGCCGTTACGAGGCCTGGGATTTCATGCGCCGCAACTGGGACCAGATGACCGCCAAGTTTCCTGACGCGGCCCTGCCGCGGATGTGCGAGGGCGTCACCGTGTTGCTCGACCGCGAGTCCGAGGTCCGCGAGTTCTTCGCTACCCATCGGGTACGACTCGGCGGCAAGCTTATCGACCAGCATCTCGAACGGCTGGCGGTCGCGGTCGCGTTCCGCGAGCGAGAGGGCGCGCGGCTCAGCGCGGCGCTGCGGGAAAAGCCCAGCCCTAACGTTTAAGTACGCGTCCGATCATCTCGGCCGCCGCCGGCTGGGCGTGGCCGAGCACCGGATGGGTCTGGTAGGGCTTCTCGAGATCGGCTATTTCCTCGGCGCTCAACTTGATTTCGACCGCGTCGATCAGCTCGCGAATATGCTCGGTCCGCGTCGTCCCGACGATCGGCGCGCTCACGCCCGGCGCCTGCAGTATCCATGCGCAGGCGATTTGCGCCGGCGTCAAGCCGCGCTTGCGCGCGACGCTCTCGCAGGCGTCGGCAACTTCGTAATCGGATTCCATCCGGTACAGATTGCGCGCCATCTGATCTTCCTCGGCGCGACGGGTTACGCCCTGGCCGCCGCGCTTGCGATTACCTGCCAGCAGGCCGCGCGCCAGCGGGCTCCACGGGATAACGGCGACGCCCTGGTCGATACAGAGCGGAATCATCTCGCGCTCTTCCTCGCGATAGACCAGGTTGTAATGATTTTGCATCGAGACGAAGCGATGCCAATCGTGGAGACCGGCGGTATAGAGCAGCTTGGCGAACTGCCAGGCCGCCATGCTGCTCGCGCCGAGATAACGGACCTTGCCCGCGCGCACCAGCGCGTCGAGCGCTTCGAGCGTCTCCTCGATCGGAGTCGACGGATCGAAGCGATGAATCTGATAGAGATCGATGAAATCCATGCCGAGGCGGCGCAGCGAGGCGTCGCACTGATCGATGATGTGCTTGCGGCTGAGTCCGCCGCGGTTGGGACGCGGGCTGAGCGTCATGTAAACCTTGGTCGCGACCACGATTTCGTTGCGCGAGGCGATCTCGTTCAACGTCCGCCCGGTCAGCACCTCGCTTGCGCCGGATGAGTAAACGTTAGCGGTATCGAAAAAGTTGACGCCCTGTTCGAGCGCGAGCGCGAAATGCGCCCGCACCTCCGCCGGATCCTCGATCACCCAGTCGCGCCATTTGCGGCTGCCGTAGGTCATACAGCCGAGACAGATACGGGAGATCGTCAGTCCGGTCCTGCCAAGCTTCGTGTATTGCATGTCACCTCGCCAATTCTTCGGGCCGCGATCAGCGCGGCGAATGCGTCTAACGGCCAGTGAAAGCTGGCGCGCGCTTGCCGACGAATGCCGCGATTCCTTCGCGCGCGTCGCGCGTCGCCGAGAGGCGCGCGATCGCACCGCTCTCGAGCTCCATCTGATCCTCGAGTGTATTGTTCGCGCTTGCAACCAGGAGGCGCTTGACCGCACCATAAGCGAGCGTGGCACCGCGCGCGAGTTCGGCTGCAAAGCTTTCGGCCTCGGCCAAAAGTTGCGCGTCGGGGACCACGCGGGTCGCGATCCCCAGTTCCAGCGCCTCTTTCGCGCTCAGCACGCGATTGGTGATCATCAGCTCGGCGGCGCGACGAAAGCCGACGATCCGCGGCAGGAAGTAGCTTGATGATCCGTCGGGCGTGAGCCCCGCCCGCGTGTACGCCATCGTGAAGCGCGCCGACTCTGCCGCGATCACAAAATCGACCGCGCACGCGAGACTCATTCCGGCGCCGCCGGCCGCCCCGTTGACGGCGGCGACCACCGGCGCGCGCATTCGGGCCATCTGCGACAATGCGCGATGCAGATGGCCGGTCATCTCTTCGAGAAAACCCGGCAGCTCCTCGGGCGTCTGCGCGGCGAAGCCCTTCAGGTCGCCCCCGGCGCAAAACGCCTTGCCTGCGCCGGTCATCAGTACCGCCCGCACCGCCTGGTCGTCCTCGCAGCGCGCGATGCAATTCTCGAGCTCGCGCACCATCTCGGCGTTCATCGCGTTGGCCGCTTCGGGCCGGTTGAGCGTTAGATGCGCTATGTTGCCGCGAACTTCGAACCGCAAGGTTGAATACTGCTCCATGCTTCAGCTCCTGGTCATCCGTGACGCGAGTGCGTTGAGATCGAGTGTCGCAGTTCCGAAAAATACGACCGAAAGCCTCCGTCTGCAAATGGGTTGCAGGCTCGAGCGCGAATCGCTTTGCCGCGGTATACCGAAACGCGGCGGTTGATGCCGTGGCGGCGGAACGTGTATCGAAGAAGGCGAGGCATCATGGCGACACGCAAGCGAAAGTTCTGGGGCTGGGGTTATGAGGATCAGGGGCTGAGCCTGGAAGAGCAGCGCAAGCTCGGCGAGCGGATGACGCAGCGCTTCGGCCTTACGGGATTCAAGCTCACACCTGCGCCGACGATCGATCAAATCGCGCTGCGCAAACCGCGCGTCGCGCCCCCGTCGGCGCTGGCCGCGATCTTCAGTGCCGACCCGCATGAACGCGCCGGCCATACATACGGCAAGAGCTTCCGGGACATCGTGCGCGGGCTGCGCCGCGAATTTCCCAACCCTCCCGACCTGATCGCGTTTCCGACCAGCGAGCAGGAAGTAGTCGCGGTGCTGGAGTGGTGCGATGCGGAACGCATCATCGCGATTCCCTACGGCGGCGGTTCGTCGGTAGTCGGCGGCACCGAGCCGCCGGTCGCCGGCGATTACCGCGGCGTGATCTCGCTCGATCTCGCGCGGCTGGACCGGGTACTCGAAATCGACCGGCGCTCGCGCACCGCGCGCATCCAGGGCGGTATCTTCGGCCCCGCGCTGGAAGATGAGCTCAAGCTGTACCGGCTCACGCTGCGCCATTTTCCGCAGTCCTTCGAGTTCTCCTCGCTCGGCGGATGGATCGCGACCCGCTCGGGCGGCCACTACGCGACGCTCTATACGCATATCGATGACTTCGTCGAATCAACCCGCGTGGTGACGCCCGCCGGCATCGTCGAATCGCGCCGCCTGCCCGGCTCAGGCGCCGGTCCAAGTCCGGATCGGATGTTCATCGGCTCCGAGGGGATCCTCGGCGTAATCACGGAGGCCTGGATGCGCCTGCAGGACCGGCCGTCGTTTCGCGCCGGCGCTTCGGTGATGTTCGACGATTTCATGCGCGGCGCGGAGGCGGTCCGTGCGATCGCGCTGAGCGGTCTCTACCCGGCCAACTGCCGGCTGCTCGATGCGGGCGAGGCGGCGAACTCGGGCGCCAGCCGCGATGGCAGCGCGGTACTGGTGCTGGCCTTCGAATCAGCCGACCATCCGCTGGATGCATGGATGAAACGAGCGCTCGAATGCTGCGCCGATCACGGCGGGCGCATCCCGGATCCCGAAGCAGCGGCGCACGACGCGGCCGCGACTCACGAAGGCGCGGCCGGCGCCTGGCGCCAAGCCTTCCTGGCCGGACCCTATGTGCACGATGCGATGGTTGCGCTCGGGATGCTCAACGAGACTTTCGAGACCGCGATCACTTGGGATCGATTCGCGGATTTCCATTCACGGATGATGGAACGGACCCTCGAGGTCGCGCGCCGCGTATGTGGCCAGGCAACCGTGACCTGCCGGCTGACACATGCCTATCCGGACGGCGCGGCACCGTACTACACCGTCATCGCTCCGGCGCTGGCGGGCGGCGAGCTCGCGCAGTGGGCCGAGATCAAGGGCGCCGCATCGGACCTGTTGATCGAACTGGGTGGCACCATCACGCATCATCATGCGGTCGGCCGAGACCATCGCCCTTGGTACGATCGGCAGCGGCCTGAGGGCTTCGCACGGGCTCTCAAAGCAGCCAAGCGCGCGCTCGATCCCAATGCGATCCTCAATCCGGGCGTGCTGATCGATCCCTGAGGCCCTGCACGTCGCGGTATGCGGATCAGATTCTACAGAGAAGGCCGATTATGGCGCGTGGCAGTATCAATCATCTGGCGTTGACGGTAACGGACCTGGACCGCTCGGCAGCATTTTATGACCGCGTGCTCGGCTTCCCTGCGAAAATCCAGTAAATCCGCACGCAATTTAGGATCGATCAAAGGGCGGCTTGCAGACCGGAGGCCGAGTTGATAATGATTCTCATAATCGAGGGACTTAGGCGCATGTACCTATGCATCTGCAACGCTATTACCGACCGCCAGGCGCGCGCCCATGGCCACGCCTCGCGATGCTCGGTGGCGGATTTCTACCGCGCGCTCGGCGTTAAACCCAAGTGCGGAAAATGCGTCCCGACCGTCCGCGAGATGCTAAGCTCCAACTCGATCGAAGCCGGCCAGGATGCCCGCGCTGCCGAGCGTTAGCGCCCAGGTTCCCCCCAGACCGATTTACCCCTACAATTACTCATTGACCACCGCCTCGGCCGGGAGAACATTCCGTGAAGGGTGACCCTCAGGTACTCCAGTTTCTCAACACGATCCTGCGCAATGAACTGACCGCCATCAACCAATATTTCCTGCACGCGAAACAGCTCGAGCATTGGGGTGTCTCCAAGCTCGGCAAGTACGAGCGCGACGAATCGATCACCGAGATGAAGCATGCCGATCGGATTATCGAGCGCATCCTGTTTCTCGAGGGGCTGCCCAATCTCCAGGATTTGGATCGATTGCTGATCGGCGAGCACGTCAAAGAAGTTCTCGAATGTGATCTCAAGCTGGAGCTCAAGGCGCTTGGCGATTTCCGTGCCGCGATCGCGCATTGCGAAGTAGTGAAAGATTACGTGACGCGCGATTTGCTCGAAGAGATTATGCGTTCGGAAGAGAAGAGCGTCGATTTCATCGAGGTCCAATTCGATCTGATCAAGCAGATTGGCCTCGAGAATTACATCCAGTTGCAATCCTCGAGCGCGAGCTGAGCAACACCGGCGCGCGTGCCGCAGAGCTCAGGGCTGAACCCCTTGAGCGCAGGATTCGCCACGGTGCCGTTCGAACCCTGATCCAAACTTCAGCTAGAATCATCGCGAGCGGCGGTGCCGAAGCCGGCGCCGCCCGGCCGCGGATTTCAGGAGGTTCGTGATGCCTGACAAGGAAGAGCTCTACGACCAGGCGGTCGATCTATATGCCGACGAGAACTACGACGCGGCCATCGCGGCTTATCAACAGGCGCTCGAAATCGATCCCAAGTATGCCGACGCGCTTCATGGCTTGATCATGTGCTACCAGGCGATGGGCGATCTCGATAAGGCAATCGAGCTGACGCGCCGCCAGATCGAGCAGGAGCCCGAAGACATTCTGGCCTTCACCAACCTGAGCATGTTCTACCAGAAAAAAGGCATGATTCAGGAGGCTGAGACGGCCGGCGCCGAGGCGCGACGGCTTGACTGGAAACGCCAGCTCCGCGAAGGCAAGAAGAAGAACTAAGCGCCGCTACTGCGTTCCTCCGCAAACCCAATCAGGTACCTAGATGTTGAAGCGGTCGGCGGGGATTTTGATCCCGCTCTTTTCGATTCGTACCGTCGACGACCTCGGGCGTGGCGAAATCGGCGGGCTGATGCCGATGCTGCGCTGGGCGCTGAGCATGGGCCATCGAACCATCCAGTTGCTGCCTATCAATGAGACCGCGCCCAGCGAAGCCAGTCCGTACAGCGCGCTGAGCGTGTTCGCGATCGACCCGGTCTACATCACTATTGAAGGACTGGCGGGAGTTCCGGCTAAGGCGCTGAGCCAGGCGCACGAGGAGCTCGGCGTACCAGGCGAAGCGCGACCGATCCCGCGCGAACAGGTACGGCGAGTCAAGCTCGGATTGCTGCAGGTGGCGTATCGATGGTTTCGCGAATCCGCGGATCGTGCGGAACGGGCGAGCGTCGCTGAATTCGAGAATCGCAATGCGAGCTGGCTCGACGACTACGCGTTGTTTCGTGCGCTCAAGGAGGAATTCAAATGGCGCGCGTGGCAGGAATGGCCGGCGGCGATCCGGGATCGGGAGCCTGAGGCACTGGCGGCGGCGCGGGGAAAATTTGCCGAGTCGGCGGCGATGTATCGCTATTTGCAATATCTCGCCGAAGCCCAGTTGCGCAGTATCCGGAGCAGGTATCTCGCTGCGGGTGCAAGCCTCGTCGGTGATCTCGCGTTCTCACCCAGTGTCGACAGTGCAGAGGTCTGGGCGAACCGCGATCAATTCGATCTGTCCCGCCTGGTCGGCGCGCCACCCGACGGGTTCAACCCCGCCGGCCAGCGCTGGGGATTGCCGATGCCCAACTGGGAGCGGATGCGCGCGCGCGGCTGGTCTTTGCTGCGCGCGCGGATGCGCCATGCACGCGCACATTACGATCTGGTTCGAATCGATCATGTCGTCGGGCTGTACCGGACCTACAACTTCCCGCTTGACCCCGGCGGCGCTGGACGCTTCACGCCCGCCGCCGAGGCGGATCAGCGTGCACAGGGCGAGGCGATCCTGCGCGCGCTCCAGGAAGAGGCGGGTGGGACCGCGCTGATCGCCGAGGACCTCGGCTTGATTCCGCCGTGGGTGCGCGAGTCGCTGCGTGCGCTCAGCATACCGGGTTACAAGGTGATGCGTTGGGAGCGGGAGGGGCAGGGCGATCCGACCGATCCATTTATCGCGCCGGCGCATTACCCGGGGCTCAGCCTCGCGACCACCGGGACCCACGATACCGAGACGCTCGCGCAATGGTGGCAGGAATGCGGCGCATCACAACGCCGGCTGCTGCTCGAAGGGCTCGGTATCGCGCAGCGAGCGAATCCCAACGATGACAGCCTGGCCGAAACCACGCTCGACGGGATCCTCGAAGCGCTCTACGCGGCACCTTCGATTCTGGTTATCGAGCCAGTGCAGGATCTGTTTGGATGGAAAGAGCGGATAAACTTTCCCGGCACGGTAGGCGACGAGAATTGGCGCTGGCGGCTGCCTGCCGCGATCGAGCATCTGATCGAAGACCCCGAACTGGCGCGCCGAGGCGCGAGGTTGGCGGCGATCGCGGCGCGCAGCGGGCGCGCCTGAAGCTTCGGCCGTCCAGGACTTTTCGCACTCGCGCCAGCGCGGGAATCCAGCTAGTCTCGGCACGGGTCACTCGCACGGAGCGGGGATGCAGGCGGCAGGGCGGCGCGCAGATTCGAATCGCGAGACGTGGGGCGAATCCGCCTTACCCGGTCCGCTGGCTCAACGGGTGGGCCGGATCGCGACCCAAACCCCGGTTATCGTGCTCCTCTGCGTGGTCGCGTTGCTTTCGCTGAGTATCATTTTCGCCGAGTTGCCGGCGCGCGCACACCGTTGGGATTTC
Organism: Binataceae bacterium (SeqCode); assembly: GCA_035504735.1. Taxonomy (GTDB): domain Bacteria; phylum Desulfobacterota; class Binatia; order Binatales; family Binataceae; genus JAJPIG01. Next base: position 19,257 of record DATJRJ010000042.1, read on the forward strand.
AGCCATTACTATGTGTCGGCCCTGGTGCTTCGCAAGGGCGGTAATCCTTACGTGACCGACTTGCGGCCGAGCGGAGCCCGGCTCGGGGTCGAAATTGGCCAGATCGATCGCGCCACCTATCCGCCGACCTTTTATCTTCTCCTCGAGCCGCTCACACTGCTGCCTGTACTGAGCGCCTACTGGGTTTGGATTGCGCTCACGACCGTCGAGCTGGCGGCGGCGCTCTATCTGCTGTTCGGTCCCACCTCGGGGCTCTCGGCGCGCGCCGGCGTGGCGGCTTCGGCGGTCGCGCTAAGCTATGGCCCGATCGGGTTCCATTATCATTTCGCGCAGTGCCAGATCCTGATCCTGCTCATGATCGTCGCGATGGTGCGCTTGATGGAGCGCGGCCGGGAGGCCGGTGCCGCCGCGATGCTCGCCGCCGCCACGCTGCTCCGCGTTTTCCCGATCTTGCTGATCGGCTACCTGGTCGTGATTCGGCGCTGGCGGATGCTGTGGTGGACCGGCGTGTGGCTCGCAGCCGGCGCGCTGGTGACCGTGGCGCTGGTTGGCTTCGATCGGAGCGTGAGCTTTTTTCGGGTCGTCCCGTTTATCGCCAGCGACGCCTTCATCCGGGAATATTCCAACGTCTCGACGTCGGGGTTTATCGCGCGCGAATTCTCTTACGTGGTCGGCGGCCATCCGTCGGCGACGCTGATCGAATGGCGCAGAATCACCACGCTAGCGGCCGAACTTGGAATCCTGGCGCTCACGGTTGCCGCCACGCTCCGCGCCGGCAAAACGAAAATCGACCAGGATTGGCGGGCGCTCAGTCTCTGGATCGTCGCGATCATCATGCTTTCGCCCACCGCCTGGGTCCATTACTTCGTGCTGCTGATCTTCGTGTTCGCGCAGATGCTGGTCGCGGCCAGCCGCGGACGCATATCAGGCCGCGCACTATGGGCGGCTTTCGTTGGTTTCGCGATCGTCGAGGTAGTACAACCGTTGGTGGTTTCGATAGTGACTCATAACGGCGCCGATCCGCAGGCGCTGTTGAGATATCATCGCGGCATCGGTGCTATCTTCATCATGACGCGGGCGGAGCTGTCGTTTTTTTCGCTACTCGCCATGTTTGTGGCGGGTTACTGGTTCGTGTCGGATCCGGCTTCGCCAGATGAAGGCCTCGCGGCCATCTGAACCGATGACGCAGGGAGTGCGGATGAATCACATGTCGGGCGCGGGGACGGTGGCTTTCGAGCCGGACCAGCACGCGCCGAACTGGTCCTCGATCGGAATCGGGCTGATCGCGCTGGCCGCGCTGGTGTCCGGATGCTCGTCAGCGGCGGTTTCAGGCGGCGCCGCTGAGCCGATGCGGGTCCGCCCGACCTATGTCAACAAACAAGAGCTCCACGCGCCTTACGCGATCGCGGTCGGGCCCGCGGGCGATATCTGGTTCAGCGAATATCAGAACAACGTCATCGGGCGCTTCACGGCCGCGGGCAACGTGGCGCGCTTCCCACTCGGCGGCGGCGAGGGTTTTCCGGAGCGGCTGACGACCGGGCCCGATGGCAATATCTGGTTCACCGATCCGGCTGGTAATCGAATTGGGCGGCTCAAGCCCGCCGACGGCTCGGTCGAGTATTTTCCGGTCACCACTGCGAAAGCAGGTCCAGTTGGGATAACCGCCGGTCCCGACGGGGCCGTGTGGTTCACCGAGCACGCGGTCGGGCAGATCGGGCGTATCGGGATGGACGGCAAGATCATCGAATACACCGTACCGGCGGGCGGCGGGCCGAGCGAAATCGTCGCCGGGCGCGGCAATAATCTCTGGTTCGTCGAAGATTACGCCAACAATATCGGACGTATCACGGTGCTGGGCGTGGTCACCGAATTTCCGATCGCGACGCCGCAGAGCCGGCCGGGTGGTCTGGCGATCGCCGACGATGGCACGCCGTGGTTCACCGAGTTGGCCACGAACAAGGTCGGCAAGGTCGGGGCTGACGACAAGGTGATTGATTATGCCCTGCCGCTGGACGGCGTGCCCCTCGGAATCGCCCGCGGGCCCGACGCGAATATGTGGATTACTTCAGGCCGCACACATACGTTCTACAAAGTCTCGGCCGACGGCCATATCCAGAGTCTCAAAGCGAGTCCGGATGTCTATCCGGGCTTTATCGTAGCGGGTCCGGACCATAGCCTCTGGTTCACCGAGCCGAGCGGCAAGATTGGCCGTTTGACGCCACCCGCGGCGATTACCGAGTTCGCGCTGCCCGAGCCGGGGCAGGAGTCGGCGCCGGCGGTGCAAACCAGCTTGGTGGCGTTCGGAAATTGCTGTCGAACCTGAGTTGCGCGCCCGCAGTGCGCTGTCGAAAGCCGAAACACAATGGCTGATTGGGATCCACAACTTTATCATCGCTTCAGGCGCTATCGTGCCGAACCCTTCGAAGCGATTCTCGCGCGCCTCGAGCTTGGCTCCGAAGAGCGCATCGTCGACCTGGGCTGCGGCACCGGCGAGCATCTCGCCGAGCTGGTGCGCCGTACGGCGCGCGGCACCGGGGTGGGAGTTGATTCGTCGCCGGCGATGATCGCCGCCGCGAAAGAACTTTTGCTCACGCTCGACGGCGGGCTCGCGGCGCGCCTGCGGTTCGTGCTCGAAGACCTCCGCAGCTTCCAAGCCCGCCGCGCCTACTCGCTGGTCTTCTCGAATGCGGCCCTGCAGTGGACGCAGGATCATCGCCCGGTGCTGGAGGCCTGTTATCAGGCGCTCGAATTCGGCGGGCGCCTGGTCATGCAAATTCCGGCGAATGAGATCGAGACCGCGCAGCGCAGCATGTTGGCGCTGGCGTCGAGCGATCGATGGCACGCGCAACTCAGCGGGGCGCGGCTGCCAGGACTCTACGTGCTGCCGCTGGAGGATTACCGGCGGATGCTGGCCGAGATCGGCTTCGTCGATATCGACTGCTACTACCGGAACTTCGAACATCCGATGGCCAGCCCCGGCGAAGTAATCGAGTGGAGTCGCGCCACCTCGATGCGCCCGTTCCTCGACGCACTCGAACCGGATGATCGTGCGCGGTTCGAAGCCGATTTGCTGACTGAACTGGAGCGCGGCTACGGCAGCCGCGGGCCGCTTATCTTCACGTTCCGGCGCCTGTTCTTGTGGGCCCACCGCCCGGCCCTGTAGATGGCTTTGCAGCTGATTCCGGCATTGATTGTACATGGCGGAGCCGGGGCGCGAGGGCCCGCGGCTGAGCGTCCGCGGCGGCGCAGCGGGATGCTGGCGGCGGCACGCAAAGGCGTCGAGTTGCTGCGAGCCGGAGCGGGCGCACTCGAAGCCGTAATCGCGACCGTCAAGGCGCTCGAAGATGATGAATACTTCAACGCCGGCTACGGCTCAGTGCTCAACACCGACGGGCGGGTCGAGATGGATGCGGTCCTGATGGTGATGGACCCGAAACCGGAAACCGGGAGCGGCGCGCGCACCGGCCCGCAGGATCGAAAGCTGGTGCGTGCGGGTGCGGTGGCGGCGGTGAGCCGCGTGCGCAACCCGATTCTCCTGGCGCGAGCCGTGATGGAACAGACTCCGCATATCCTGTTGGTCGGGACGGGTGCTGAGCGGATCGCGCGCCGCGCTGGAATTCCGCTCTGCAATCCCGATGCGCTGATCACGTCGCGAGCCAAGGCACGCTGGCGCTTGATGCTCGAGCAGAGACTCGCCGCCGCGGTCGGTGACGAGGGCGGTACCGTCGGCGCGGCGGCGATCGACGCGGGAGGCGTGATTGCGGCCGCGACCTCTACCGGCGGGATGACCGGGAAGCTGCCGGGACGAGTCGGTGACTCGGCGATCATCGGCGCCGGCGTTTATGCCGATGAAGCCGGCGGCGCTTCGGCCACCGGTCAGGGCGAAGCGATCATCGTCCAGTCGTTATGCCGCGAGGCAGTGCTTGGGCTCGCAGGCGGAGAGCCTAATGCGGTCGCGCGCCGGATAATCGCGGACCTTGCGCGGCGCACCGGCGGCGAGGCCGGGGTGATTCTCGTCGACCGCCGCGGCCGGACTGGGTTCGCGCACAACGCCGGTGCGATGGAGGTCGCCAGTTTCGATTCCGAGCACGGCCTTCGTCATTACTGGCCGGATCCAATCGGTTAGCGTCCAACTTTGGGGGCTCGCGATGAGAGCATTGGGATACGGCGTCAACCTGGTGATGAGACTGCTGACGGCGCTGGCAATTCCGGCCTGGGGCCTTATCACGTTCGGCTTGGGACTGCGCTATGACTCGGGATGGTGGATTGCGATGGGGGCTTCGATCACGCTGGCGGGTGCGATTCTACTGATCGGCAGTCCCCTGGTGAGGCCGTTCCTGTACGACAGCTAATGCTTTCCGCCTAGGACTCGTTATCAGGCTGACGTTCGGGCTCGGCGCGCTGAAAGGCCTCGAGCCTGCGGCATTCGGCGGCGATTCGCGTCGTCACCGGATAGGCCGAGAGATCGAAACGAAAGCGCTCGGCGTTATATATCTGCGGCACCAGGTAGAGATCTGCCATCGTCGGCTGGTCGCGATGACAGAAGCGGCCGGTCCGCGGATCGTTCGCAAGCATCGCTTCGAACGCCGCAAACCCCAGCCCCAGCCAGTGATGATACCACTTGCGCGTGTTGTCCTCGTTCAGCGAGAACTCGCGGCCGAGATATTGCAACACGCGCAGATTGTTGAGCGGATGTATCTCGCAGGCGACCGTCTGCGCCAACGCGCGCACGCGGGCGCGGTCGAGCGGGTCCGGCGGCAACAAAGGCGGTACCGGATGGCGCTCTTCGAGGTACTCGATGATGGCGGTGGACTGGGTCAGAATCGAGGCGCCATCGGTCAGCGCCGGAACCAGCCCCGCCGGGTTAATCCGGCCAAACTCGTTCTGCAACTGTTCGCCGCGCCGCAGATGAATCGCCACATATTCGTAGGACAAGCCCTTGAGCTCGAGCGCGATTCGAACCCGGTATGACGCCGAGCTGCGAAAGTAATTGTAGAGCTTGATCATCGAGGCCGATCCCTCGGCGGGGCGTTGGGATACGAACTTTGATCAATCGGGACGCGTTCGCAAGGCCGAAATTCGTCCCGTAACGCAGGCTGTGAGCCGGCGCGGGCGATTTGCCGCGACTGTTCCCGAGCGATATTGTGACCTCAGATGCCGATCTACGAGTATCAATGCGCGGCTTGCGCGGCGATCACGTCGCACGTAATCCTCGGCCGCGGCCGCTCGGGGCGTCCCGCCTGTCCGCGCTGTGGGGTGCGGCGCGGGATGCGCCGCGTGATGTCGTCGTTCGCGGTGGTCGAAAGCGAAGGCTCGCGGATCGACCGCTTCGACACCAGCCGGCCGGTCGGCGACTCGTTCTATCGCGATTCACGCAACGTCGGCCTGTGGGCGAAAAAGCGCGCCCGGCAGATGGGTGTCGACCTGGGGCCGCAGTTCGAGGCCAAGGTCGAGCAGGCCCGCAGCGGAAAGCTTATCAAGGAGATGACCTGAATCGACGTCGGCGAAACGGTGGGCGCATCCAGTGCGGTTGCGAGCCGACGACGTGGTGGGATCAAGTATGGCGGACGAAAAAGATCGCTTTGGGGACAAGCTGCGCGACCTCGAAAGGGCGCGGGAAGATCAATGGGCCTTCGAGCAGGACCGCAAACTGGTCGAGCAGATGCGCGCGCGGATCAAGGGCGGCGAGTTGCTGTGTCCGCGCTGCCATGAGCCGCTGATCGAACGCATCGAACACGGCGTGACCGTGATGGCTTGCCCGAAAACCGATGGTGCGTGGCTCGATCCGACCACCCTCGCGCATCTGCTCACTAAGCACCGCTAGCAATTCGCCGCGAGCGGACGCCATTGGCCAGCCCCGCCGAGCCCGCCGCGGGCGGAATCCTGTATGTGGTTGCGACTCCAATCGGCAATCCGGCGGACCTGAGTCCGCGCGCGATCGAAATCCTGCGCAGCGCCGATCTGATCGCGTGCGAGGACACACGGCGCACCGGCGCCTTGCTCGCGGCGCACGCGATCCGCAAGCCGCTACTGAGTTATTTCGAACATAACGAGGAGCGCCGGATACCGGAGATCATCGCGCGGCTCGAAGCCGGCGCGCGCATCGCGCTGGTCACCGATGCGGGCACTCCCGGTATAAGCGATCCGGGCTTCCGCCTGGTCCGCGCCGTCCACAGCGCGGCGATTCGCGTGGTCGCGGTGCCGGGTCCCTCGGCGGTCGCGGCGGCGCTTTCGATCGCGGGTATTGCGACCGACCGGTTCGTTTTTGAAGGCTTTCTGCCGGTTCGTGCCGCCGCCCGGCGTGCGGCTCTCGAAGCGCTGGCTGGCGAACGGCGTACGATCGTGATCTATGAGGCCGCGCGCCGCCTCGGGGAGATGCTGCAGCAGATGGCGGACGCGTTCGGCCTGGATCGCGAGGCCGCGGTAGTTCGCGAGATGACCAAGACCTATGAAGAGACTGCGCGCGGCACGCTCGGCGAACTGGCGGCGCGCTATGCCGAGCATCAGGCGCTGGGCGAGGTGACAGTGGTGGTAGCGGGGGCGGCGGGCGAGAATCGCGAAAGGGCCCATGGCGGACTCGAGGTCGAGACGCTGATCGAAGCCGGGATGAGCCTCAAGGACGCCAGCGCTCTGATCGCGCGGATTGAAGGACGCAGCCGTCGCGAAATCTATCAACAGGCGCTGCGGGCTCGTGGCGGGCGCGATTAGCCCGGCGGCAGCGACGCAGAGCTCGGCAGCCTGGTGGGGTGCTTGAAACCCCGCCAAGGGTACGGTTCAATGCCGCGGGAGAGATGGCGAAAAGAGCGGAAAACCCGGCGGCCGTGGACCGAGGCGAGCGCATCATGGAAGCGACCTTGCGTGTCCTGGTTATACATGGCGCCAATCTTAATCTGCTCGGTGAACGCGAACCGGAAATCTATGGACGTATGCGCCTTGAGGATATCGACCGCGGGCTAATCGAGCTCGGGCGCGAGCTCGGGATGGCGGTGGAGGCTTTTCAGTCCAACAGCGAGAGTGCAATCGTCGAACGTATTCATGAGGCGCGCAGCCAGCGGATCGACATCGTTCTGATCAACCCCGGCAGCTATACGCATACCAGCGTCGCCATCCGCGATGCGTTGCTGGCGGTCAAAATCCCGGTGATCGAGATCCATCTGTCGAACATCTATCGGCGCGAACCATTTCGCCATCACTCGACCATCGCCGACGTCGCCGCCGGCCGGGTGATGGGCTTCGGCGCCGACAGCTACTCGCTGGCGCTGCGGGCTGCGCGTGGCGTGCTGAAGGCGGCGCGCTCGGACCGTCGTTGAGCCGAATCGTCGCGCATCGAGCGGGAAACCTGACCATGGAAGTTCGCGACCTGAAAACGCTGCTCTCCCTGATGCAGGAGTATGGGCTGATCGAACTTGAGGTCGAGGACAAAAAGGGCAAGGTGCGGCTGGTGCGCGCGAATCCAAATCGCGCGGGCGGCAACACGGCGCACGAGCCGGCGCCGATCGCGGCCCCGACGACGGTACCGGCCGCCCCGAAAAAAGCCCCGTCCCGTGCCGGGTCACGCGGCGGCGAGGCTCCGGCGCTCGAGGCGAACCAACGGACGGTGAAAAGTCCGATGGTCGGGACCTTCTATCGAGCGGCCGCACCCAACGCCCCGCCATTCGTTGAGGAGGGCGATACGGCACGCAAGGGTCAGCCGCTTTGCATAATCGAAGCGATGAAAATGATGAACGAGATCGAGGCCGAGGCAGAAGGGCGGGTGATTAGGATATTGTGTGAGAATGGGCAGCCGGTCGAATACGGGCAAGCGCTTATGATATTGGAGGTCGGCTAGGGCGCGCCGCAAACATGTTCAAAAAACTGCTGGTCGCCAATCGTGGCACGATCGCGATCCGAATCATCCGGGCCTGCCGTGAACTTGGAATTCCGACTGTCGCGATTTACTCGACCGCCGATCAGGACGCGCTGCATGTCCGGATGGCTGACGAGTCAGTCTGTATCGGTCCGCCTGCCGCCGAAGACAGCTACCTGAACATCCCATCGATTATCAGCACCGTGCTGACCTACGGTGCCGATGCGGTCCATCCCGGCTACGGTTTTCTGTCGGAGAATGGCGATTTCGCCGAAGCCTGTCGCCGCTCCGGGGTCAGCTTCGTAGGGCCGGCCGCGCGCCATATCCGGCTGATGGGCGACAAGCCTCGCGCGCGGCGGATCATGGCGCGCCACGGCGTGCCGGTGCTGCCGGGTAGCGAGGGCAAAGGCGTCACGGAGTTGCGCGATGCGCAGGCCGCGGCCAAGAAGCTCGGCTTCCCGATTCTGATCAAGGCGGCGGCCGGCGGCGGCGGCAAGGGCATGCGGACCGTGCGCAACGAGGCGGAGCTTACGCGCTTCTTTCCGCTGGCCCGCGCCGAGAGCGATACGGCCTTCGGCTCGCGTACCATGTACCTCGAGAAATATCTCGAACGCGCGCGCCACGTCGAATTCCAGATTCTGGCCGATAACTATCGCAACCTGATTCATCTCGGCGAGCGCGATTGTTCGATTCAGCGCCGCCATCAGAAAGTGCTGGAAGAAACGCCGTGCCCGGTACTGACCGCCAAGCTGCGCGAGCGGATGGGCAAGGCCGCGGTGCGGGCCGCGAAAGTCGTCGGCTACTCGAACGTCGGCACGATCGAGTTCCTGCTCGCACCCGACGGCCAGTTCTACTTTATCGAGATGAATACGCGCATCCAGGTCGAACATGGCGTGACCGAGATGGTGACCGGCATCGACCTGGTAAAAGAGAGTATTCGGCTGGCGATGGGCGAGAAGCTGCGCTTCACCCAACGCCAGGTGAGTTACAGCGGCGCAGCGATCGAGTGCCGGGTCTATGCCGAAGATCCGGATTCGCATCTGCCTTCGCCGGGCGTGGTCGCAAACCATCATCAGCCCGGCGGCCTCGGCGTACGGGTCGAGACGGCGCTCTACGATGGCTACCAGGTCCCAGTCCATTACGATCCGCTGGTCGCCAAGCTGATCGTTCACGCCGATGAACGGGCGGGGGCGATCGCGCGCGCCAAGGCGGCGCTGCGCGAGTACGTAATCGACGGCATCAGGACCAATATTCCGCTCCATCTGAAGATTCTCGACGATGCAGATTTTCAGCGCGGCAATTACGCCACCGACTTCCTGCGCCGCTTCGAACCCGCGCCGACGCCGGTCGAGGTCCCGCGGGTCGCCAGCCGCGCCTCTTGATCCGGGTTCCGTCGGCCCGGCCTAATAGATCGTTCCCGGAAGAACGGAAACGCTTATGATGCCGAACAGCTCCAGGATTTTATTTGCCCTATTGATCACCTTGGTTGGGGGTATCGCGATGGCGGCGATTACGGCCATGCCGGTCTTCGCTCAGGGTCAGCCGGTGCCGCCGCCGGCCGCATCGCAGGCCGCGCCGAAAGGTCCCCATCCCAAGCTCGAGCTTGTCGACCCGACCTACGATTTTGGCACCGTCCTCAACGGGCCGCCGGTCTCACACGTCTTCAAGCTCACGAACGCTGGCCAGGGCAAACTCATAATCGGCGAGGTGTTGCCGTCATGCGGATGCACCGCGGCCAAGCCTTCGCGCACTGAGTTGGGGCCGGGCGAGAGCAGCGAAATCGCGGTGACGCTCGCTACCAGCGCGCTCAGCGGTCATAGCGCCCATACCGTCATGATTGCGACCAACGATCCCAATCATCCGATGACGACCCTCACGATGGTCGGCGACGTCCGTTTGCAAGTCACTGCGACTCCGTCTGATGTCGATTTTGGCAAAGTGGCGCGCGGCCAGACCCCGATGCGCGAAGTAACCTTGACGGCGCTCAAACAGCCGGGCTTCGAGATCGAAAAGATCTCCAACTCAAATCCGAATCTGAAGATCGAGCGCGCGGCCTCGGCGACCGCGAATGGCGGCGTGATGCTCAAGATCTCGCTGGCGGGTTCGATGCCGGTCGGACCGTTTGTCGACACGGTGGATGTCGCAACCAACCGGGTGCCGGTGAAGATTGGTGTTTATGGCTCGGTGACCGGTCCGATCAGGGTCGATCCGCCGCAGGTCTCTTTCGGTATCGTGCCGCACATGGGGAGTGCCGAGCGTATCGTGACGATCACCAATTCGAGCCAGCGCCCGCTGAAACTGCTGGGAATGGCGAGTAGCAACAGCAGCGTGGGTGCGTCGGTCGAGCCGGTCACGCCGGGCAAGGAATACAAAGTGACGGTATTGCTCCGGAAGAACACGCCCGACGGCCAATTGCACGGCCAACTGGAAATCAAGACCGACGATCCCGATCAGCAGAATCTGACGATTCCTTACTTTGGCATCGTTGGGAAGCTGACCGGCTAATCGGCTCGATAAGTTCATAAAATCGTGGATGGGGCGGAGTTCGTCCCGGCAGAGTGATCCGGGATGCTTTCGAGCAGCTGAGGGCACGGGCTTTGCCCAGACCGAAAGTGCTGTTAACGGCTGTCATTCTGAGCCTAGGCCGCCCGGAGCAAAGAATCCCGCGTCTTTGCGAAATCATTGATGTTTTCATCCTCGGCCGCCGTCTAATATACAGGAGGTAGGCGGGACCGAAGGATGAGAAAGCCCACCGGATTCTTTAGGCTATCGAGCCCGATTTCTCGGCTGCGGAGGAGAATTATTACCGCTTTCCTCAGCATCCTCACCAAGCCAATCAAGCGCTATACGCTGACGATTCCCAACGATCTGGCGGCCCTGGAACGGCATGTCCGCAAGGGCGACGTGATCCTCGTCGAAGGCAATCAGCGGATCAGCGAATGCATCAAATACCTGACGCAAAGCTCATGGTCGCATGCCGCGCTGTATGTCGGCGACGAACCGCTCCATCATTCCCCGGAATTGAGGCAGCGGCTGATCGACGAGTTCGGTGAAGAAGACGCGCGTCATATGCTGGTCGAGGCGCTGGTTGAGCGGGGCGTCGTACTGACGCCGTTGCGCCACTATGCCGAGTACAATATCCGGATCTGCCGCCCATACCATTTGAAGCCCGGCGATCTCGCCGTAGTGCTCGCCCGCGCACTGGCGAGCGTCGGCCGCACCTACGACCTGCGGAATGTCTTCGATCTGGGGCGCTATTTCTTCCCGGTTAGCGTGGTGCCGCCGCGCCTGGGACGGGAAGCGCTGCATTTCGGATCGGGCGAGCCGACGCGAGTTATCTGCTCCAGCATGATCGCTGAATGCTTCGAGCAGGTGCGCTTTCCGATCTTGCCGGTCTTCGAGCCCTATCCGGAAGGCCACCTCCCTGCAGTGGCATCATCGCGCTGGCAGATTCTGCGGCGCCGCCGGTCGCCGCACGGTGTATTCCGAACCGTGTCGCCCTCGCTAATCACGCCGCGCGACTTCGACCTGTCACCCTATTTCGCGATCGTCAAGTTCAACGTCATCGAGGACATGCGCTTCGATTATCGCAAGATGGTATGGGTCGAGGCCGAGCCGGCGCGATCGCGCAAGCTGGATAAATCGGCCTGAACAGGGTGCCCGCTGGGCCCTTTCCGCCGTGTCCGCACGGGCGGTGTCGAGCTATAGTGGAGGGCGAGTCGCAAAACCTCGACAAGGAAGAAATTGATGGACTTCATCGAAGTGATCAACAGCCGGCGGGTGCAGCGCGCCTACGCAAATAAACCGGTCGAACTCGAGAAACTCCGGGCCATCGTCGATGCCGGGCGTCATGCGATGAGTGCGCGCAACCTCCAACCCTGGAATTTTATCGTGATCCGCGACCGCGCCACGATCAAGCAACTGGCCGAACTGTGCTCCACCGGCAAGTTCGTGGCCGAGGCGCCTGCCGCGATCGCGGTTCTGAAGGACGCCGGCAACGCGCGCTGGGCCGATGTCGATTGCGGACAGGCGGTGATGAACATGGCGAATGCCGCCTGGTCGATGGGCCTCGGCACGTGCTGGGTGGGGAATTTCGAGGGCGATAAGATCGCAACCTTGCTCGGCGTTCCCCAGGGTTGGGCGACCTTCACGGTGCTGCCTTTCGGCTATCAGGACGAGAAGAATCCGCCGCAGGCCAAGCCCCTCAAGCCGCGCGGGGAAGTGGTCCATTTCGAGCGCTTTGGGAAACATCAGGACTGAATTATCTATAATCAGCGACCCGGGCGAATGGCCGGGGACGCGCAAGGAGTCGATCATGCCGATCCAGCAGCTTGAGCCGCCGCAGGCTTATGAGGTTTTGAACCGGAACCCCGATGCGCTCTACGTCGACGTCCGTACTGAAGCGGAGTTTGAACGCGGCCATCCGGCTGGTGCCGTCAATATCCCGGTGGTTTTCATCAAGGGACCCGGCGAGATGGAACCGAACGAAGAGTTCCTGGCGGTAGCCGAAAAGACCCTCCCGAAGAATCGCAAACTGGTAATCGGATGTATGGCGGGCGGCCGCTCGCAACGAGCCTGCGAGATGCTCGAGCAGGCCGGTTACGCCGATCTGACCAATGTGCGCGGCGGCTTCGGCGGCGCGCGCGACGCCTCAGGCGCGGTAATCGTGCCCGGCTGGCGCGAGGCGGGGCTGCCGGTCTCGACCGACCTGGCGGATTCGTCTTACCCCGTGATGCGCAAGAAGGCCGGGTTTTAACCGCAGCCGCGGCGGCGAACGGCCATGGCGATACGGCTTACCCGGATTTATACGCGCAGCGGCGACAAGGGACTGAGTGCCCTGGTCGGCGGCGTTCGCATCCCGAAGGAAAGTTTGCGGCTCGAAGCCTATGGCACGGTTGACGAGCTGAACGCGGCGGTTGGATTAGTGCGCACTTTCCTGACCGATTATGAAGAAGGTCTCGGAAGCGACTTTATCTGGTACGAGGAGCGGCTGACGCGAATTCAGAACGAGCTGTTCGATGTCGGCAGCGAGCTGGCGACCCCACCTCCCGGTGAATACCAGGGCATGTACCGGATGGGCGAAGAGGAGACCCAGCGGCTCGAGCAGGAAATGGATCGGATGCAGCAGGAGCTAACGCCGCTGAATTCGTTCACGCTGCCGGGTGGCGGCAAGCTCAACGCCCTGCTGCATCAGGCCCGCACTATCTGCCGGCGCGCGGAGCGAATCTGCTGGAAGCTGAGCCGTGATGAACCGATCAACGAGCGGTTGCTGATTTATCTTAATCGCCTGAGCGACCATCTGTTCGTGCAATCGCGGTGGACTTCGAAGCGCCTGGGGGAGTCCGAATATCTTTGGAACCGCGGGCTGCGGTTAGGCCGGAAACCGCCTATCTCGCCGCCTGCGACCGCGGCGTCTTCAGCCGCCAGTCCTTCGGCCTCGGCGCGCGGCAAGAAAAAGCCCTGATCGCTTTGCATAACGCCGGATTTTCGCCGCTCAATGGCTATAAAAGGCCGGCGCGAAAACGTATTATCGGAAAGACCGAGCGCCGGTAAATCAGGCCGCCGCACCATGAATTCAAGCGAACGCATCTATCTGCGCCAGGTACAGATCGGCCCGATGGCGAACTTTGTCTACCTGATCGGCGATCCCGTAACTCGCACCGCGGCGGTCGTCGATCCGGCCTGGGATGTAAACCAAATCATCGAAATAGCGGCGGCCGACGGCTACAAGATCGAGCGGATTCTCATCACGCATTATCATCCGGACCATCTGGGCGGAGACCTCTTCGGCCACCAGATCCAGGGCACCGCCGAGCTGTTGAATCGCATTAAGGCCAAGGTTCATCTGCACAAGCTCGAGGCGGCCGGCGCCAAGCAGATAGCGGGTTTGTCGGACTCCGATATCGAGAAGATGGACGCTGGTGACGCAATCAAGCTGGGCGCGATCGAGATAAAATTCCTCCACACCCCCGGCCATACGCCCGGATCGCAGTGCTTCCTGGTCGATGGCAACCTGGTGTCCGGCGATACATTGTTCGTGAACTCGTGCGGACGAGTCGATCTGCCCGGTTCTGATCCGGAGCAGATGTATCACAGCCTGAATCGCACGTTGCGTAACCTCGACGACGCGACCGTGGTCTATCCCGGGCATGCCTACTCACCCGAGGCGAACACCACGATCGGCGCGCAAAAGCGTACCAACCCGTACATGCGGTTCACGAACGTAGACGAGTTCCTGCGCGCCATGGGATATGCACGCTAGATAAATCGGCCGTTGGGAACGGCTGGAGATGGGAGAATCGATGAAGGTAACCTACCTGTTTATAATCCTCGCCGTCGTTATCGTGCTGGGCTGGGCGATCCACTACTACTCCGATCGGCTGACCTTTGGCCCGGGCGGCGCGCCGAGCACAACGAGTATGGTCCCTGCAGCGGCGGTGCGTGCCGGATAGCCTCAAAGCGTGCGGCCCGACCGCGACTGGAACCATCCCATGTATTGCCCGCGCTGTGGTTATGCGAACCGGCACGATGCGCGTTATTGCGGGTCATGCAGCGCGCCGATGCCGCTGGAGGGCGACGCCAACGCCGCAATCCACAGTCCGGGGCTGGCGGCGGTGCTGTCGTTTTTCTGGTGCGGGCTCGGCCAGATTTATAATGGCCAGATTGCGAAGGGGATCGTGATGCTGGTGCTCTACGGAATTTCGTGGTCCTTGATGTGGGTGATAGTCGGTTTTATCACCACGCCGATTCTATGGATCTGGGGAATTTTCGATGCGTATCGGACCGCCGATCGGCTCAACCGTCGAGCGCACGGCGGGATGCCCCCGGGTCTCGGTTAGGCGGGCGCGGATCCCTGCCGGCGCCACTGCTCGCGCTTGAGTGAGCAATCCCTGCAGATCACCAGGTCCGCGTCTTCGCGGAATGGATCCGGGCCGGTCGAGCGCAATCCGCATATCGTGCAGTAGCCATTGCGGCTGGCGTGCACGAGGCAGTAACGACCGTTGCTGATTAGCGAGCGACGCATGTGTTTTCTGGAGGTGGCCTGACGATCGCTAAAGCATTGCAGTCCCTTCTTGAAGCATTTCGGCTCCTGGCAGATTCCGCAGATGCGCTTTAGCGTGCCCACTTTCGACAAGCGTCGTTTAAAGCATCACTTGAGTCAAGGGTCAGTGTCATGAGCAAGCAGCCGCGAGCGGAGAACCTCGAAGAGCTGAATGCCGAGGCGGAGGGGTTGCGCGAACAAATCCGCCATCACAACTATCGCTACTACGTTCTCGACGATCCCGAGGTCACCGACGCCGAATACGACCTCCTGATGCGCCGGCTCGAAACCCTGGAGCGCGAGCATCCGGAGCTCCTGACGCCCGATTCGCCCACGCAGCGGGTCGGCGCTGCGCCCAGCGACAAGTTCGGCCTGGTCGTGCATCGCAAGCCGATGCTCTCGCTCTCCAACGCCATGAGCGCGGACGAGATGCGGGAGTTCGATGCGCGCATCAAGCGGATGCTGCGTTCCGAGGCCGACATCGAGTACGTCGCAGAGGTCAAGCTCGACGGGCTGGCGATCGAGCTGGTTTACGAACACGGCCGCCTGACCGGCGGTTCGACGCGTGGCGACGGCACCAATGGTGAAGACGTGACCGCCAACATCCGCACGATCAAGAGCGTGCCGCTTACGCTGATCGCCCCCGCGCATCGGAAGCCGCCGACGCAGCTCGAGGTGCGCGGCGAGGTGATCCTGCCGCGGCGCCCGTTCGAGCGGCTCAACCACGAGCGCATCAAGAACGGCGAGCCGCCTTTTGCAAATCCGCGCAATGCCGCGGCGGGCTCGCTGCGCCAGCTCGATCCGAAAGTCACCGCCTCGCGTCCGCTCGATATCTTTTGCCATACGCCCGGCGCGATGGAAGGTATCGAATTCAAATCGCAATGGGATTTCCTCGAGGGTATCAAGACGCTGGGGTTGCGGATCAATCCGCGCTCGAAGATCTGTCCGAGCGTCGAGGCAGTATTGGAATTCTGGAATGAGCTCACCGAAGCGCGCGACCAGCTCGATTACGAAGCCGATGGCGTGGTCGCCAAGGTCAACTCTTTCGGGCTCCAGGAGCGGCTCGGCGAGGTGTCGCGCTCGCCGCGTTGGGCGATCGCCTACAAGTTCAAGGCTCAGCAGGCCGAAACCGCGATCGAAACGATCGCGGTCTATGTCGGCCGAATCGGATCGCTGACGCCGGTTGCCCATTTGCATCCCGTTCAGCTCGCGGGCGTAACGATCTCGAACGCATCGCTGCACAACCTCGACGAGATTCGGCGCAAGGACGTGCGCGAAGGCGACACCGTGCTGGTCGAGCGGGCCGGCGATGTAATTCCCTACATCGTACGCGTGACCAACGAGGGTAAACCGCGGGCGCCCGAGTTCCAGATGCCCGAGCGTTGTCCGGTGTGCAACAGCAAAATCGTCCACGAGGAGGACCAGGCGGCCTATCTGTGCGTCAACCTCAACTGCCCGGCGCGGATGCGCGAGTCGATTCGCCATTTCGCCTCCAAGCACGCGCTCGATATCGACGGGCTCGGCGACAAGCTGGTCGGTCAACTGGTCGAGCGCGAGATGGTCCGCGAGCTCAACGATATCTACCGGCTGACGCAGGCCAGCCTCGAATCGCTCGAACGGATGGGCGAGAAGAGCGCGCGCAAGGTACTCGATTCGATCCAACGATCGCGCAAGACGACGCTCGACCGCGTCCTCAACGGCCTCGGGATTCGGCACGTGGGGGAAGCGACCGCCCGAGCGCTGGCGCAACGCTTCAAGACGCTCGAAGCGATTGCCGATGCGGACGAAGAAGCTTTGCAGTCGATACGCGATATCGGTGCCGAGGTCGCTCGCAGCGTCCGCGAGTTCTTTGCGGAACCGCGCAATCGCGCAATGATTAAGGAACTGGCCGAGGCGCTCGAAATCGCACCGGTCGAGGAAGTCACCGGCCAGAGTTGGCCGGGCGTTGACAAGACTTTCGTCCTGACTGGCACGCTCGATTCGCTGAGCCGCGAGCAAGCGGAGGAATTTATTCTCGCCGGCGGCGGCCGCGTTAGCTCATCGGTCAGCCGCAAGACCGATTATGTGGTCGCGGGGCAGGACCCTGGATCGAAAATGCGGAAAGCCGTCGAGCTCGGCGTCCGCGTACTGGATGAAGAGGCGTTCCTCGCGATGCTGCCGAAACGGAGCTCATAAATGTCTGCGGAGGGGGCGCGAGTACGTCTGCACGTCCGGGGCCGGGTGCAAGGAGTGATGTTCCGCGCCGAGGCTGCCGATACGGCTCGAACGCTCGGTATCACTGGTTACGCGCGTAACCGGGCTGATGGTTCGGTTGAAATCGTCGCTGAGGGTCGCCGCAAGGATCTTGAGGCTTTTATCGCTTGGGCTCAAACCGGACCAGCGCTGGCTCATGTCACCCAAGTAGACGAAGAATGGCAGGAGTTAAAAGGGGAATTTACGAATTTTGCGGTTCGTTGACACGCTGAGGCCTCTTTTGTCTCGGGTGGCCGTGGGCTATTATTCTGGCTGATAAATGGCCGTGTGACCTCGGTTAGTATACGCTAAACTTACGAAGCAACGGATTGTTGATTACGGTTGGTTGAATAAGGAGCGTTAAATGGCTGTTCCACCTGAGTCGGCTGCTCCGGCCTCTGCGCCGCGCGGCGACACCGAACCGGCGATTCGCAAGGAGCATGCGCCTCGCGACCATGTCGTGATTCGTTTTGCTGGCGATTCCGGCGACGGCATGCAGTTGGCTGGGATGCAGTTCACGACCGAATCGGCATTAGCCGGTAACGATATCGCAACGCTGCCGGATTTTCCGGCAGAAATTCGCGCCCCCGCCGGCACCCTCGCTGGAGTGAGCGGGTTTCAGCTCAATTTTTCGAGCAGCGAGATCTTCACTCCCGGCGACGAGCCCGAGGTGCTGGTCGCGATGAATCCGGCGGCCCTCAAGGCCAACCTTGGCGACCTCGCCCCTAACGCGGTGATTATCGTCGATAAGGAGGCCTTCAGCGACGCCAATTTCAAGCGCGCCGGCTATCAGAACAATCCCTTGACCGACGGCTCACTGGACAAGTTCCAGGTCTTTCAGATCGACGTGACGCGTCTCACCACGCTCGCCTTGCACGATCTCGGACTCAACAATCGCGCGGTCTTTCGATGTCGCAATCTGTTCGTGCTCGGGATGGTCTCGTGGCTGTATCAGCGGCCGATCGAGAGCACTATCGCCTGGCTGGAAAGCCGCTTCAAGAAAACTCCGGAACTGTTCGAGGCCAACCGGCGCGCGCTCAAGGCCGGCTACAACTTCGGCGAGACCACCGAGATGTTCGCGAGTTCATACTCGGTTGCGCCGGCCAAGATCCGACCGGGGCGGTATCGCAATATCACCGGCAACAGCGCGACGGCGCTCGGTTTCGTTGCGGCGGCGGTCAAAAGCGGTCGGCCGCTGTTCCTCGGTTCCTATCCGATTACACCGGCCAGCGACATTCTGCATGAGCTTTCGACCTTCAAGAACTTCCCGGTCTACACCTTCCAGGCCGAGGATGAGATCGCCGGGGTTGCCGCGGCGATCGGAGCTGCCTTCGGCGGTGCGATCGCGATTACTACGACCTCCGGCCCCGGTATGAATCTGAAGGCCGAGGCGGTGGGTCTCGCGGTCAAGGTCGAGCTGCCGCTGATTATCACCGATATCCAGCGCGCCGGCCCGTCGACCGGGATGCCGACCAAACCCGAGCAGGCCGACCTGATGACCGCAATGTACGGGCGCCATGGTGAATCGCCGGTGCCGATTATCGCCGCGGCGACGCCCTCGGATTGTTTCGAATGCGCCTACGAGGCGGTCCGGATCGCGACCAAGTACATGACGCCGGTCTTCCTGATGACTGACGGACAACTCGCCAACGGCGCCGAGCCGTGGGTGCTGCCCGATCCCGACAAGCTGCCTCCTATCACCGTCGAGTTCGCCAAAGACCCGGAAGGCTTCCTGCCGTTCTCGCGTGACGAGGAGACGCTCTCGCGCCCCTGGGCGGTGCCGGGCACGCCCGGCCTGGAGCATCGGATCGGCGGTCTTTCGAGCGAGAACCTGACCGGCAATGTCAGTTACTCGCCGGCCAACAACGAGCTGATGGTGCGAACGCGGGCCCGGAAGATCGCCGGTATCGCCCGCGAGATTCCGCCGACCGAGGTCTTCGGCGACCCTGCCGGCGGCGAGCTGCTGGTGCTGGGATGGGGCTCGACTTTCGGCTCGATTCGCGAAGCCGTCAAGTCGGCGCGCGAGCGCAAGCAGTCGGTCTCGAGCATCCATCTACGCTATCTGAACCCGCTCCCTTCCGACCTCGGCGAGACACTGCGCCGCTTCCGCAAGGTGATGGTGGTCGAGATGAACCTGGGGCAGTTGCTCAAAATCGTTCGCGCTGAATATCTGATCGACGCGTTCGGATTCAACAAGGTTCAGGGCCGCCCCTTCAAAGTCAGCGAAATAGTTAACCGCATCAACCGCGCCCTGGAGGGCTGACCACGATGGCTTCCGCTTTAACCCGCAAGGATTTCGTCAGCGACCAGGAAGTCCGCTGGTGTCCGGGATGCGGCGATTACGCAATCCTGGCGGCGGTGCAGAGGGCGATGCCGGAGTTCGGAATTCCGCGCGAGAATATCGTCTTCATTTCCGGAATTGGTTGTTCGAGCCGCTTTCCCTACTACATGAATACCTACGGCTTCCACACCATTCACGGACGCGCGCCCGCGATCGCGACCGGCCTCAAGATCACGCGCCCGGACCTCGACGTCTGGGTGGTCACCGGTGACGGCGACGGGCTTTCGATCGGCGGCAACCATCTGATTCACGTCCTGCGCCGCAATGTCGACCTCCGGATACTTTTGTTCAACAACCGGATTTACGGATTGACCAAGGGTCAGTACTCGCCTACCTCGGAAGTGGGGAAGATCACGAAATCGACGCCGGTCGGCTCGATCGACTACCCCTTTAGCCCGATCAAAGTCGCTCTGGGAGCGCATGCCACCTTCGTCGCCCGTTCGATCGATGTCGAACAGAAGCACCTGGGCGAGATGCTCAAGCGCTCGCACGACCATCGTGGCGCGGCCTTCCTGGAAATTCTTCAGAACTGCAACATCTACAACGACGGCGCGTTCAACGATCTGAGCGACAAGGCCATCAAGGCTGATCATCAACTGGTGCTTGAAGACCGCAAGCCGATGATCTTCGGCAAGAATCGCGACCGCGGAATCCGCATGAACGGGATACGGCCGGAAGTGGTCACGCTCGGCAATGGTATCAGTGAGAGCGATCTGCTGGTGCACGACGAGCAAAACCTGTCGCTGGCCTTCATGCTGGCCAATTTCGAGGCACCGATGCCGACGCCGGTCGGGGTCTTCTACGCCGAACAGCGGCCGACCTACGATGCGGCGATCAATCGGCAGCTCGACGACGCCAAGACCAGGCAGGGCCCGGGCGATCTGCGCAAGCTGCTGAATCGCGGCGACGTCTGGGATGTTGATTAGGCGACGCTGATAAATC
>DATJRJ010000043.1:0-26097 GCA_035504735.1 Binataceae bacterium (SeqCode)
CCGGCAGCGAACCGCAACCGTCAGCAAAGTCACTCGATGTCCTAAAGTTCCGACTCGAAGAGGGGGGTGCATTTACCGCGATTCGTTATCAAATAATGGAATTCTAGTTTTTATCAAAAAGGAGGTGCCCCCTATGAAGAGCTTAGGTAAGTGCGTCCGTGAAAGGCGCATGGCCCTCGGCCTGACCCAACGCGAGTTCGCTACACGAGTCAGGTTCGAGGACGGGCACGCGATATCAGCAACGTATCTGTGTTTCATCGAGCAGGGCCTGTACAAGCCACGTTGTCACATCATAGCCGAGTTCGCCCGCGTGCTTGGAGTGAATTCGGACGTGTTCTTTTATCTAGCCGACAGAGTTCCACCGGACGTCTGTGAACTCGACGCTACGAACGAGGAACTGGAGGCTGCGTTTACGGCTTTCCGCCGCGCGCTCAGAAGCGACCGGAGGAACCGTCAAACGAGTCAACGTCAAGTCTGACAGCCTGCCAAGCGGCCTCGATTCCGCAATTTAAGGAAAATAACCGTGATATCACGCGTCTGGAGCAACGGAACGGAACACGAGACTCTGTGCCGGACAGCAGCTCGGCTCCTTGAGTTCGAACGAATTATCAAGGCCGACGTCCAGGAAGTCTCCGCAAATTACGATGCGACGACGCATTCGTGTCCGCTGTTCGCCGACTTTGGCCATGGCAGCATGCGAGCGCTCGGCATCGTGTTGCCAGCGGAGCGGGTCGAAGCGGGTATACGTCTACTTGCTGCGATTGAGGGAAGGTGGTCGAGCCGGAGGACCCGTTCTTCGATACGGTGCTCAGAAATGGTGAACGATTTTCGGCCACGACGCCTCCGGCATCAGATGGCCCAACGTTATCAATCAGGACGCACTGGAGCCCGATAAGGCCTCTTCCCGTTTTTGCCATGGAATGTGGCAGCTGAGGATTATTGATGCGATCTCTCGCGGCGATAACATTGTCGTCGTTGGTGCCTCGAACGAGAGAATATCGCGATGATGCGCGCTGGAGACGGCGCGGCAGCGCCGATCGCCCCCGCGGTAGAGGCAACGGAGTGGGCGATCCAGCGCGGCCTTTTCGCCGATCAGATTCAGGCGGCGCGGGTGACGATTGCCGCCAGCGATTGGGTTACCGCCATCGAGGGTCGGGCAGGCGCCGCGAAGACAACCACCGTGGGCGCGATCCGCGAGTTCGCTGAGCAACGCGGCTATACGGTGCGCGGTTTCGGACCAACCAGCGGCAGCGTCAAGGTTCTCAGCGAGGCGGGAGTATTGGCCAGGACAGTGGCCAGCCTGTTTGAAAATGGCCGCATTGAACCAGCGCAAAACCAGCTTCGGCTTATCGACGAATCGAGCCTGCTCCCGACGCGCCAGCTGAACCGGCTGCTGCGCTTGGCTCAAAGCGCCAGCGTCGACCGCGTCGTCTTCGTCGGCGATCAGCGCCAGCATCAGGCTATTGAGGTCGGCAATCCAATCAATCAGTTGATTCGCGGCGAAATGACGGTCGCGCGACTTAACGTCATTCGGCGCCAGCGCGATCCGGAGCTCAAGCGCACGGTTGAACACGCTGCGCGCGGCGACGTGGGCAGGCGCTGCGCTTGCTGCATGAGCGGCAGCGCATATTCGAAATTGAAGCGCCGGAGAAGCGATACCAGGTGATCGCCGCCAACTATCTGCGGTTTCATCGCGCCGATGAACGCACCCTGGTGGTGAGCCCCGCCAACAGCGAGCGGCGTGAGCTGAACCGCGTGATCCGCGAGACCCTGATTGAACACAGCTACGTCCCCGGACCGGCCGGGAGCACGGGATATTGGTCAATCGCGAACTCACCCGAACCCAGCGTCGGCACGGCTCAAACTATGAGAGGCGATGTCATCCGCTTCACACGCGCGAGTAACCGAATAGGGATACCGAAGAACGCTTACCTTACGGTCGAGGCGGTGAATCGGAGAACGACTCGCTGATGCTGAGAGCAACGGATAGGCGGCAGCTCTCTTTTTCGCCCGGCCGTTTCAAGAGCATCGAAGCGTATCGGGCGGAGCAGCGAGTCGTCGCGATCGGCGAGCGCATTCAGTTCCGCGCACCGGAGCGCACGCTCAAAGTCGCCAACGGCGAATTCGCGACCGTGCTTCAGATCGCCAACGACAGCGCCGTCATCAAACTCGATGGTGGCCGAACCCTGAAGGCGCGATTGTCGGAGCTCCAGCACATCGACTACGGCTACGCCTCTACCTCCCACGCCGCGCAGGGCGCCACCGTCGATCGCGTAATTGTCAATATTGACACGACTCGCGGCGTCCAACTCGTAAATCGTCGGCAATTTTACGTTTCGCTGAGCCGGGCCCGCTACGACGCCCGCATCTACACTAACGACAGCGGCGCGCTAAGGCGCGCCGGCCGCGCGCGATTTGCAGAAGGCGATCGCCCTTGACGCGCTCAGACGAAGGCCCCATCGGCAGTCACAGAGTATCGCCCATCAGCAATACCTGGAATTCGTTAAAGCGGTTTCCCGATCCGAGCGCGCCAGCGCTCACGCAGAAGCTAGTCCAAGGTCAGAGTATCAGGCAGAAACAGCAAGTAGCTGAGGGTTGGAGATGGTGATCGCCACTCAAAATCATAAGGTTATTCACGTCGTCAATCTTGCGCCAGCTACGCGCAATTCGGTCGCGCCCGTCCCACAGGAGCGCTGCGCTCGGTCACGCCGAATTGCATGGCTTCGTCGGCGCTCGTGGGTGGCGGCGCTGCGCGCCGCATCGAGTTCCTCTCCATCGCCGCCCTCCCAGACTTTTGCGGGAAGGGCGGCGGGGAAAGTGGCGCTGGGTTTTCAAACCCAAGCTGTACGTGCCCAGGCCGCTGGCGAGAGCGCGCTGCAAGGGTCGGATTCATCTGGGAGAACGCGCCCTCTACTATCCCGAGGATCGTTCACTGTACTGCCAAGCAGAAGTTGCAGCCGAACGGCCATTCGAGATTTCCTGCCACGGCAACGACGAGGCGAACAAGACTTCGATCTTAGGAAGATAGGACGATGTATCAAGGAAACTGCGCGTGTTGCGGGCGCAAGGTGCGTACTGATGGGAATTGGCTGAAGGCTCGCCTCTGGAGCAGCACAGCGGTATTCGATTGGTCATGCCTTACGAAGCTGATGAAGGAGCACGGCGAGGCGGCGGCCGAAGACGCCGCCTGGAAAGCGAATAAAGTTACGCAAAAACAGTAAACAAAGCTCATGTCGCGGCCGCTGATCAGGCGCGAGGCACTGCAGGAGGTAAAAGCAATGTCGCTCAATAGAATTATGGTCATCGGCCATGTTGGGCAAGACCCGTAGATTCGCTACACGCCCACCGGCATGCCGGTCGTTAAGTTCTCGGTAGCCACTGACGAGACCTACGTCGACAAAGAGGGCAAGCGAGAAGAGCGTACGGAATGGCACCACGCCGTGGTTGTTGGGAGGCTGGCGCTCACCTGCCACGCGTACATCAAAAAGGGCCAGCAGGTTTTCGTCGAGGGTCCGCTGCGCACGCGCGAATGGGAGAGCAACGGAAGGAGTAGCCGGCGAATCGAAATTATCGTACGCCGCGTGCAGTTCCTCGGCACACCACCGGCAGGACCGGTCGAAAGCGCGCAGGACGAGAATCTCGCGGTGGCGAAAGAATCAGAAAGGACCTCGTAAGGGACATAACGGCGGCGAGTGGAGAAGCTTGCACGTCTCGGCCACGCCGCCCAACAGACCTTAGGCCGCCGCTTTAGGACTCGCTTGCATCCGTTCGAGGAGGGGGGAAAATACTCCTAATTAAATAACTAGCAAAGCGGCAAACTCGCCAGCCGAGGCTGCCGCAAAGCTCATCATGATAAACGTGACTTAGGATGAACGCAGCCGGATGCCTGGACTCCTACAAACCAGTGGCTGCTGAGCAGACACGTGGTCTTCCGGACCATTTCTATTGGCTCAGTAAGTCCTTTGCATTAAGACTCAGAATTTTCGCCTCATCGGCAGCATTCAGCCCGAGCGCCTTCACTTCCCGAATCGGATCGGCTAGTCCCGCAGGTAGCGGATAGTCACTGCCGACAACGAAACGATCGGCTCCGTAAGACTTGACTAGATAGCCCAGCATTTCGCGGTTGTGCGCAATGATATCGAAGTGAAATTGCGATACATAGGTCGAAGGCGGCCGCGGAATCGCGCCACGGCACTCTGGTATCAGCCGATAGCCCATGTCGAGGCGTCCAACGATGGCGGGCAGTGCGCCGCCCGCGTGATACAAGACAATACGCAGGTTAGGATGCCGCTCGAGCACGCCTCCATAGATCAATAACGCCGCCGCCAGCCCTGTATCGTACAAATTGCCTACTAGGTTGCCCAGGAAGTAGCGAGCGAGAGCACCAGCTGGCGCCGCTTCAAACGGGTGGATACAGACCACCATTCGCAGTGCCTCAGCCGCTTCCCAGAAGACTTCTAAATCTGCTTCGTCGAGCTGCCGTTCAAGCACCTTTGGGGGAATCTCCACTCCGCGCAGTCCCAGCTTTGCGGCGCGTTCCAATTCGCTGACGGCTGCCGCTGAATCCTGTATCGGCACCGATGCCAGTGGCACAAAATGAGCAGAATCGCTGGCCGCGAGCGCTGCCATCGCATCGTTGTTGACTTGGGCGATGGCGAGGCCAAGCGCCACGTCGACGTCCGGATACATCAGGAACGGCACACACGAGACCGCCTGCTTTGTGATGCCCTCGCGCTGCATATCAGCGAGTCGTGCATGGAGATCGGAGATTGGACCATCCATCGGCCGCAGTGCCTTCTCCTGGATCAGGAAAAACCTGCGGCCCTCGCGCTCCACGATACGCGTTGCGTAGCGGCGCCCATCGCGCGTGAGATGTTTAATCACCTCGGGCGCGATGAAATGATTGTGCATGTCGATAACGTCCATGCCGCTCCGTGAATGTAAACCGCTACAGGATGAAGCTGATCTTGCCGTGCGGGCGGAGCGCTTCGTTATCGAGAATGGCCCGGCGTTCCATTATCTTCAGGCGGTCTCCATCGCGAACTAGCTTGTAGACGTAGTGACCGATGTACGTATCGACCGACTCGTAACGCATCCGATGTACGGCAAAATTGGCGGTCACTAAAATGTTTTTTCCCTCTGCACCGAGTACGCGTACGTTGGCGATCATGCGCCGCGTGCGCGAATGGGGATTTTCCGCCCACGCCGACTTGCCGAGGAGTTGTTTTACGCGGGATCGGATTCGAACGGCGTCGTCGGCGATTATGAACAGCGTATTGCGGGAGTCTCCCTCCGGAACATCCGTGGGCGGAATCTCGTAGATCGCGTCAGCCGTCAGCAATTCGAGCCATTCCTCCAAGCGCCACTCATCGAGCAATGCCGCTTCCTTGAAGAAGAGATCTTCGATTTCAGATCGGCTCGGAAGGTCCACGGCATTCATGCTGCCTTCCTCGCGCGCTTCACTTGCGGTTCCGTCATCAACTGGTTCCATCGGCGCCAGAACGCCCGCATTTGCAGTTCGTCCGTGATCGCGGGATGCTCGCGTTTCATCCCGCGTGAGATGTCCGACCATGCGACCTCGCGATTAGCGAAGCCGCGCTGACAGGACTCAAGCATCTCGACGTCATCGGGCGTTGCGAATCCGCCCGGGCCAAGGAAGGTAAGGAAGTTGTCGAGGCGGAGCTTGGAGTCTTCAGAGCTTTCTTCGAGCGGCGCCAGCGCCCACGCGTTGACTTCCATGTAGTCGTGCGAGATCGGATAAAAGCTACGGATCGTGATCGCCATAATGTCGTTGATGACGAGATTCGGAAAAATCCCGAGGTTGCGGCTAGTCTCGCAGATCCGGCTGGCGCGCTCCGGGCCGAACCGTTCGTCGAATCGGCGGCGCAACGCGTCAAAATGAGATTTGCGATGTTCGCCGAAGGGTGCGACCCAATGCGCGATTGGGCGACCCCATGCACTTTGATACTCGAGCACTGCGTGGCCGTTGCCTAAGTCGACTGCTTTCTGCCGCGCCGATATGGGGACATTGTTGCCTTGCAGCTGGATGCCGGTATCTGCCAGAAACGTGAAGTACCGTTGATGGGTTGGTAAACCATGGTAGCCGTCATAGCTATTCTCCATTAACAGTTTCCAGTTGGCCCGCGCGCTGTAGGCTTGCTGGCCGGCGATGACCTTCATTCCGGTCTCTGATTGGTCAGCAACCAGATCCAGATACTCACGTGCACCTGCCAGATAGTCATACAAGCTTTGCGCCGCGCGATCGAAGCATACGAAGATAAAGCCTCGATAATTGTCCATCTTGGGCGGCGCGGCTAAGCGCATATCCTCGCGTTTGAAAGCTTCGCTGTAGGAATCTTCGCCGGGTACGCCAACCAATTGTCCGCGCACATTGTAGGTCCAGGCGTGGTACGGACACTGGAAGGTTTTGGCGTTGCCGGATTTCTGCCGGCAGACCATGGCGCCGCGATGTGTACAAGTATTGAGCAGGACCCGAACCACGTTGTCGTCGCCGCGCGCCAGAATTATCGGGCGCCCCGCGACGCTGCGGGACCGAAAATCGCCGGCGTGCGGCACCTCCGATTCGTGGCCGGCATAGATCCAGCACTTATCGAAGATGCGCCGCCGTTCCTCTTCAAGACAGCCCGGATCAGTAAACGCGCGGCGATTAACTCGGAACAGTCCCGCTTTCTCATCGTCTACGATGTAAGTTTCGGCCGATTCAATCATGGTCGATTCCTTCTGCTTCCAGCTCGTCAGCTCCGCTTCGACGAGGATCCCACGCCCAATATTGCGCAATCGCACCCGCATCAACGCGCAGATCCGTGCCGGTGATCATCGCGGCATCGTCTGACGCGAGAAATGCGGCCGCGCGCCCGTAGTCACGCGGACTCGGCAACTTCTGCATCGCGACGCGATCGCGGAACGGTTGCAAAAGCTGCTGGAAAGACTTCACTTGTTCAGAACTCGGTCCTTTGCGGCCCCATCGCGCGCTGCGCTCCAAAGATTCCGCCGGATCGGTGGCGGTCGGCGTTAAGCTGTTCACGCGAATGCCGTACGCGATCAATTCCATCGCGGCCGATCGCGTAAAGTTCAAAAGCCCACTCTTGCCGGTGCAGTACGCGATGTTGTTCGGCTCACCCTGATGACCGGCGGTCGAGATTATATTGATGATGCTGCCCCCGCGGCCCTGTTCGATCATCAGTTTCGCGATGTGCTTGGTGAACAGAAAAGTGCCAGTCACAATGATCGATAGCTGCCGCTGCCACTCATTAAGCGGCATATCGATGACGCCCTTCCGGTTAAAGATCGCCGCGCTATTAACCAAAATATCAACGCCGCCGAAGGCCTCGCGCGCGGCGGTTACCGCAGCGATCACCTGTTGCTCATCGGTGACATCGCAAGTCACGGCAAGGGCGCGCGCTTCGACGCTCTCCAGATAGCGTGCGCAGTCCGCGGCATTTTCGGCGCGCGAATCAACGCAGACAATCGCAGCGCCCTCACCAGCCAAGCCTTCGGCGATGCCTCCGCCGATGTTAGGGCTGGTCCCGGTTATCAGTGCAACTTTTCCGCCGAGCCTCATTTCAGCCTCCGCGATATCAGATCATTGCGGCGGTGGCGCTGCAAGGAAACATTTCGAGGAATTGAAAATCCAGGTCTCGATGAAATCCGTCTCCGCTGGCTTGCGCTGCAACTCGGCTAGTGCCCCCGCCAGACACATCCAGTTGAGGATTTCCTGCTGGCCGCTCGCCTCGACCGCCGCTGCGGGATAGTCACGCCACGCGTCGTAGTCGCCTGCCCGCAGGGCCTGGAACAACGCAAGATCGGCGGGCGTGTCCGGATAAAGGTAGTGATTCTTCTCGACGAGAAAGGCGTGCGACCACCCCGACGAAGCCAGGACCGCCACCCGCCAGGGACTGGCGGCAAGCACCCGCGCGGTTGCCGCTCCCAGATCGAACAAGCGCCGCGGTGTCGGCGCGGGCGGATCGAGTTGTGCCTTGGAGGGTGGATTCTCAAACATCGGCAAGCCACCGCGCTGGGCGATGACTTTGCGTCCGTAGCAATTGATCGCGAACGGAACTATCGGGTAGGAAAAACCCTTGCGATCGTAATCGAGGTACAGCACCGCGTTAGCGAACGCATGACCCAGCGGATGATGTAACGGTTTGTAGGAATAGGCCGCGTCGAAGCCCGCTTCAATCAGGCCGCTGGCGAGATATTTTGCCGCGGCCACATTGCCGGGCGAATGAAACTTTTTCTCCGCAGGCTCATTCCAGATATTGTTCGCCCCTGGCCCGAAAGTCGCCGGCCCGAACTCAAAAGATTCGTGTGCGTAGATGCAGTACGGTGGAATTACATCTTCGCGGAAATTTTCGTACTGATCATCGCCCCAGATTAGAATGAAGTCCGGATGGAACGCGTCGATTTGAGCTCGCGTTTTGCGCAAGGCCTCGACGAGGCGCTCACGATGAGCGTGGGCCGCAGTGGCACCTTCGTCCACGCCCCACTCGTGACGCATCGCTTCGGGCCAGTTTTCAGCTCGCCGGAGTTTCTCCGGCAGACGCGGATTTTCCAGCATCCGCTTTAGAATCCACGCCATTACTTTGTCGTGTCCGGCGAGCGGTGGATAGTGCGTCATTCCTGCAGCTAGGATTTCACCCATTTGCGTTTCTCCGGTTTGCTAGCACTCCCGGCCCACTACGAAGGTGATCGGACCGTCAATCCACGCTTCGTGCGGGATTAGTTATTGGTTTGCGGCCTCGGCGCGATCCTTCTCTCTCATCAGCGAAAGATAGTAGCGATTCAGGCGTTCCAGATGCTGTTCCATCTCGGTCACGGCCGCATCGCTCTCCCGCGCTTCGAAGTGCTTGATAAACCGCCGCCGTGATGGCAGCACCCAGGGATTCCGCGTTTGCCCAATTGCCTGAATGAAGTGCGACATCACGTCAATCAGCGCTTCCATCACGATGACCATTACCGGATTCTTCGTGGCCCACGCTAAAATACGGTGAAATTCAAGATGGATCGCCGCCTGATCGTAAAAGTTCGCCTTCGCCAGCGCCGCCTGTTCAGCCGCCGCGATATTTGCCTTGAGGGCTTTGATGTCTTCCGTGGTTGCTCGCTCACACGCCGCACGAACCGTGATCGACTCAATCAAGACCCGCGCTTCGGTCAGATGCTCGGGCTGGATCGCTCCCAAATGAAACATGTCGCGTAGCCCGGTCACAACAGCGTCGCCCGTGCTCTCGCGCATGAAAGCGCCGCCGGTAGCGCCCTTTTGCAGCCGTAGCAAGCCGGAGTTTTCCAGCAATCGCAGGGCTTCGCGCAAAGTGTTGCGCGAAACCCCGAATTGTTCAGTTAAGGCTCGCTCTGGCGGAAGCCGATCGCCCGGCCGCAGCCGCCGATGCGACAGTTCCTTGCGAATCTGATTCGCGATCTCTTCGAACGCCCGGGGGGTCTTGATGAGTTGAAATTCCACCCGGTGCAGCCTCCGTGAACTATCTCTTATCTCATTAGGGCACACAGCTCCGGCTCGTGCCTGATCCTTCAACTTGACATCAGGTGTTCTGCTATGATTCATCGGTCCAACCATTGGACCTGAACCGATATCTTGAAAATGTCAAGGCCGCGAAGACACCGATTCAGCTAATGATTTCGTAGAAGACTATCTCGATGAACGATTCCGGAACCATTCCATGGTTGATTGAGGAGATCTCGGTCGATCCGCAACGTTACCTGGACCTCGACACCTGGCATCGAACTGCGGCATGGCTGCGGCGGAATGATCCAGTCCATCTTGTAGAGGCGAAGGACTTCAAGCCGTTTTATCGCGGAACACCTGCTCGGCCTGACGAAGAGGTATTCAGCGGCATACGGGGCGGCCTCCTGCCTAAAGATGATGCCTCCGCGTCGCGGAAGTGGTTAGCCTTCCGCGCGCGTCCAGTCGGCAGCACGCTCACCGAGCACAATACAGGTCAGATCGGTGTTGGCACGCACGATGTTCGGCATCACAGAAGAATCGACGACGCGCAATCCTTCGACCCCGCGCACGCGGCAGTACTGATCGACTACGGCTTCTTTATCGGAGTCAGGTCCCATCTTGGCGGTTGTCGTCGGATGGTAGATCGTGCCGCGGTTGTTGCTGACAAAGTCGGACGATGCGCTATCGGAATCGACGATCGCCTGGCTTATTGACGAAATTCGTGATGTACGGAGCGAAGTGTGCGCTATGCATAAGGCGCTACGCAATCCGGACACCCTCGACCATGCGGCGCACGTCCTCGGGGTCGGAGAGATAGTTCAGATGGATGTTGACCGGTAGGTTGGGATCGGCACTGCGAAGACGGACGCGCCCGCGGACACTGCAGTCCGGGGGTGACGGCGATACTCGGCCAAGGCGCGTCAATCGCCGAACCCTCCCACAGATCCTTGTTATAGAGTTTGAAGATGTACGTCTGCATGTCATTGAACTCGGCTGAACCGCTCGCAGTGTGGCGGATAGCCGGGTTCGTTACCACCGGGTCGTGCGGTAGTCTCCGCTCACACGGGCGGCAAGTGACGCGCCCGCCGAGCCCGCACCTACAACGATATCGTCGTATTCCATTTTACTTTATGCCTGCATCATCGAGTCGAAGCCCTTCCAGAAAAAGCGCGCGAGTGTCCGCGCCTCAGCGAGGAACTCTTCCTCCCGTCCGGTCGCGGTGACGAAACGATCGATCATCCGATGACCACCTTCGCCATGTTCCTTGTCCGCCTCGTAATGCACTGAAAGGAAGCGCGTATGCTCCGGTTTGAATCCGTAATGACGCTCAAGGCCCTCTTGGAGCATCTTATAAGCCTCGACCTCGATCTCCTCGCACAGGCCGATCGCGCCGACGAACTGTGGCTTAAGATGAATTATCCGGTATAGGCATGCATTGAAGGCTCGCGCATCGTCAGATCCGATCGCATTGACAAGCCGTTCGCGTGGCAATCCGAGTCCGCCTTCCCACAACTCGAACAGCAGGTCCGTATGACCGGCTGAATGGCTACACAATCCTAATGCCTCTTCAGCAAAGCCCTTTGCCGATCCTTGCGCCACCTGCTGGTCGATATCGTACATCTTGAGATACGCCGCCGCGGATAGGGGAGCCGAATCGCGCACGGTCATTTCGTAATGCTGAATCGGATAGCCCTTGAGCTGATCGCGTGACGCCCTGCCTTGGTTGACGAGCTTGACGTAGGGATGCTGGTCGAGCCGATGCTCGGCAACTATCTTGTTTATCTCCTCGTGAAAAGTCGCCGTGTCCATTTTGCACCTCGCTGACTTGTCTAAGATCGCACTACGATTCGCTCTCACCTCTCGGCGAGAATAGTGGTTGCAGCCTGTTCCACAGCCGTACCCTTGAAGAAATTCGGATTATTCGCCGACCATAGTTTCACGGGATTCGCAAAAACGAAATCGCGGAAGTCTGTATCACTGATCAATCCTTCTTCAACGAGTTCGTAGGCTTCATGCAGCACCTCGGTCATATCTGGAACATCGAAGTGGCCGATGTCGGAGCCGAAAACCGCGCCCAGGCGCGCATCGAATGGATTAGCCTTCGCGTTAAAGCCCCATGCATTGATCGGGTCGTCGGACTCGCAGCCGAAATAGAATCGCGGCACGAACAGATCGCGGATATCCTCCGGATGATCGATCCCGCAGGCCGCGAAATCGTCGAGCGAGGCGTCGGGATCGGCGGTACGCGGAGATAGACTGCGGCTGGGATTTCGAAGAAGTTCAGCGCCGCTGGCCACGTCGTTGCCACCGTATTCGCGAAACAGCTTTATTAACAATTCGCGATCAACGTTGGCCGGATTGATCTCCTCGAGCGCCGCTGAATTGCGCTTCTTCCAATGGCCGATCAGATCGCTATAGAGACTACAAGCCCATCCAACGCCGCCCTCGAGGAACGCGAAGTTGAGCGAGGGAAAGCGCCGCGTCACGCCACCTAGAAATAGCGCCTTGCAGATTGCTTCGCCCGCAACGCCGAAATGACCGATATGATTGTAGACCGCATTCGACGGCGAGACGCGCGTGCCCACGCCCTTCGTCACCGAGTGGAAAGTTGGCGACACCCCCAGTTCAAGGCATTTCGCCCAAACTGGGTCGTAATCGTATTCACTATCGATCGCGAGCATATCGAGCCACTCGTTGTAGCGGGGATTAGGCTTGCTCGATTGGATCGGCCGGCGAATCAGGCCGGTCACCATGACTACCTTGAGTCCCAGAGTCCTAACGGCGAAATCGAGTTCGGTGATTGCTTCTTCCGGCGTATGCATCGGAATGACCGCAGCCGGCGTCAGTCGATCTTTGTATTCGCCAAAGAGGTCGGCGGAGAACGTATTGAAGGCGCGGCAGGTCACCTGCCTCAGTTCGGCGTCGGCGATGAAGGGAACGCGTAGACCCATTGACGGATAGAGCACTACGAAGTCGAAGCCGAAATCGCCAAGCCGCTGATATAGTAGCTTCGGCAGCATTGAAGTGGCGTGATCCAGGGTATTTTTGGCCGGCATTCCCCACCACACCGGCTGATCGAGCCTGCGCTCGCGCCGTTCCTTGAGCGGAATCGTCAAATGCCAATCTTCAGTCGGCCGTGCCTTGAAACCCTCGACGGCCTTAGCGCCACCAACCCGCTTGAGGTAGTCGGTCACCTGCGGCCCAAATTCGACCCAATGACCATCGGAGTCGATCACCGGGTGATTAAGACGAGCACGCACGGTGGATCCGGAATTGGGATTACTCGACATGATTAGCCCTCCGATACGGCACAAGCGACGCGTTCAAGAGCAGCAAATGTTTGCGTTGCCAAAGTCTCCAGCGTTTAAGCCACGCGTAGCATAACGTCGGGTTGGCGACCATCTTGGCGCGGCACGCGAACGTTGCCTGGCGGCGGGGCACAGTTTACGCGAACATTTCCCGGTGCTAGTTCCTGTCATATTGCCGCCCACTGAAAAGCGCAAATGTGTGAGATCGGAGGTCAGCGGCTTGGAGGTCGGCTATGGCGAACTCGACTGGCGTTGGGAATAACGGCTTCAAGATTATCGGGACGCGTCCGATTAGGCATGACGGCTTCGACAAAGTTACGGGACGGGCCAAGTACGGTGCGGATTACACATTGCCTGGGATGCTGCACGGCAAGGTCTTGCGCAGCCCTCATGCGCACGCGAGGATCAAAGCCATCAGTTACGAAAAAGCACTGAAACTTCCAGGAGTGTTTGCAATCGTGACTGCAGCGGACTTTCCCGCGACGATCCAGGAATTCGTTACTGTTGTTGGTGACGTTCGAGCGAACGCGCGTCATCTCGCCTGCAACGTCATGGCGCGGGACAAGGTTTTATATGATGGCCACGCGGTAGCTGCCGTGGCCGCGAACAGCCCGCACGTCGCTAGCGAAGCCTTGGCGCTAATCGAAGTCGAGTATGAGGTTTTGGCCCCGGTGATGACGGTGGACGAGGCGATGAAGCCGGACGCGCCGACCCTGTTGCCCGAGTTGCGCAAGAAACGATTGGCTGGCAGAGATGACCTAGGCAAGCTCGAAGAGGCTGAACGGGAGACCAACATTGCGGATCACATTGTACTCGGGCGCGGCGATATCGAAGCGGGTTTCGCAGCCGCCGACTTCATCGTGGAGCGTGAGTTCAAAACCTCGACGGTCCATCAGGGCTATATCGAACCGCAAAACGCGCTGGCGGTGTTTAGTGTCGAAGGCCATCTGACTATTTATTGTTCGACTCAGGCACAGTTCCGAGTCCGAGGTTTCACCGCCGCTTTGCTAGGGATGGACGAAGGCCGCGTTAGAGTTGTACCGGCCGAAATCGGAGGTGGTTTCGGCGGCAAGACCACAGTCTATCTGGAGCCCGTAGCGGCTTTGCTCGCAAAAAAGAGCGGGCGCCCGGTCAAGATGGTCATGACTCGCGGGGAAGTTTTGCGGGCGAGCGGGCCGACTTCCGGGACCAAAATCAAGGTTCGCGTTGGCACATCGCACGAAGGCAAGATTACAGCCGCCGAAGTCTGGATGGCCTATGAGGCCGGTGCCTTTCCGGGATCGCCTTTCAGAGCCGCCGCGATGACCACGCTGGGCCCGTACGATATCGAGAATCTGAAGATCGATGCGTTCGACGTGGTGGTGAACCGGCCGAAGGTCGCCGCCTATCGCGCCCCGGGTGCCCCAAGTTCCGCCTTTGCCTGCGAAAGCGTAATCGATGAACTGGCGGAAAAGTGCGGGATCGATCCAATTGATTTCCGCATATTTAATGGAGCACGCGAGGGTACCGCGCAACCGGCTGGACCCAGGTACAAGCGAATCGGTTTTCGCGAGACCTGCGAAGCGCTGAAAGACAGCGAACATTACCGGTCCAAACTTGAAGGCCCAAATCGCGGACGCGGCGTAGCGTCGGGGTTCTGGTTCAACGGCGGCAACCAATCCTCCGCGACCGTCAATATCCATCCAGACGGTAGCGTGAGCGTGGTGACGGGTTCGGTTGATATCGGTGGCTCGCGCGCGTCTATGGCCATGATAGCGGCCGAGGTGCTCGGCTGCGATATCAACGACGTTCGTCCGCTGGTCGGTGATACTGATGCGATCGGCTTTACCGACGGCACCGGCGGAAGCCGGGTGACCCTTGCGACGGGCCTCGCGGTCTACGAGGCCGCGCATCACGCTTTGCGGCAATTGAAAGAGCGCGCGGCCAAACTACTCGAGAAGAGGCCCGACCAGATCGAATTCAAAGATGGAATCTTTACTGTTCAAGGCGGTGCAGAACGGCTGACTCTCAAGGAGATTGCAACGAAACTCGCGCGTACCGGCGGCCCGATCGTCGGGCTAGGAACACTGGACGCGACCGGCAAAGTAGGCAATGCCTTCGCGAGCGTATGCGTCGATGTCGAAGTCGATCCTGACACCGGCAAAGTTCAGATCCTTCGATGCACTATCGCTCAGGATGTTGGCCGCGCGATTCATCCGAGCTACGCCGAGGGGCAGGCGCAGGGTGGGTTCGCGCAAGGAATCGGGTGGGCGCTAAACGAGGAATATTGTTACGACCAGAAAGGCATACTGCGCAATACTGGTCTACTCGACTACCGAATGCCAACGTGTCTCGACCTGCCACAAATCGAGACTATCCTGGTCGAAGTGCCGAACCCGGCTCATCCGCTCGGAATTCGAGGTGCAGGTGAGATCGCAATCGTACCGGCGTTGGCCGCCGTGGCCAATGCGATTTACGATGCGATCGGCGTCCGCATCACGGAGTTGCCCATATCGCCGCCCCGCTTACTCAGAGCAATGCTGGCCAAGGCTGTTGCCGCGGAGATCCAAGCAGCGGCTGATTGACTCGAGTTCAGCCTCTCGTCAATTCGCCAACGGACCCCGCAGCAGCTGGCCTGGCAATGCTCCCGTATGCTCATTGTTGCGCAGAAGCACTTCCCCGCCGACGATCGTGGCCAAAATGCCTGTCGATTTCTGCTTCAGGCGGCGTGCCCCGGCCGGCAAATCGTTTTCGAGCGTCGGCATCGCTGGAGCGATCGTGTCCGCATCGAAGATAACCAAATCTGCGGCATTGCCTTCGCGCAGTAGACCTCGCCCGCTGAGGCCCCAGAAAGAAGCCAGGTCGAAGGTGATCTTGCGGATCGCCTGTTCAAGCGTCAGAGCCTGCTTTTCTCGGACCCAATAGCCGAGCAGATGCGTCTGGATCGAAGAATCCATGATCTGCGAGACGTGCGCGCCCGAGTCTGAGAAAGTGACGACCGAACGCGGATGGCGAATCATCGCCAGCACCAGATCTTGATCTTCATTGACAAGTGGCTGGATGAAGAATTGCTTCAGATGCTTGTCCAGCGCGAGGTCAATAAAGGTGTCGAGCGGATCCTTGTTCCTTTCGCCGGCCACCTGCGCAATCGACTTGTACGGCGGTAACGGTTTGTCGAGGACGAAGAGCCAATCGAACTCCGGGGGCCGCGCTTCGGCGCCAATCGCTCGATGAGGATTCTTCATGTGCTCGCGCGCGGCCTCGACCAAATTATGGCGGCTGTCAGGGTTGCACAGCGCAGCTTCCTGAGCCGCCAAGGGCAGCTTGCGGAACTCACGCCACACGGGGGCCTTGTCGAAGGGCATCGCACTTTCGAACGAGAGTAATGAACTGATCCAGCGGCTCGACGTCTGCACGAGCATCTTGCCGCCCTTCGAGCCGACATCATCGGCCAATTCAAAGAACGTGCGCCACATCGTGGGGGACGGGGACTTCCTGGAATACGCGCCGCCGAACGTGATCGGCACTTTGGTTTCGAGCGCGAGGGCGCCTAGACGGAGATGAAAATCGTTCAGGACGGCTGGACTTCGATCGATATCTTCCTGCGCGATTTCGAAGACGCCGGCCTGCAACTCGCCAAGGACGCCAACCAATTGCCGCACTTCCTCCCAGTTCGCTAAGCGGCTCGCGACAGGACGGTTGTCAGGCGTTTCATGGTTACGGTTGCGCGAGGTGCTGAAGCCGATTGCACCGGCGCGAATTGCGATGCGTAGCTCGCGCTTCATGGCAGCCACATCTTCGGAGGTGGCCTCTTCGCTGAACGCCCGCTCGCCCATCACGTAGGTGCGAAGCGCGGAATGGCCGACATAGGCAGCGTAATTGATCCCTTTCGGGAGCAGCGCGACCGCATCGAGGTATTGCGGGAAATTGTCCCACGACCATTTGATGCCGGCTTCCATAGCCTTGGGCGAGATGTCTTCGGCTCGTTCAAGATTGCGCATTACCATCAGCTTGTCTTTTTCGGCGCATGGGGCGAGCGAAAAGCCGCAGTTGCCCATTACTACGGTGGTAACGCCATGCCAGCAGGAGCAGGTTCCTATTGGATCCCAAAAGACCTGCGCATCCATATGCGTATGCCCGTCGATGAAACCAGGAGCGACGATCTGGCCTTCGGCGTCGATAACCTCTTTAGCTGAGCCACTAACCTCGCCGATTGCGGCTATCTGTCCGCCCAAAGTGGCTATATCAGCGCGATAGCGCGGCAATCCGGATCCGTCGACCACGGTCCCGTTTCGAATAATCAGATCGTATTCCATCTTAGGTCTCCTGTTAGGCCTTGGTGCTGGACGCCTCTAACGAAGCGCAGCTCTGATTCACGACCCGCTATGTTCCTGCTAGCGCCAAGCGTCTGGCAATGTCAAACAAAGAGCCGCCACTAATACCACCGTATCCGAGCTGTTAATGGCTCTCGTTTACCAAGCCTCACGCCCTCTTATAATAAACCGACTCACGAGGGGCCCGGCACGAAACCCGCCGCGAATTCGGTGATTCAATTCGACGTCGGTCTGAAAGGGCGCCTTTAAGACGGTCAGTAATCCAAGGAAAACTGGCTTTTCACGGCACACCCGGCTGAGGGGCGAATCCGCACAATCGACAATGAGTTATTGCTTATGTACCCGACAGACAGATCGCCATGGGCGGTTGACAAGAAGATGGCCAAAGCGAGCTATTCTGCAAACGGTTCTATTGGCTTCCGAGAATCGAGACGCGGTTCACGGACATCTGGCCGCTGGCGGGTATTCGCGATAAGACCCCGTGAGCTCTCCTCGGACTAGTCGAATTCCACGAATAAGTGATCGCTGTAGGCGCCATCGTAGCGAATCCGTCCGTCGCGTCCCCGTGCACGGCTCAAGTTCTTTCGCCCGAGCAAAGCTTTGGCGGTAGTAGGAAAGACGGCATTCGCGATGAAGGTGCCGAAGCATTCGTGCATCCCACGCCCGAAGTGCAAATAGTCACCGGGCGCTCGGTCACTCCGAAATTCTTCAGGATAGGCAAACTTGTCGATTATCACGATGCCGATGTCTATTTAGCAGATATCCTTCATACGAATTTGCGGATGAGCGCGGCATAACCATCCAGTACCGCCCGTTGCCGGTCAGGTTGGTCCGGTGAAATCAAAAAGGCGACGCGCTTAAAGCCGATTTTCAGCAGCTCTCTGATCCGTAGTTCAAGCCTGCCGCGCGCCATCTCCTCGGCTGTCATGACGGTCAAATCCAGCTGATCGAAGGCCCTGCCCTGTTTCGCCGTTTCCATCCTGATCGCTTCGACACCAGCGGCGAGATCGATGCCGACGTCGCCTGGAATCCAACCGTCGCAATACTCGACCACTCGCTTTGGAACGAACCTCGACCACGCACCGAGAAGGATCGGCGGTCCGCCGGCTCGGACCGGTTTCGGCCAAGACCACAGCGGATCGAAATCCACGAATTTGCCATGGTACTGTGCGACGTCGTTAGTCCAGATCTGCTTCATCGCATAAATCGACTCGCGCGTAACCTTCCAGCGGTCGGCGAATTTGACGCCGTGATCGGCCATTTCTTCTTCATTCCATCCGGCGCCGATCCCGAAAATAAATCGACCGTTCGATACGCGATCAAGACACGACACCATCTTGGCCAAGTTAATGGTGTTGTGCTCCGGCACCAGGCACACCGAAGTACCCACTTTAAGCTTGGTAGTCACCGCTGCTGCCGCCGCGAGGCCAATGAAGGGATCGAAAAATTCCTTGTAGTATTGAGGTAGTTCTCCTCCAAGGGGAAACGGTGATTTGCGGCTGGTCGGAATATGCGAGTGTTCGCCGAACCAGAGCGACTCGAATCCTTGCGCTTCGGCCCACTGGGCGAGTTCCGCCGGCTGAAGTGTGTAATGCGTTGGTATCGTGATTATTCCGAAGTCTGGCATGGCGCATCTCCTTTCAGGCTGTCACGAGCTCATAGCTGGTAATAGTCCCTAATCATGAACTTGAATCTTTCAGCAACCGTTACCTAGTTACGACCGTGAGTTCATTGCCCCGGCCCGCCTGGAACGGAAGCGCGATCGACAGATAGCCATTCTGAGGATTGCGCACATAATCCAAATATCCTGGCGATTGTTCGATCGCATTCTCGCCGATCACCAATGCGCCCGAGCGCAAATGGCGCTCCGCTAGTTTCAAAACCGGGAGATAAAGACTGATGGCGCCGTCCAGGAGCAACAGATCAACCTGTCCACCGATGTCGTTCTTCAGCGTTTCAAGAGCGTCGCCCACTCGAATTTCAACCAGATCGGCTAAATTCGCATCGGTGAGGTTTTCGCGTGCACGCCGAGCTTTCTCCGGCTCCAGCTCCGTCCCGATCAGATAGCCACCGCCATTGTCACGAAGGCCGCAAGCGAGATGAATTGTGGACACGCCAAAGGAAGTGCCAAATTCAATTACTCTCTTAGCCCTGCAAGCCCGGGCAGACATGTAGAGAAAGCGGCCAAAATCGGGAGCGACGCTCAGGAAGTTGTTCGCATACTTGCGATACAAGGCGTAGTAGTCCTTGGCCTCTTCCTCCAGCAGTTTGCTCCACGGGTCTTTAGTCGCGTTCCTGAGAAAATCGTCAACCAGTGGCCGGTCAGTGATTTCGGCTTCGCGAAAGAGCCGTTGCAAAACCGAAGAAACGGCCCCGCTGGTAAGAGAGTTCATGGATTATGCTCCCGAGCAATGCTCCAGCGTAGCAATCGATGCGGGCCTCAACCGGTGGCCTTGTGGCCGCAGCCTACTTCAGAGCCGTCTTGCTAAGGTGCATTCCCAACAGCTCATGCGAGATGTGGAAGCCCAGATCTTGAACCAGACGGCGCTTCCATTGCCGCCGCAGCACGGCGCTCGTCAAGCGCCGTATGCTCCGTGGCTTTTGCATAATTTTCTCAGCGATTGCTTGTGCACGCGGCAGCAGTTGTGCGAGCGGCAACACTTCATTGACCAAACCCATCTCCTTCGCCGTCTGCGCGTCTATCTTGTCGCTGGTGTAAAGAAAGTAGGCGGCGCGTTTCAAGCCCATCAGCTCTTGAAAGGTCAGTCCCTGGCCATCTCCGGGCACCAGGTTAAATTGGAAATGCGGATCAAATAGCTCTGCATGCTCTGCGCAAAGTGTGATATCGCACAGCAGGGCAAACTCTGTATGCAGCCCGGGGCCGTTGATGCACGCTATAGTAGGAATCTCGATATTGAAGATGAACGCTTCCAGCAGCTTCGTCGCGTCCAAGTAGATCTGATCGTAGAAGTCATCCCCCGGCAGCGAGGACAACGGGCGTTTAGCCATTTCCGGATCGAGCTTGGCAATCCACTTATCGCCGGTGCCTCCGAAGATAAGCACCTCATTCTCGGGATCGTTACCGATCGTCATCCAAAGCTGCGACCAGGCATTGTGAAGAGGCAGCCCATAGGTGACTGAGCCTCCATCGCTGTGCATCTGCACCTGGATGACCCCATTGCGGCGCTCCATCTTAAAAAAATCAGCGAACTTTTCCCTGTACTCCTCGAAGCGGGGACGCGCTACAAAACCGCTACTGTTGTGGGTACTCATGTGTTGTCCTCCCCAACCTCTCGCCACTGAGGCGAGTATCTTTTACCTGGATTCGTTATTTGGCGGCCGATTGCTCACTCGGCCTCGTCTGTGCCGCAGGGCGGCCAGCGCTAATAGGCTCAGGGTTCAGGTCTTTCAGCGCGGGCATGACCTCCCTGGCAAAAAGCTTCATGCTCTTTTCGGTGGCGGCCATCGGCATCGATCCATACTTGAAGATGAACATGATCTCGTCAGTGCCGAAGGCCTCGGCTAGTTCGCCGGCGCGGTTGATCACTTGATCGGGCGTGCCCCAGGGATGGCTCCGATAGAAGGCTTGGCGAAAGGGATCGGCGTCCTGACGCAACGCCTTTTGCAGTTGACCATACTCTTTATACCCGCGCACGCTCTCAAGATGACTGCCCAGCAGCTCATAATGGCGTAACGCCGAATCGGCATATTCGCACATATACTGCTGCGCGCCACTTTCGGCTTGCGCGGCACTATC
Organism: Binataceae bacterium (SeqCode); assembly: GCA_035504735.1. GTDB lineage: Bacteria > Desulfobacterota > Binatia > Binatales > Binataceae > JAJPIG01. The sequence continues at coordinate 20,860 of DATJRJ010000043.1, forward strand.
AGCTACATAGGTCCACAGCGCGAGCTTCGTGTGGCTGGGTCCGTGGCCCGCCTCATGGCGCAGCGCGGAGTAATTGCGCATGTTGGAAAGGGCCAGCTCCAAGCTCGTAGTTGGTATCGTTAGTGGCCGTACGCCATGCTTCGCAATCACTTGCACGGTGTCCGGGGTGCCACCGGCACACCACAAGTTTTCGCTCAGATCGCGGTCGGGTTGAGGCCGCAAATGCAGGCCATGAATTTTGTAGTATTCGCCCTCAAAATCACATTGGGCCGTCCGCAACAACTGTTGAACTATCTGGAGCGCTTCGTCGAACCGAGCCCGACCTTCATTCTGATCGACGCCCATGCCCTCGTACTCTCGACGGCCTAGCCCGCGTCCAACGCCGCAAATAATCTCGCGCTCGGGGCCCAGGAAGGAGTCGAGCATATTGACGTCCTCGGCAACCCGTACCGGATTATGCCAGGGCAGCACGACAACCATTGTGCCGAGATCAACGCGCTGCGTAATTCCCGCGATGTAAGTTAGATACTGCAGCGGATTGGTCACCATCGTGTAAGGCGTGAAGTGATGCTCGATAGTCCATACGGAATCGAACCCGGTTTCATCGGCGATTCGCGCGATATTGATTTCTTCGTTGAAGATCTCGCGATCCGAGCGCGCTGGATGCTTCGGCACTGCCTTGCCACATTCTTCTGCTTCATAACGGTCCCAGTCCGTGTAGTTTTGATTGAAAATACACGCTCCAACACGCATTCCATTCTCCTTTTCGTTCCCCTACAGGCTTACTCTATCCCACCGCTACGTTGAATTCGGATATATGACGCTTACCACTCGCCAGCGTGTCATCCTCGCCCAGGGTGTCTCGGATCACAGTTTGAAGAAATCGTTCTATACGTACACTGGTCAACTTCGCCACTTTCATCTGCACCAGCACGTACCCAGTGGCGGCGATGACTCGGGCATCATCTTCGGCTTCGACGTCTCTGCCACTCCCAATCTCCATCCGCCAGCGCCGTATGATCCGTGACACGGTGGCAATGATTTTCTCCTGAAAGCGCAGGAACAGGGGCCAAACCTCATCGCGCAATGCGGTGCTCCACTCGAGCAGTACGCGCATATGGTCAGGATGCGTATCTACGCTGTCCGCAAACACCCGCAAGTGCTCCAGGATTAGCCCTGATGCGGGTCCTCCTTTCGCGTAGACCTGCTCCGCCATTTCCGTAAAGAGCCGCGCAACCTCTTCCAGTACATCGTTAACCAGTGCCTTGCGGGTCGGAAAATAAATAAACACCGTTGGCACCGACACTTTGGCTCGGTGCGCGATTTCGGCGTGACGTGCAGCGCCGATACCCTGGCGGGCAAAGACCCGGATTGCGCAGCCTAGCAGCATTGCGCGCCGCTCGGCAGGGTCCAGTGGATTTGCGCGGCGCCTTCTAGAACGAGTCCCAGTCATCCACGCCGACAGGTACCATCGTATTGAGATTTCTGTCAATCATTACCGATAGGATAATCATTGCAGATGCGTGGTTGGCGTTTGGTAACCAAACCCAATTAATGAGTAACTGATGTGCCTGACTCCTTAGCCCGCGTCTTTATTGCGCTTCTTAATGGGTGGCCGAAGTTCGCTACTTAAACCCTGTTGCGTTCAATCGAATCAGCAGTCTTGGTTTTTCGCGGAGATTCCTGCCGCTAATAAAGCCGAACATCGCCTCTGGACGGCCATACGCAATGACCCACCAGCGCGCGAAAGAACGCGTCCCTTACTCATTTTCGCTTTGATCGAAACCTCCGAGGCTACAATTTGACCTCCGACGCCGCTCTTGATTGCTGCGACGGTTGAGCGATAATCCCCGCGGTCTAATTCGCAGCCACGGAAGGCGCGAGGACGTTTCAGCCGCGAGGCCAACCGATGGAGGCAACCAACATGAGCGATCGGATCATTTTGTGCGATGTGGCGCCACGCGACGGCATCCAGAATGAAAAAATAACGCTATCGCCAGCGCTAAAGCTCGGATTGATCCGCCGAATCGCCGCCGCCGGAGTGCCCTGGATCGAGGTCGCTTCCTTCGCCAGCCCTAAGTGGGTGCCCCAAATGGCGGACGCCGAAGAGGTATTTCGCGTCGCATCGAAGATTCCCGGCATCCGGCCGATCGTGCTCGTTCTAAACGACCGCGGCTATGAGCGCGCGGTCGCCGCCGGAGCCCGCTATATCCGGCTGGTCGTCGCAGCGACCGATACAATGAACCGTAAGAATGCCCATGCGCTGCCTGATGCGACGATGGACTCGTACAAGCCGATTTTCGTTCGGGCGCCCGGTGACGGTGTCGAGCTAACCGGCACCATTGCAACCGCCTTCGGCTGTCCTTTCGAGGGTGCGGTTGATCCAGATCGGGTGCTGCGACTCGCAGCGAAATTTGTCGAGGCTGGGGCCGCAGAGGTCGACTTCGCGGATACGGTTGGAATGGCGGTCCCGCCGCAAATCGAACGGATACTGAAGCGTGCGCGGCGGCAATTTACGGCGGTGCGGATCGGTATTCATGTCCACAACACGCGCAATCTGGGACTCGCCAATGCCTACGCAGCGGTCAGCGCGGGAGCAGATGTGCTTGATGCATCGACGGGCGGCGCCGGAGGATGCCCTTTCGCTCCCAAGGCTACCGGCAATATCCCGATGGACGATCTGGTCTTCATGCTCGAAGCGATGGGCGTCAAGACCGGCGTTGACCTGGACCAATTGCTCGATGCGTCGCGTTGGTCGAGAAAATCCTGGAGCACCCCCTGCCAGCGATGCTGCCGAAGGCGGGACCGTGCTGGGATTCACCGCCGCCGCTCGCGTGAGGCTTTTGATCGTAAGCTGATCTGCGGCAAGCAGGTTGGATCCTCGACGGGTTCTACACTTTATCTTCGGAGGGCTTGCGCGCATTCATAAAAGATACTGCGGAGTTGTCGCTCTTATGCGGCGGTCTCCATTCGCCCTCGAGTTAACATCATGAATTATTTGCCGAACCTGACAAAAACTTTAGGGCGACCGTACAGTTCACTTATCGCCGAGTGGATCAGTGCAGCGCGGGTACTGCGATGGAAACTTTGAAACTGGATTGGGACGGTGGGGCGGGCAACCTGGCGATCGTGACGTTAAATCGTCCGGGCGCGCTCAATGCAATGAACACGCAGATGTTCAAGGAGTTCCTGAGCCTTTTACGTGAGCAGGCCTATAACGAATCGCTTCGATGCATGCTTATTACCGGAGCCGGGGACCGATCGTTCTCGACCGGTGGCGACCTTAAAGAGCGAAACGGGATGAGCAACGAGCAATGGCGCCATCAGCATCACTTGATCGAAGACATGTTCGAAGCCCTGTGGAGTTTTCCGGTGCCGGCTATCGCGGCGGTCGAAGGGTTCGCGTATGCGGGCGGCTGCGAATTGGCGCTGGGGACTGATTTCATCGTTGCTTCCGAGACGGCCGAGTTTGCGCTCAAAGAGGTAACTCGCGGGATCATGCCCGGCGGCGGGGGCATGCAGCGTCTTGCTCGCAGTATCGGGACGCGTCGGGCGAGCGAATTGATCTATACAGGTCGTGCGATCAAGGCGGACCAAGCTTATGCGTGGGGACTAATTAATCGCGTGGTGCCCGCCGGACGTGCGCTGGAAACTGCATTGGTAATTGCACGTGAAATCGCGGATAGCGCACCGATGGCAGTTCGCGCGGCAAAGGTCGCACTCAGCCGCGGGCAGGACTGCGATTCGCGCACAGCGTATGCACTGGATCTAGCTGCCTACAATCAGCTTATTGGCAGCGCCGACCGGCTCGAAGGAATCGCAGCCTTCAACGAGAAGCGAAAGCCCGTATGGAAAAATCGTTAGTAGGCTAATCGGTTTGCGGATCCGCGTCGGCCACGCTGGGCAGGGCTCCGCTTTAGTCGAGGAGTAATGGAATGGACTTCGAATTGTCCGATAGCCAGAAAGAAATCCGGGATGCCGTGGCCACACTATGTGCGCGCTTTGGCAATGAGTATTGGCATCGCTGCGACGAGCAAGGAGCCTATCCTGAAGAATTCGTCAGGACCTTGAGCGAGGCTGGCTGGCTATCGGCATTGATTCCTCAGGAATACGGGGGCGCGGGGCTTGGGATGATGGAAGCCTCGCTGATCCTCGAAGAGATCAATCACAGTGGTGGTAACGCGGTTGCCTGTCACGCACAAATGTACACAATGGCGTCGATCCTCAAGCACGGCAGCGCCGAACAGAAGCAGCGCTATTTGCCCCTCATCGCGTCGGGCGAGTTGCGGCTGCAATCGTTCGGGATTACCGAACCGGACGCGGGTTCTGAGACGCCGCGGATCAAAACTTTCGCTCGCCGCGAGGGTGATCATTACGTGGTCAATGGTCAGAAAATCTTCACGTCACGCTTCCAGCATTCGGACATGCTCCTGCTGCTCACCCGCACCACGCCCTTCGAGCAAGTCACGAAGAAGACTGACGGCATGAGCTTGTTTCTCGTGAACCTCAAGGAAGCTGGTGAAGCGATCAATGCGGTTCCGATTGCCACGATGGTGAATCACGGGACTAACCAGGTCTTCATCGAGAATCTGATCTTACCGCGCGAGGCGTTGATCGGCGAAGAGGGCAAGGGCTTTTCCTACGTACTAAGTTCGCTCAACGCGGAACGCATTCTGGTTGGCAGCGAGTCAGTCGGTGATGGCCACTGGTTCGTCGAATATGCGGTAAAGTATTCTGGCGAACGGCGCGTATTCAATCGGCCCATCGGTATGAATCAGGGTGTCCAGTTTCCGATCGCCAAGGCCCACGTTGCTGTGCAGGCAGCTGGACTTATGAAGCTCAAGGCGGCGGCGCTATTCGATGCCGGCCTACCATGCGGTGCCGAAGCAAATATGACCAAATATCTCGCCTCCGAGGCAGCGTGGGAAGCGGCTGAAGCGGCAATGAACGCATTCGGCGGGTATGGCTTCGCGAAGCAATATCATGTTGAGCGCAAATGGCGTGAGGCGCGCCTCTACCGTACTGCCCCGATTTCCAACAATCTCATTTTGAGCTTCGTTGGTGAACACCTGCTCGGAATGCCACGATCCTACTAAGCAGATGGATTCTAGTAGCGGGGCGACGCGGCGGCAGCCATTGCGGCCATAGGCACTGGTCAGCTGGATAATCGCCTTGGTCAAAGGCGCCTCGTCGTCCGCACCTGGCGGGGCTTGCGCTGGGTCGGGCACTGCTGACCAA